>JAACDM010000442.1 GCA_009936795.1 Verrucomicrobiaceae bacterium | reverse complement strand
CGTAAAGCTTCTCACTTCGAATCGTTTCTAAACCTCTGGGCTATAAGCACTTGGGTGAAAATCTGAATTAATGGATTAGCCCTAGCAAAAATCAAGTAGCTCGGTGACCTGGGGGAATTCAGTGTAGCACAGGGTCTTTTTAGAAAGGTGCGGATAGCTCAGCCTCACGAGTTGCATCTCATTGCTGGTGATATCTGTCGTTTGGATGGTAAGTTTAAGGACGCCATCACTTGGTATGAGAACGTGCTTATCGCTCCGAAGGTGTGGAATGAAGACCACGATAGACGCTATCATGCGCGGGCAAAAGATAGCATCGACATGATTAAGCGCTCTGAGCTTCTCGATATCTCAAAGCTGGCTGACGGCGTATGCAATGGATCGGATATGGGTTATGAGGGGGCCTATTGAGATGGCTGCCACCGTGACTGGCGGACGTATGGATCAGGTCGAGATCACCAAGGACAAAGAGCAGTAGCATTACTCCGCCCTGTCGGACGTGCCTGTTCAGATCATTATCAAACAGAGCCTCAAAGAGGTGGACGCTACAAGTCGGGCGACGATCACGGCGGTCGCGGTGATCAATGCGACCGCCGCGGCTCTGGACGCGCAAGCGTGCACACTAAAGGGGCTCGGATTACCGTGCTGGCCGTTCTCGATCTTCATTCCGACTGGAAGACCATTGCCGTCACGTTTGGAGTCTTGTGTTTGGTGTGTGTGCTTGTCTTGCTTACTAAGGAGAGCCTGCGAGAGCGGAGTTGTGCGTTGACTCGTCTGGACTATTTCCTGCCATTTGTCCACAAGCGCAGGTTTCCTGCCGGACCTCCAGCTCGACTAGTGAGAATGGCGCACTAGCTTCTGTCGTTGGCGTTTTTCTTCGATCGGGCCACCGGAGCTGAGGGCAAAGCTTCGTCGGTGGTGTCGCAAGATTGGATCATCCGTGTTGGCGGCTCCGGCTCAGCGCCTTGTTCAAGCGAATTGCTTCCTCGCTTTCCTAACGCTGTTTTTCATCGTGTGCTGGCCGTATGATGTGCGACAGCAGAATGTGGGGAAAGTGAGTGCTGGCTGGACGTTTCGTGAACTGGATCAAACGATGGGCGAGCTGCACTTTTCGTCGGTGGTAACTGGGACAAGTTTGCGAAGCAACGATCTCATTTATTTTGCGGGGGAGATTGGCGAAGGCATGAAGGTGGCAGCCTTCCGTCTAGTGCGGATGAACGCGACCGAAGCCATCTTGCGTCTAGACGCTGCCTTGAGCTCGGATCTTATCCAGGATCTTATGGTCTCTTGTTTCTGCAGGTGTTATTCACCTCGTTTGTGTGCTCATTCCCCGGGGGGAGGGGGGCTGTGGCTAGCTTTGTGTGCTAGGTAGGCTTATCGATCTCTTTGATTGGGCGATTGGCAAGTGCGTGACGAGGTTGCGTATCCTGGGCGATGGCAGGGTGGTTCGCATCAAGTATTACCTATTTGCTGCGACGCTCATGGCGGTATTGCTTGGGGTGCTCATGTCAAGATTTGTCGCGGTGATCCCGCTGATCATGCGGGGACTTTTCTTTCTCGGTGAACCTCTTCAGTTGGGAATGGCACGTGGCTGGCGTCGACAGGAATGCTGCCGATACGATAGCATGAAGGTCCGGGAAACAGATATGTGGATTTCCGTTAGAGCTTCTTTACTCCACGTGGAGGCGGTAGAAGCCTTCCGGCTTCGCAAGTCTGGCCGGATTCGAGTCTTGTGATAAGAGAGTGTCGCCGGTGCCTTCGAGAGTGCCGCTGATCGGAAGCCAGGTGGCCTGGTCGAGCGTCTCGCTATACTCGACTTGGTAGGTGCTACCTGGAGTGCTGAGCCATACGAGGGTGTTTTTGTTGGGTGCTTGTTTTAGAGTGAGCAGAGGGAGAGCAGCTGTTGTGGCAGGCTCGGTGGGGAATTGCTCCAGGGTGGCGGCTTGAATGACGGGGGAGGGATCAGGGAATCCGCGGGCGTCGCCGCGTAGAACAATCTGAATCTCGGTCAGCCCTGGCGGTAGTACGATGCTGACAACCACGCCGCTATCGCTGGCGTCGCCTCCGAGTTGCTGTGGACTGAAGCCTCGGAGAATTTCGTTGTCATTGACTAGAATGTCGAAGCCGCGTTGGCAGCATTTCTAGACAAAGAGGAGCTGAAGCTTGTGTGAGCTGGCGGTTTCGAGGCCGGTAAGCTGGAAGGCGAGATCCTCAGGGTGGGACGCCCAGCGCATGCTGTGAAGGAGCGTGGCGAGACTAGCATCTGCAGTCGTGGAGCCAAAGTTGTTGATCGTTTCCCATGCGGGGATGCTTGGGTTCGACTGGAGGTTGAGATCGGGTAGGGCGCTGTCGGGTTGGAATGCTAGGCCTCCGATCGTGAGAGTATCAGTGCCCCCGAAATTGATTGCGTGCGTGAAAAGTCCTCCGGGTTCGTGGGCGAGATCGAGTCCCTCAGTGGGGCTGTCTCCAGTGAATAGGCGGACTTCCGCGGGTGGGAAATCTTCTGCTTGAGATAGCGCGGCGATGCTGACGAGCAGGCCAACAAGCACTCTGAAACGTAGCGCATTCATTTTCTTTTAAGGAATGGTAAGCCTGGTCATGTCCTTACCCTCGTTTGAAATAAGCTGGGATCTTACCTTTCTCACCATCGACGGTGAGGGACATGGTCATCATGAGTAGGTCTGTTTCCTTGTCGTAGGTCCAACCAGTTTCTTTGCCATCGGTGGCTTCGAGTAGCATCATGAGTGGGGTCTCTTCTTCCACCTGCAGGGTGAAATTCATGCCTTCGCCATTTGGGGTGACTAGCGCGGTTTGGCCGCCAATCACAATCCGGCATTCTATTAGCCTGCCTTCGATCAACTCCTCTCCATCAGAGACAGAATCCTTCCACACGCTGGGCCCGCCAAGGTGGCTATAAATCCAGCGTCCCTGAATAGCAGCGAGGCCACTTTTCCGGAGAGGCTCAGATACGATCGAGGCGCAGCCGATGATGCCTAGCGCCAAGAGAGGGAGGACAGCCCTAGCTTGCATAAGAGATGAAATTAAGCCGGGGAATCGCTTCTCGGCAAGTAGCGGCTGAAGTGTGCGAGGACAAGACTACCTATAGACGAGGATGTCGAAGTCGCGCTGCCAATATTTCTCGACATAGCAGTGCTGAGCCTTGTGGGGGGCGATTGCCTCGAAGTGGGTCTGCTTGAAGGTGCCCCCATGAATCGGTCGATTCATGGCAATCGGGCGAAGTAGGCGGGAATGGTCCCTTCAGCGTCTTCGATCATGAGGTACATTGGCATGATAAGTCGATCGGTTTCCTTGTCGTAGATCCAGTTTGACTCCTCACCTTCCGTGGCCTCAAGGCGGAGAATTTTATCGGTATCTTCGGCCACTTGCAGGGTGAACTTCATGCGTCCACCATCCTGAGTTCGGAGCGACGTTTTTCCAGATTCAGAGATGCTAATCTCGCACCGTTTGAGGGTGTTCTCGATTGTGGTTTGGCCGTCGAGAATGTCGATGGTTGGCTGACCCAAATGGCTATAAACCCAATGTCCGTGAACAGCCGCGAATGGGCCGTCTCCCGAGGGCTGCGATGGGGTGTTTGCGCAGCCGATTAGAGCGAGCACGGCGAGTGTGAGAATGGCTCTGGCTGGCATGGTTGTAGGCTAGCTCAGGTTGGTCGTATCCGACAAGACGGGCCTGAGAAACTTCTCACCAACAGGACAATGCTGATTGAAGGAATTGTCTATTTCCGATAGCTTCATAGGATCGTGTGATTTCAATAAAATTTTGCTGTAAGAACTGGAGATGATTGGTGTATAGGTTTATGCGGACCTCGGTCCCTGAAAGCATTGATGAGCAATTCTGGACAACGCCAGCAGTATCAAGTGGAGGCCCTTGAGCCTCGACTCCTGTTGTCGGCGGATGGTCTAGGAGTCGGTGCCGATTCTTTACAGAACGAAACCGATCCGGTTGGATTCGAAGCGGCGGACGTGATTCAAGAAGAATGGGCTGGGGGAGAGACAGAATCTGCGCAGGCAGAGCTCGAGTCGACAAGTCGGGACGATCTCTTTGCTGATGCTGAGGTTGTGGAGGTATGGCCGGACCTCGGCGATGCAGAAGAGTCATCCGACTCGGATGATCTCGCCGCGACCGTGCTTGAGGATGCCGATGACGCGGATCCGGTTTCTGAGACTACAGCGGCTGGTGTCGAGACGGTCTCAACTTCGGTTGGTGAACCGATCGATTTGGCAGCAGCGCCGGACCTTTTAAAGACTTTCGATTCACAAATCGAGGGCGACCCCATGGCCGAGGCTTTGGTCATGACCCTGAACGCAGCAAATGGACCGCCGAGTGCTGGAACGCACATCCATTTGGGCGATGATAACGTCCAACTTACTGATAATGAACTCGTTCTGGGGCCTCAAGATAGGCTCTCTGGGACGGGTTCGCTCAGTTTATCAGTGATTGTGACGGGCGGATCCGTTGCTCCTGGTAACTCTCCCGGTATTCTGGCGGTGCCATCCCTCACTTTGGGTGCTGGGGCCACGACGGAAATAGAGATTGAAAGCAATGCGGGTGCGGGTGTGGGGCATGACCAGATTGTGGTGACCGGAGATGTGGAATTGGGAGGTACCTTGGATGTGACGCTGCTCAGTGGATTTGAGCCGGCGGCGAATGATCTATATACGATCCTGACCTGGACCGGCACCATGACGGGTGAGTTCGACAACTACTTGGGAACAGTGGTTCCAGGAACCGAGTTGGCCTTCGTTCCTGAAGTGGATGCGATTGGCCAGGAGATTCGACTTCGCGTGGTGGAGACAGAGTCGGTTGTTCCCGAGGTGGATCGGGCGCTTCGGGATGTGAGTGATCTGGGCGACGATCTCATGAATATACCGGATGCCCTCTTGGACATCCCGCTCATCGGATCGAGCTTCGATGACCTGATCGAGGCTAAGGATGTGGTTCAGGACCGGATTCAGAATGTGATCTCAGCAGCGCTCGCCCTCACACCAGATCAGTCTGAAATTACGGAAGACTTAGAGAATTTGCATGGAACCATATTTGGTAATTTTACGGTGGAGGTTGATTCGGTCCTCGGCCGGTATTCCTCTCCAGGTGACCCTCCTGGGACCGAGTATGGATGGGACGTGAAGATCTCCCTGGTCGAAAATCAGGTCACACCGCTGATCGCGGACGCGGCAAGTGACTTCATGAGCTGGGCATTTGGAGCGGGTTCAACTGTCACCTTAAAGAATTCATTGGAACTCGATTTCGGGTTCGGTCGGGAGGCCACGGAAGCCTACCTGGATATTCGGTCGCTCACGGCTAAAACGGAGGTCACAGCGACGGCGTTCGACCTTCTGAATTTCGTCCCATCTTGGGTCGGTGGTAGCGGTGTCGATCTCGCAGGCTCAGCCACGGTGACTCTCGATGTTTCGGTCACGGCCACGCCGGATCCATCGGTGATTTCGGGTGGGCGTATCTTTTCGACTGCGGTCCAGAGCTTGCCGAACTTCGCGACGGATTTCCTCATCACGAAGGCGGGTAGTGTGGAGGCCGAATTCGTTCTCGATGCAACCCTCGACGACCCACTCGGACTTTGGGCGGGCCAGGATTTCGAGTATGGGGGTGTCCACACCTACATCGTCTCGGATGACGACATCTTCGACATGGTCGGGCCAGACGAGTATATCAAGGTGGACGCCACTGGTCCTGGCGACGGCCTGATTATTCTCGGGAACACGTTGAAGGGTGTCTTTGAACTCCGCGCCGATGGCGCAAGCGGCGACATGGAAATCGCCGCCGTGATCACCGAACTCAAGATGAGCGTGAATTTCGGGGGCTCCATCTACGATGTGCTCGAAGCTACTGGAACTGGTCACTTCTATGTAGAGGCGGATGGGGACACGGCAGGGGTCGCAACCTTGACTCTGCCTCCTGGCTACGCGCCGCCCGTGCCGAGCGTCGATGAATTGTCCGGGACCTATGAGTTGCGATTCAATACAGCGACGGACGAGATCACCGTGGATACGGGTGGAGGCATGAGCGAGACACTCTTGGCAGGTCCCTATTATAGAGTGGAGGGCAATGGCACGCTGGAGCTGGCGATCCCTGACATCACGGTGACGGGTGATTTCCTCTTCGAACGCCAGGATCCCGATGCGATTCCGGACAATGGTGACGAAGTCATCACCGTCGGCGTGAATGACCTGGCCTTCTCCTTCCAAGATCTCGTGGGCAATCAACTGGTAACGGTAGCGGAGGCTTCTGGCGTGTTAGTCTTTACCCACGAAGATTCGACCGATGGTGTGGTTGGCGAGATCAATGATGCGAAGGTGTCGCTTGGCATTCCGGGCCTAGGTGGAAATGACGCGAACAGCGATACCTACCTCGATGGGACGTTCAGTGTTGAGATCAACGATTTCACCACGGCCTACAATGAGACCCACACGGTCTTTGGTACTCCGGTGACGGTCGAGGTGCCTGAGGGACCTTATGTGCGCGTCGAGGGAACGGGAGGGACGCTGAATCTCGATCCGGGTGGATTGACAGGTGCCCCCATGGACATCACGGGGAACTTCGCGTTCGAGCAACAGACCGACTCTGTCTCAGGTGATGAAGTCGTCACGGTTGGCTTCAACAATGTCACGCTGCCTTTCCTTGACGATGGGGACAATACGGTGCTGACGCTTACCGGTCTGAGTGGCATCTTTGTGGGAACGAAGGATGGTCTGGCCGGTGAGATCAATGCCAGTGCGTTTGCCTTCAGTATCGGCGGCTTTAGTCTCGCAACGACGGGAACGAGCACGTTGGGCTTACAGGTGAAGACCTACGCCGACCCTGTCATGGCTAGCGTGGTGGTCGGGGGCGTGACACAGAGCATTGATCTCGGTGCTGATGAGTTCGTCAAATTCATCGCCACGGACATGAGCCTGACGATCGGCGGGTTCAATGTGCTGACTGGAGACTTTGGCTTTGAGCAACGTGTGTCGGATGGTGGGACCAAGATGGTCACCATCGTGGCTGACGATGTGGCTTTCAATTTAGGTAGTGCGTTAGGGAATGTCTTCACCCTGAACAACGGTCACGCTCTCTTTGTCATCAATGATGGCGAAGTGGCTGGTGCCGGAGCAATCGATCTCACCGTTGATTCAGGCATCTCCTGGTTCGAGATCAATAGTGGCATGGCGATGACGCTCGACTTTGGCTTCAATACCGATGTTGCGGACGCGGTCATGGAAGTCTTCGATTGGGAAGGCACGCCAGTGACGATTGATGTCAAAGCGGGTGAGCACCTAGAAGTCAGTGGCGGTCTCAATCTGGCTCTGAACTTCGGGACGATGGTGTCGCCCAATCTGATCGAGCTGGGCGGCAACTTTACCTTCTCACAGGTCAAGACGGGTGGCGGCACTGTGGCGTTCACCGGGGTGAAATTCGAGGATCTCAACTTCACGCTTACAGCGGGCGCCTTACCAATTGTTGGGTTTCACAATGGGACGGGTGAATTCGCCTTCACCGCCGATGGGGTGGCTGGCTTTGCCAACATGGAGTTCGATGTGGGGCTTATCGGGATGACGGGCTCCATGATGATGGAGCTGAACACGACGAATGCGGCTTACAGCACGAGCCTGGGCGGCTTTAATATCAACGTCACGCTGACGGAAGCTCTGCACGTTTGTGTGAATGGAAACATTCAGGTCGGGCCGCTTAGCTTGCCTGCGGACTTCGTCGTGGAAGTCGACTTTGTGGCGAACACCGTGACCTTCAGTGGCAAAGGTGGTAGCACGGTGATGGTCTCGATCGACTCTAGCGGAAACATCACGCACAACCTGACGCTGCCGAGCTTTGATCAAACTTCGGAGCATGCGCTCTTCTCCATGCTCAAGCAGGTGATCCTCTTCTTGGATCTTTTCAAGGAGACCTCAGTCTTTAAGACAGAGATTCCATTTACGAATGGTGTGACGGTTGGTGACGCCTTCGACTTTGCGCAGCTCTTCATTGATAACGTCTTTGCCAAGATGGCCAGCGTCGAGGTGAGCACGAGCCTGGACATAGATGGAGGCGGTGGGGTCACGCTGACGGGACCGATCAACTTCGATTTAACGTTAGGAACCGGTTCGCCGATAGGCGTGTCATTGTTAGGTGGCACCTTCGCTGATATCGATGCCTTGGTCGCCCATTTCGATGCCGCTCTTCCCGCAGGAGTCACGGCACGCAAGAACAAGGACGGCAATTTCTCCATCTCACTCGAAGACGCTGAGATCGCCAAGGGCACGACCCTGAAGCTCGATTTCGATGACAAGCTTCCTCATGCGCTGACAGATCTTGGCTTCAATACTGGCATGACGGGCATTGAGACGTCGCGCTACAACCTCGCGGACTTTGTCACTAATCTCGCCACGGCACTGGATCTCACGCCGCCGACCTTCGATCCCGAAACCAATCTCTACCTCTACGAGGATGTGACTCTTGATTTGGTAGGGTGGTCGGATAGTTGGGACTTTGATTTCGGCGCACTGGGTGAAGTCGCGGCGGCCGAGCTGAAGGCCACGATTGACGCGATGGCCGATCTCATTTTGTCGTTCACTTTGGGCTACGATCTGACGCCGGGTGATGTGCCGCGCTTGTTGGGTTCACCAGCCATCCCGGTACCGTCCGATGGGCAATTGACGGAGGACGCGCATTTCACCCTGAAGATCAATGAAACTGAAACGCACATCTTCACGTTGCTGAAGAACCCAAGTGGCGCCTTGCCTCACACATCGGACAACACCTCGGTCGAAGATTTGGCCGATGACCTGAACCTGCTCTTTGCCAATGCCGGTCTGCAGGATCGCATCATCGCGCAGAAGGCCGGGTCGACGATCGCCATCTCCGCGCTTCATGAAGACATGGATGGTGATGGTGTGCTGGATATCCCCATCATTGATACGAACAATGACATGATTCCAGATCTCGTCGTGGACAGTGAAGATACGGACGGCAATGGGCGCCTCGCTGTGGAAGCACCCGGCGAGGACGATGATTACGATGGTGTCTTCGGTGAGAATGAGGATCTCGATGGCGATGGCAACCTGGACGTGAATGAGGATGCGCTGGGGAATGGGGACGGCAATCTTGATCTTCAGTTAGGCATCATCACGCGTCTGGAAGTTATTACTGAGCAGGATGACGTCTTCGCTAATGAGTTAGGCTTCAACGCGGAAGGCTTTGATAGCGGCGGAACGCTCTTCTACTCCAGCGTCTCGCAAGCACCGATCAAGGGCCTCTTCCTTGAGGACGTGAATTTATTTGGAACCCTGAGCTTCGGCACACAGACGACAGGACCTGATGCTGGTATCGATGGTTCGGTGCGGTTGGGTTTCCTCGAACTATCGACGGTCGCTGCGGATAGCTTCTTTAACACGACCTCAGACATCACGGTGAATGTGCCGTTGTTGGCCACGGATAGCGGCGACGGGCGATTCTTCATCACCGAGCTGACGAATGCTATCTCCAACGTGGATAGCATCATTGGCGACATCACCTTCACAGGCGCGTTCGAGGCGCAGTTGAAAGCGGCTTCGAGTTTGGTCACGCTGGGAACCGAGCCATTTATCAATGTCCTCATCCCGGACATCAATGACCTTAATTACAACTCCGATCCTTATGATGGATCGAACACTGGGACGTTTGTCACGCTGAGTGGCCTCGATGGGGCAGGGCAGTTTGGCAAGATGGGCTTCTTTGACGTCATCAATGGCCTGCGTGTCGTGACAGACCTGCTCACGGAGATGGAGAGCTTCTCATTCCTCAATGAGAAGATCCCGTTCGTGAACATGAGCTTCTCGGACTTGTTAGATTGGGCAAGCAAGGTCGGTGACTTGGTTGAAGCGGTGGCGGAGAACGAGACGGATGACATTGAGTCCATGCTCGAAATGTTCGAGGAGAAGGTGGAGGAGCTCTTCAATCTCGATCCGAGCGTCTTCAATGCGTCTGTCGATGACACGGCTGATCCCATGATCACGATGGTTGGGCCCAACCTGGAAGCGACGTTTAATCCATACGGTACGAACAACGGGCTGAAGTTCACCACGGCGAATACGGGGCTGACCGATGCCACGATTCGGATTCTCGGTAGCCACGACGTCAGTGGCGATCAGTCGCTGGTGGAGTGGAACGCGGTTACAGAAACGCTGACCGTTCATGTTGATCCTGGTAAGACGACGGCGAACGCCATCATCACAGCCTTTGGCGCCGTCACCACGCCGTGGAGCGCGACGCTGACTGAAGGTGGCGGCGAAGGTTTCGTGACCAAGACAGCGATCAAATTCTCGCTCAACTACATGGTCGGTTACGGCGATCAGATTGATCTGCAGTTCGATGTGAACGATCTTCTCAATCAGATCCAGGGTGATAACAGCGCTGCCCTTACATTCCTTCAGAGTGCAACGGAGTTTGTCACGGTGAGTGGCGATGGCATGCTCGATGTGGCGGCGACGGCGACGGCGACCTTGGAGTTTGGTTTGGACATCACGAATCCATGTGCGGTGACGGCGTTCCTCTATGACACCACAGGTGTGGTGCTTGAGGCGGAAGTGTTGGGTTCGAATCTTGAGTTTGAAGCTTCGCTCGGATCGGTCGTGGGAATCTTTGTCCGCGACGGTGAGGTCACTTTCGATGCGGATGGTGACCCCGATACCGAAGGCAAGGCCAACGTCGGCTTTGGTCTGAAAGACAACAACGGGGATGGTCGCCACTACTTCCACGAGACGATCTTCAGTCACGAGAGCATTGGCTTCACGGCCGAGGCTGGGTTGACCGCCGACTTGCCGATCTACGCGCCACTCGAAGGCACTCCACTTGATTCGGATGCGGACGACAACGGAGACGGCTATCCTGACAATCACCTCGTTGTCGATATCCCAGATATCATTCGCGTGTTTGTCAGCGATAAGGCTGAGGCTGACTTCACTGTAGATCTTGCGTTCCGCGGCGATAACAACGACTTCAAGGTGACGGGGCCGAATGCGGACTTTGAAGTGAAGTTTAAGCAGGATCCGGTTGTCGGCACCGGTGCGTCGGCTTCACTTGCTGGAGATACGTTGACCGTAACGATCAATTCAGGTCAAACGACGGCTTCTTCAGTCATCTCGGCCATCGGTGGAATCGGCGGATATAGTGCGGCGAATCTCTCTGGGAATGATGGTACAGGCAAGGTGGCCAAGATCACCATCATCACGCCGGACTTTGGCGCGATGTTCGATAACTTGGATCTTTGTGCGATCCTCGATAGCAGTGCTGGCCTCTTACTCGATGGTCTCGATAGCTTGTTAGGAACGATTCAAGATGGCCTGGAGAGCGCGGCCAACAACATCGACCTCCCGCTGATCGGCAACACGCTGGGCAACCAGGTCGACTTCATCCAGCGCTTCCGCGATGGCATGCTTGCTGATGTGCGGGAAGCCCTAGATGCCAACGGGGGCAGTGCCACGGCAACGATCGAGGCGGCGCTGAAAGATGTCTTCTGGAATTCGCTCGGACCTGGTGGCCTGAATGTCCTGGTGAATGAAGACGGATCGGCGCTCGATCCTGATCAGGGGTCCGAGCAATTGGATGTTTCGCTCGATTGTGACGAAGGTCTCATTGTCGACCTGCACATTTCGTGGGGGCTCGATCTCATCAATGCGGACCTCGATCTCGATATTGGTGTGCCAGGCTTTGGCTTGGAAGTAGATGGCAAGGTGGAGCTGATGCTCGGGTTCGACTTCGACCTGGGCTTTGGGCTAAACAAGGAGGACGGCTTCTATTTCGACACGAGCAGTTCGGAAGAAATCGTTGTTGGCTTCCAAGCCGCGATCCCTGGGCTCGATGTCACGGGTGAGTTGTTCTTCCTTGGACTGACGGTCATGGATGATCCAGACGCGCCATCGATGTTTTCTGGAGGCTTGCACGTCGATATCATGGATCCCAATGATGACGGCAAGCTGACGTTCGCTGAGCTGACCGGATCGGGCGTGAGCTTCGGCGACATCGTGGATGCGGACATCGAAGCGGTTGCTGACATTAACCTCAAGCTTTCGGGAGGCTTTGGAACGAGTGCAGTCTTCCCTCGTGTGGTCGTTGACTTCAACCTCGATTGGTCATGGAGCCTAAGCGACGGGGCGACGACACCAGAACTTGGGTTCAACAACTTGGGTATCGATCTTGGTACCTGGATCTCGGACTTCCTAGGCCCGATTCTCAACAAAATCGATGAAACCGTCGACCCTGTGCGGCCGATCATCGAAGCGGTGACCGCGCCGATTCCGATCCTTTCGGATCTAGCTGGGCGCGATATCAATCTGCTCGATGTGATGGAGTCCTTTGGCTACCTCGATCCGGGCGTGCGCAAGTTCATCGATGTGGCGCTCTTTGTGATCGAGCTTGCCGACAACATTCCTACGGGTGCGAATGTCGTGATTCCGTTGGGTGATTTCATTCTTGAGCAAAGCGCCTCTGGGGAATTCGATACGGCGGCGGCGGTGAAGGAACTGGTGCCAGATGACTTCTTGGAGAACGCTGCGGCGGATCCCGAGTTTGATGCCAGTGCTCAGGCCAGTGCGGGATTTGCAGGTGACGTCGGAAGCATCGACAACTTCAGCATACCGATCTGGGATAATCCGTTAGAGCTCATGGGCCTCTTCACAGGTAAGCCGGTGGCCCTGATCGAATGGGATATGCCGACCTTCCGGGCGGAAGCTCAGTTCGCGATCAACATTCCAATCTTGGGACCTCTGGCGGCGCAGTTTGGCGGGAACATCGGGGTGGAGATCAATTGGGGCTTTGGTTATGACACGTTCGGTATTCAAAAGTTTATCGAGTCTAACAAGGTCATCGATATCTTTGATGGGTTCTACATCAAGGACTTCGATTCCAATGGCAATGATCGGGACGAATTGCGACTTTACGGTGAGGTCTTTGCCGGCGTCGTAATCGATTTGTTTGTTGCTGAGGTTGGCGTGCGTGGCGGGCTTGGCTTGGAAGTTGGATTCGACCTAAATGATCCGAATCAAGATGGGCGTGTGCGCATCAGTGAGATCATTTCCCAGGCGCAAATTGACCCACGGTGCATCTTCAATATTCACGGCGAGATCTACGTCTTCCTCGAAGCGTTCCTCACGGTTGACCTGTTCTTCTTCAAGATCGAGGAGACCTGGGAGTTTGGTCGATTCACGCTGTTCGAGTTTGAGATCACCTGTCCTGAGCCGATCTTGGCAGAACAGTCAGGTGGCACGTTGACCTTGAACATCGGATCTCGCGCTGCCGATCGCTTGGAGATCGATACGACCGATGATGCTGAGCACTTCACGGTGACGCATCTTGAAGGCGATGGTGCTGGTGAGAAAGTGGAAGTGGCCTTTGCTGGTTACACGGCCGAGTTTGAGAATGTGACGTTAATTATGGTCGAAGACGCCGGCAATGGAAATGACATCATCGACTTGTTAGGTGTGCTCGCCGAGGTGGATATTGATGGTGGCGTGGGCAATGATACAATCACACTCAAGGATCGTGGTGAAGACACCGATGTGATTGGTTCGGGTGTGGTGAATGGGGGGTCCGGCAACGACACCATCACGGTAACGGGCGAAGGCCCAAGTCTGGTGCTCAATGGAGACGCTGGCAATGACACCATCACAGCGGGCAAAGCGTCCGTCACGATCAACGGCGGCGACGGTTCCGATGTCATCACGGGCACGGCCAACGATGATGAGCTGAACGGTGATGCCGGATCCGATACGATCACGGCTTACGCTGGCAACGACATTATTAAGGGGGGCAGTGGCAATGACAAGATCGACGCTGACACGGGAGATGACGATGTCGAAGGTGGTGAAGGTGCGGACACCATCGATGGAGGCCTCGGCAATGACTTCCTTGATGGCGGTGGAGAAGACGACACCCTCAATGGCAGCGCGGGCAACGACATCCTCGTCGGTGGTCCGGGAGAAGACTCGTTGCGTGGACATGGAGGTGTTGATCTCTTGATCGGTGACACCTTCGATGCCTTTAACAAGGCGACGCTGCTCACTCAGATTACCAATATCGCCAACGGCGCGCCTCCGGCGTCGATTGATGTGAATGACATCGGCCTGAACGACGATGCGGACACCGCGGGTGACGACGAGCTCATCGGTGGGGGTAATTACGATATCCTCTTTGGCGGGAAAGGGGATGACTTCCTCTTCGGTGGAAACTTCATGATCAGCGGTGAGACCGAGGTCATCGAGGAAGACGATAACGATTTCATGGATGGTGGCACTGGCGACGATGAACTCTTCGGTGACGATGCGCACGGCAAGACGGGTGACCGCGACACCGGCATTGAGATCCGTTCATCCGTTTGGCTCGATGACAACGCGAATGGCATTCGTGACGAGGGTGAAGGCGGTTTGGCTGGTGTGGAAATCCAGTTGGTTCAGCCTTCTGCCGCGTTGCTTCTGACCGATGCGATCGTCGACACGACGGTCACAGACTCGCGCGGCAATTTTAAGTCTACTGGATTGGATCCTGATAGTTTCTTCATGGTCTTCGAATCAGCCTATGACAGCGGCACGGGAGCCGGCCTCGTGCTCACGCTGGTCAATGAAGGTGACAATGAATCCATCGATAGTGACGCGAACACGGATGTGAACGTCGACTTCAATGCGGCGGGCGATCCTAACATCGGGATCACCGACGTGTTTGCGCTGAATGCGAATGAATCTCGAGGCGATGTCACGGCTGGTTTCATTGGCAACTCCACCATCTCTGTCGCCGATGCTCAAGTGATTGAGGGCAACAATACAGACTCGGAATTGGAGTTTGTCGTCACACTCTCGCGGGCCGTGACCTTCGATTTCACGATCGATTATGCGACCGCACCAGGTTCAGCGGCGAACAACGTCGACTTCACCGAGACGAGTGGCACGCTAACGTTCGAGCCCGGTCAACAGTCCAGGACGATCAAAGTTCCTGTGTTAGGCGACTTTAGCTACGAAGGCGCGCATGAGGGGCTGACCTTGCAACTGTCCAATTTGTTGGAGCCCGCAAACGCTGGCCTGCCAACGCTGCTCGACGACACCTTGGCCATCGGCACGATCATTGAAGACGATCCAATCCCGGCCTTGAGCATCAACGACTCGAACATGGGCAACAGCGAGGCCACTGATGTGACCTTCACGATCAGTTTGTCCAATCCTAGCCAAAGCACCATTACGGTTCGGCATCAGGTGGTCGATTCGAGTGTCTACGATGCGGAGAAAGAGGCGAACTATGCGACCTTGGGAGCGGATTTCCAGGCAGTCCTCGCCTTGGATGAGCTGGTGACGTTCCTGCCAGGTGAAACGGAGAAGACCGTGATGATTTCGACGAACGACGACGTGGTCGATGAACACGATGAGCATTTCTTCGTCCAGCTCTTCGACGCCGACAAAGCGGTGATCGATGATGGCCACGGAGTCGGTGTCATTTCTGATGACGACGATCCTGTCAGGGTCGAGCTCTTGCCGGTCGTGCCGTCAGGCAGGGATCCGCATGCCACCGACATCGTTGAGGGCGACTCGCCGCAGTTCGAAGTTAGGCTGCTTGACCCGACGGGTAGTTTCCTCTTCGCGAGCGAGAAAGAAATCACCGTGACCTACGCCACGCAGAACGGCACGGCGGTAAACTATGCCGATACCGGGGCCTTGTTCTTCCTTCTCTTGGCATCGCCAGACTATCACTCTGCTTCCGCTAGCATAGATGATGACAGTTCGACCCTCACGTTTGCTCCAGGCGACTTGACCAAGACATTCGAAATTGTGACGGTGGATGATCTCGCGCCAGAAGGTGCTGAGCAGTTCTTTGTCAACATCATCGGAGCGGACAACGCTGACATTGAGCACAACCACGGCATTGTGAACATTGCGGCCAACGATGCGCTGATCGTCGGCAATGCACTCTCTTCCGTCCGGTTTGCCGAGCCATTCTACAGTGTGGAAGAAGGTGAGACGGCGGAGATCACGTTGGTCCGCAGTCCGGGAACCTCCGGAGATGCCGTCGTGATCTTCACGACGCAGGGCATCACGGCCACGGGAGGCGTGGACTACGTCGAGCAAGAACTGGTCGTGAGCTTTGCCTCTGGCGAATACGTCAAGACGATTGATATCCCAACCATCGAAGACACGGATTGGGAAGGCAATGAAACGGTCCACATGAGCTTGCGCTCACCGACGGGTCGACCTGCGAGTGCGTCGCCGTTCGAAGCCACGCTAACCATTGTCGATGACGAGCCTTTGCCAGTCGTCACCTTGACTCCGTTGCTTGGGACGAACACAGAGGGACTTGCCTTTGGGTTGATCTTCAATGTGACGGTTACAGGCGACTTCCAGAATAACGTGGAGGTCGATTTCCAGATTGACGATCTCACCACGGAAGCTGCTGACTACAGCGGATCGACTTCTGGAACGCTTGTCTTTGCCGCGCCAGGGACGCAAGCCGTAAGCTTGACGATCACCGATGACGGTCTGCTTGAGGCGCCTGAATCTCTTCGGGTCTGGATCAAGAATCCTGTCAATGCCGTGATCGATGAGAGTGCTGAGACGGCGATTGGCACAATCCTCGACGACGAAACGAGCAGCATTTCTGGCCGTGTCTTCCACGACAAGAATGGCAACGGCTTCTTCGAAGACTTCAGCAGTGATCCGAATGCCACTTACAGCGAATACGGCATGGATGGCGTGGATGTGAGAGTCCGTGACGCCCAGGGTACCGATGTCACCGTGCCGACTGATGCTGATGGGGTCTTCACTACCAGCGTTCATTATGGCCAGGTGACCATCGAGGTGTTGGAAGACTCCCTCACGGGATCGCCGGTGAAGGGCGGGCTAATATTCAACTTCTTCTCGGGCTTTGAGACGACGACGGATAATGATAGTCAAAGTATCGATTTCCAAGGTGGCACCGGACTCTTCCTGGTTGAAGACATTGGGTACGAGCCAACGCCACTTGAAACCATTGCTCCGGCGGAGAACAGCACCGTGGGCCGTGGTGGTACGGATGACACGATCTTCGGCGGACCGGGTGATGATTACATCGAAGGTGGTGCAGGTGACGATCACATCGTGGGTGGGCACTGGCAGACGGCGACGAACCACTATTCGCCAATCAATTTGGACGGCTTTTATGATGCCGAACTAACGATCTTCGATGCCGATGCTTCTGCCGATTCGTGGGTCTTGCCGCTCAATGGCTACATCTTCGGAGTCGACACCTCGGCCATGGGCAACGATGCGACGATCAAAGGAACGATCACCGAATCCGGCAGCGGCGGTGCGGAGGATATCGTGGTCCATCTCTTCGATGACAAGGGCAACGAAGTGGGTGTGACTCTCACAGATAACTCAGGCAACTACGACTTCCAAACATTCCCTGGGAACTACCGCGTGAACGTGGAGATTCCGGAAGGTTGGTCTGAGGTCACCGTGGAGCTTGATCCGGACACTGGCACCTCTTACGCAATCTACTCGCCAGCGTCTGGTGGGACGGAAACGGTCGATGTGGAATTGATGCTTGGAGCGCCTGCGCCTGCTTCTGAGGGCGTGACCTTCAATAAGCCAGTCTACACCGTGAATCAGAGCGAGGATGATAGTCTTGCGATCGTCACGCTTACTCGTGGAAATGCCGAAGGACAGTCTGCGGTTGTCTATACGCTCGCTGCCGATACCGCCATCGCTGGGACGCACTACGAATCGGTCTCCGGTGTGGTGCACTTCGAAGTGGGCGAATTGACGGAAACCTTCGTGGTGCCGATCCTTGGTGGCGGTTTTATTCCTGAGTGCGATAGTGTCAGTATTGACTTGACGATCCGTGCTGCTACGGGGCGGCCATTGGACGAGTCCGTCTTGGTCATCCAGCATCTTGGTGCGGGTCTCACGGACAATGACCTCATCGACGGTGGTGATGATTGGGACCTCATCCTCGGAGACTCCGGCAACATCGCGACGCATCTTCAACCGGCACGTTTCCTTCCTGCAACAGCGCCTGCTGGCATGTCGACTGGTGAAGGACTTGATCCCTTTTCTGAACTCGAGTTTAGCGGTGGACCTGGAGCCGATGTCATCGCCGGCGGTCCGAGTTTCGACTTCATCTTTGCCCAAGGGGGTGATGACTTCCTAAATGGCGAGAGCGGGATCGACTTCCTGTTCGCTGGCATGGGCGATGACTACCTCATTGCTGAACTCGGCAACGACGAGCTCGATGGTGGTCATGGATTCGACTATCTGCTGGCAGAAGCGGACGCCGATTTTACCTTGGTGCAGAATGATATCGATCCGTTCTTCAGTGGAAATGATAGTTTGACCCTCGATTTCCGTGATCAGCCTCTTTCCCAGTCTCGTTTCACCCTGATCGATCTCGAGCACACCCGTTTGGTTGGTGGGGCTGGAGCGAACACGTTCACGCTGACTGATTGGTCTGGCTATGCGGAAATCGAAGGTGACACGAGTATCGACAAGCTCGTTGTCGAGAATGACACGGACATGACGCTGGTCGGGTCCGGGCTTTCCTCTTCGCCAGGGCTTATTGCTAGTGCTGTCAGCGGCGTGATTCAAACGCTCGACCTCAGCCTCGGTAAAGGCAGTGGTACAGTGGGGCTCAGCGATGTGACCAGTCTAGCGTCGTCCTTCACCCTGACAACGGACACGGTCAGCGTGTTCAACTTGGTCGCGACCTACAATCCGAGTCTTTTAAGTGGCTTCACCTTCGAACAGAGCAGTGCCTTGACGCTCGGCAATGGATCGATCTACAGCATCGATAGTGTCGAGGAAGCGCACCTCATTGGTGGTGCCAGTGGGAACAAGATCGACGTTAGCGATTACGATGGCGATGTGACCATCGAAGGCCGCGGCGGTGATGACGAGCTCCTCGGTGGACCTGGAGATGACACTTTCATCTTCCTGCCGACGGACACCGGTAATGTGACGGTGGTGGGGTACGATGCGGCGACGATCGCAGCGGACGATCCCGGATTCGACACGCTCGACTTCTCGGCAATGACTCAGAATCTGATTGCCGATCTTAGCTCGCTCAATACGCCAACCCCACTCTATACGGGCGCCCCCATTAGCTTGATCTTCGAGCGTGAAGACATCGACGCGGTGATCGGTGGCGATGGCGATGATGATATCACTGGTAACGCTCGTGACAACACGCTGAGTGGCGGTCCTGGTGATGATAGCCTTGCGGGTGGTTCAGGAAATGAGATTTATGCCTTCGATGCCGATGAGGCCTGGGGCAAGGAGACCATTTTTGAAGATCCAACGGACCTAGTGGGTCATGATGTGTTAGACTTCTCCGCCACGACGGGTTTCCCCGTGATCGTTGACTTGAACATCTTTGGAACGAGTCCTGCAGCTGACCAAGTGATTGGCAATCTCACCTTGGTCATCGAGGCAGGTGGGTTTGAAGAAGTTATCGGCGGTGACATGGACGACGAGATCACTGGCAACGGCCTCGATAATACTCTGCGTGGTGGTCCTGGGAATGACTTGTTAGAAGGCTTCGGAGGAGATGACTTCCTTGATGGCGGAGAAGGTAATGATAGACTCGACGGTGGCCCTGGATTCGACTCCTTTTCCGAGTCGGAGAACGTCGACTTCACGCTCACGGATACCAATGTGACCAAGGGCACGGACTACGACGTGTTACAGGACGTGGAATTTGCTAGTCTCACGGGCGGGGCGCTTCCAAACACCTTCGATCTTACCGGTTGGACCGGCAGTGCCCTGATTGATGGTGGTGGACACGGCTCAGACCTCTTTATCCAAGCAGCCAATGCCGATTTCGTCTTCGATGATGCCAATCCTGGAGATCTTAGTGTTCCTGGCGTTGATGTTAGCGTGACTCATGTTGGTGCGGCGAGTTCTGACACCATTAGCGTGGTCAATGTGGAAAACTTCGAGATCACTGGAGGGGTCAGTGCAAATACGATTGACGGCTCGGCTCTCAGTCCGCTTACGCCAATGATGGTAGCTCGGGGGAACTTCACCTTCGATGGTGCCGGTGGTGACGACATGATTACAGGAACCATTTGGTCTGACGTGTTGAATGGAGGTGCTGACGATGACACGATCACACCGTTGGCTGGTGACGATCAAGTCGATGGCGGCACAGGCACGGACATGCTGATCGAACAAACGGCGTCTCTCGGCGGCATCGAGTTCATTTTAGACGATGCTTTCCTCAATTCGAGTGCCGACGTGTTCTCTGAAACGGATTCACTCAGTGGGGTTGAGGACGCGAGTCTCCTGGGCGGTCCCGGTGATGATACCTTTACTGTTAGTGAGTGGACTGGAGTAAACGTTTCCTTGGATGGCGCGGGTGGCACAAATGAAATCTACTTTAGCCAGGACGCTGACATGGTCCTCACTGATTCGGCAATTGCAGTTGGAGGAGTCACGACAGGCATTTCGTTGGCAAATATGAACGAAGTTCATCTTGAGGGTGGTGCGAGTGACAACTCGTTTGATGCTTCTGGCTTTACCGCCCAGCGAGTGATCTTCCATGGAGATGATGGAGATGATTGGTTCTTTGGCACGACCTCAAATGATGTCTATTACGGCGACGCAGGGGATGACCACTACGCTTTCAACGCAGACTTGGTCATTGGTGTGGAAATCATCTTTGACGCGGGCGGCTCTGATACTTTGGACTTCTCGATGACCGGAACACAAGGTGTCACTGTCGATCTCGGGAATGCTGGCCCTCAACCTGTGGCCCCCGGAGCGACACTCTGGCTTGTTGGAATACAGATTGAAAATGTCATCGGAGGAGGAGGAGCGGATCAGATCACTGGTAACGCTGCTGATAATGTGTTCTCCGGGCTCGGCGGAGCGGACGTCTTCGCAGGAGGAGGCGGAGTTGATCGCGTGTTGGAAATTACAGATGCAGACTTTACGGCTACGGATGCTGCACTCACCATTGATGCTGAGATCGATAGCCTTTTAGGTATCGAAGAGTTGCAGTTGACTGGCGGCGCGAGCGGGAACGTGATCGATGCGAGTGGGTTCACAGGCACCACGGTTCTGAGCGGTGAAGGAGGGGGAGACACCCTCAGGGGCGGAACCGGTACAGATTACCTGATCGGTGGAGCCGATAACGATACTCTTGAGGGGAATACGGGGGATGATTTCTACGTGTTTGATGTCGATTTCGTCCTTGGAGATGACACTATTTCCGAGATAGGTGGAAGCGACACGCTTGATTTCTCTTCGACATCTAGCGAGTCCATTAGCGTAGATTTAGAGGAGCTTGCGCTTCAAATCGTGCATCCCACAAATCTTGGACTCGACCTCGATACCGCGGCAAGTATCGAGAACGTCATTGGTGGGAATCAAGACGACACCATCCGCGGGAACGCCCTGGTCAACCGAATCACAGGCGGTCCAGGGAATGACGAGCTCTATGGTAGAGGTGCTAGTGACATTCTTGTTGAAACGAGAGATGCCGACTTCATTCTCACAACAACGTCACTGAATATCGGTACGGAACTCGATCTTCTTGACTCAATGAACCGGGCAATTCTCACGGGGGGCGTATCTAACAATACGATAGATGCGACGGCAGCCTCGGGAAGCGTTCAGCTTTTTGGTTTAGTTGGCAATGATCTGCTGTTTGGTGGCTCTGGCGCGGATATCCTTGAGGGTGGGGCGGGGAACGACGATCTCTTTGGTGGCGCTGGATCTGACGCCTACCTCTTTGATACTTTACAGTCTCTCGGGTCGGATGAGGTCTTCGAGTACGGAGGTGGAGGAATCGACGATCTCCTGATCGACGGACTTTTTGTCGATCTAACTGATGCTCTGACTCAAGTGATTTCAGCGAATCTCACACTCACACTGCCCAACCTCAATGTGGAGAACGCCCTTTGATTAACCCTACTGTTAGAATGATGAAAGCTTTCCTCTTTCTCTTACCTTTGTTTTGCTTTGCCGTCACTTTGCCGCAAGCATTTGGACAACAACCAAAGGTTAGTTTTAAAAGCGTCTTCGCGGGTGCTGCGAATGTCGACACTGAGGATGAGGATGGCGATTTGCCCTCGTTTATCGTGCTGCAAGCTGTGGAGGCGACCGATCTTTCTGGTTGGCACCTCACCGATGCGGTAGCCAACCCAACGAAATGGACGATTCCGGATGGGTATTTTTTGGAAGCTGGTAAGGAAATGATTATCTTTACCTCGACGAAGGATCGTCGACCTCCGGCAAGCAGTGATCAATTGCTGCATACAAACTTTCAGTTTCCCTGTTCGGTGCCCTACGTTGGGCTATTTAACAATGGGGAGCAGGTCGCCGCGGCCTCGGATCAGACGGACTACTGCCAGTGTGATGGTGCGCTCTTGGTCGGGCCCAATACGACCGTCCGTTACATTGTTCCCAATGACAACGTGCAAGGCGATTGGACCATGGGCAGCTACCCACCTGCCGCAGACTGGTCATCCAGTCCGCTTTGCATTGGTTACGATGCGGCTCCTAACAGTCTCTGTGAGGGTTTGGTTCTCTACGAACCCCTTGATGGCGATACGTTGGATCAAGGCGTCTCCCTGGACGTCTGTGGATCAACGAATATTCATAACGGAGAGCCTAGAGGAACTGGATGGCAGGTGGCAGCTGCTCAAATCGATAAAGGCATGAGCATTAGTTGCTCAGTAGGGGATGGTAGAGGGTTTATCGGACATGCAATACATCCGGATCTAGATCCTGGCAAAGATGCAGGCTTTGCTGTTTCTGTATGGGCAATCGGAGATAAAAGGTTTCCTCCTGACAACGGTATTCAGATCCTTGCCTCAAACGGTGCTTATGAGCCGGGACGACCTGGTTGGATGATCTATCGGAAGGACGATCAAGGGACAAAGTCCACCGGAGTGCGTTTGATCAGCGCGCAAGGCAATCGATACGACCTGGTGTTGCCGTCGCTTGAGGATGGTCTCTGGCACCATATTGCTTTTACGGTTTGTGCTAAGGGTGATACGGATGAGATTGAAGCTTACTTTGATGGTGTGGCACCGCAGGGTCCGATCGCGCTTCCTAATGGTGAAGATTTTAATACTTCAGGGAATGGAGATAGACTGATCATAGGGAGTGACCCCACGCCCGCGGGTAGGCAGTTCTGCGGGACGCTTGACGACGTTGCTATTTGGAAGAAGAAGCTCACCTTAAGTGAAATAGGGGATCTTTATGAAGCTGGTGCTCAAGGCGTCTCGTTCAAAGAGGCTTCTGGTGTTGGAGGTCAAGGCAAGTATGATCCTTATATTACTCGGGATGTGGAAGCCGAGATGAAGGGGCTGCGGCCTGGGCTTTATATGCGCGCTTCTTTTGCTCTCAGTCAGTTTCCGGGTGCAGGTTCCAAGCTCACCCTGCGCATGCGTTATGACGATGGTTTCGCGGCCTATATTAATGGCTCTTTGGTGCTGAAGAGAAATGCTCCAAGTACGCTTAACGAGAATGCTCGCGCGCTGAAGAACCGTGCAGATTGTCTGGCATTAAGTCCAGAAACGTTCGATCTTGATCCAAGCGTTCTCAGGCAGGGGAATAACATTCTCGCCATTCACGCCTTGAATGCGACCGTAAACGAAGACCGATTCTTGATATGTCCTGAGCTGTGTCTAGAGGCCGGGCAGCAAGAGCCGGACCCAGACAACGCGGATTGTGCGAAGACGCATCGGGGCAAAGAGTTCTGGCTGGCATTTCCTGAAAACTACGAGGAGGAGCCTGGCGCTCCAATCAATCTTTCTCTCTGCATTGTAGGCAAACGCTTTGAGACTGGTATTGTTACGATTCCCGGTATGAGTGTCCCTGGATTTCCTAAGGCCTACACACTCGATGGCTTCGGTAAGGCTGTCGTGGCGATTCCTTCCTTGGTCGAACTTGCGGGGAACGATAAGCGTGAAGGGAAGGGAATTCGCATTGTGGCTCAGAACTTTGTTTCTGTGTATGCGCAGAATCATCAGGACTATAGCACAGACGGCTATTTGGGACTCCCGCTTGATTGCCTTGGTACCGAGTACGTCGTCATGACCTACAAGAACGTCCAAAGTTCGTTGCCCATTCTTCAGGGCTCTCAGTTTGCTGTCGTGGCACCCTACAACAATACCACCGTGACGATCACGCCGCAGACCACTATTGGCACCTACACTGCTGGCGTTCCCTTCGACGTCCTACTTCAGAGGGGCGAAACCTATCAGCTTAGAAACGAAGCGGACGCGCCGGGAGATGTTGCTGGGACATGCATCGTTTCTGACAAGCCCGTTGGCGTGTTTGGGAGTCACCGCTGTGCAAATATCCAATCCCCTACCCAATGGTTCTGTGACACGCTAGTCGAGCAACTCTTGCCTGAGCCTGCCTGGGGAACGAATTATCGGATCGCGCCACTCATGACTCGCGGCGGCGATCTTGTGAGAATCACGGCTCTAAAAGATGGAACGTTTGTTAGTATTTACAATCCAACGCTGACGAATGTGATTCTAGACCGTGGTGAGATCCATGAGTTCACCATGACCACACCGGCTTCAATCGGTGCCGAGGGGAAGATCTCCGTGGCGCAATTCTCCCAGAGTTCTGACTATGATGGTGTCGTGGATGGGGATCCCTTCATGACACTCATCCAGCCGCGCAAGTCTTGGCTAAAGGGCTATCTAGTCTGTACTCCCCCGGCGAAAGAATTTCCGCAGAGCTATGCTACGGTTATCGCAGATAGTACTGCTGATCTCGGCGTGATCACGCTTAATGGCACAAATATTCTTGCGGTGAGCGGAGCCGTCACTGGAACCATTCCGAATAGCGGTGGTGACTTTGTTCGCGTTCCTCTGCCAAGTTCTACTAGCTTCCTTTACAGCTTCGCCACAACGGGCAGTCCCTTTGCTCTAACGATTTACGGGTTCGATGAGTTTGATTCCTATGGCTACCCAGGCGGTTTCTGTTTCCAGGATACGCAGCCGCCGACCATCATCTGTCCTGAGAAGGTGACCGTGACTTGCGATGGCGTACCCTGTGAGGTGGACGTGCCGGACGTGATTGCGATGTCGAGTATCTTTGATAACATTGACGCGGCTACTAATCTGACAATCACCCAGTCGCCGCCAGCGGGTTCGGTAGTCACCGGCCCAGAAGTTTATGAGATTCTGATCGAAGCTTACGACTCGTCGCAGAATAGGGGAACTTGTAAGGTTGAGCTCATCGTTGAGAAGCAGAATTCACCGCCACAAGGGCTGGCTCTGCCGATAAGAACACCAGCTGTGAATGGACCCGAAGGTGAAATCGATATCACGGCTGGTTTCTCCGATGCCGAACAAGCTTCTTCAACCTTGGACTACGAGATTGTCACCGTGTTAGGAGATGTTCAGGCTTTTGAGATGATCGCGGTCGACAATGGAACGAAAGAACTTGTCGTGCGTTGCAAGCCGAACCTCGTGGCTACAATAGATGTTCGCCTTAGGGCGACAGACAATGGCGGGCTTACCGGGATGACGTCTCAGGTAATTGACATTCAGGGTACACCGTACCAGCAATGGCTCAATTCGAAGTTTCAGCGCGAGATTCTAGTAGACTTTGGCGAGCAAGTTATTCGTTGGGGCGAGCAGGCGGACAGCGATGAGGATGGAAACTCGACACTTGGCGAGTCTTATCATGGGCGTGATCCGAACGCTAACGATGATATTCCGTTAGATACTGTCGAATTCGATGAGGTCACCAGCGAGTGGGTTTTCAGCTGGCGTCGTTCCCTCGACAATAATGGTACAGATGCCGATGGCAACTGGTCACCAAATCTCACAGATTGGTATGAGAATAATAACGGCCCCTCAGGCGATGTCCGCCCGATCAATGTCACGAATGGCCCAGTCATCGATGGGGAGCGTAGCTGCGAAGCCCGCATTCCTGGCGCAGCTGACGAACGGATTTTCTTTCGCCTGACTTACCGAGTGGTCACTCCATAGGGGGCGTCGAGGCCTCAGGCAATTTGTCCACGCCATCGACGAAGACGGCGACTGGTTCGCATTCATCATTGACAATTACAATGTCAGCCGGTGATCCCTGTGTTAACGATCCGCCCTCGAGTCCCAGTGACCTGGCTTGGTTGTAGCCACAGGCTTTGGTGAGATCGAGCCATGGAATATTGGTGATACGGTGCACGTTTCGCGCTGCGTGGTTGTAACGCAGTGTACTCCCGGCCAGGGCGCCAGATGTGAGGCGAGCGGCGCCGTCTTTGACGTGAACTTCGAGACCAGCTAGGTCGTAGCTACCTTCATTCATCCAAGAGGCGGCCATAGAGTCTGTGACCAGCATCATTTGGTTGATTGAGAGGTGTTTGAATGTCAGTGAAATCATTTCTGGGCAGAGATGGATCTTGTCGCAAATGGCTTCGATGAGAACGCCATCATCGAGCAATGCGGCACCGACGAGACCGATCTCGCGGTGGTGTAAGCCGGTCATTTGATTGCAGAAATGAGTGAGATGCTTGGCACCTGCTTGCCGTGCGGCTTGGAAGTCTGCATACGTGGCCGCGCTGTGTGCTAACGAGGTGACAATGCCGAGAGCCGTCATTTCCTCGATGAACGCGATCCCTCCGTTGGTCTCTGGTGCCATGGAGACGAGTCCTACCGGCGTAATCTTGTGAAGTTCACGTACTTCTTCGGAATCTGGGGGGCGGACATGCGCAGGGTTCTGAGCTCCGGCGCAGTTGCGATTGATGAATGGTCCTTCGATGTGGAGGGCTGGGGCTTTGGCGAACGTCGGATTAGCCATGTAGGGCGCCGCAAGCCCCGCCACCTTCTGCAATTCGTCGCGGGGAATGGTCAGGGTGGTGGGGAGGAATGTGGTGACGCCTTCCCGAATCTTGGCGCGCCCGATGGCTTCGAGGGCACCAGGCGAGCCATCACAGACGTCTCTTCCGCTCGCTCCGTGGGTATGGATATCGACGAATCCTGGAAAGGTGAGCTGATGCTGAGCATCGAAAAATACTGGTAGCGAGGGTGTCGCGGCACCGGCTTCGTGGATCGCGGCAACCCGACCATCCTGGATCTCAAGGGTTGCGTCGGGACAGTGCTGGTTTGGCTGGTGTAAGTCAGCGTGAATGATGAGGCCGTGCATGAATTCAGTCTCGCGTCTGGGTACGATTGCCGTCAACGCCATGCTCGCCCCTCGAAGCGATTCTTTGCATCGAAGCAGCGTTCCTTTGCCTCAAGGAAGCGTTTCTTTGCCTCGAAGAGGGAACACGACTTGCAATCGGGAGACGTAGACTCTTTAAGAAGGAAGCGATGAATTTACTCG
Source organism: Verrucomicrobiaceae bacterium (assembly GCA_009936795.1). Lineage (GTDB taxonomy): Bacteria > Verrucomicrobiota > Verrucomicrobiia > Verrucomicrobiales > DEV007 > JAACDM01. The sequence continues at coordinate 38,701 of JAACDM010000442.1, read as the reverse complement.
TATTGATCAAGCGGTTCTACAGTTCGTCTGTGGGCAAGAAGCTACTGGTGGCCTTGTCTGGAGCGGCCCTTCTCCTTTTTCTACTTGGTCACTTGGTGGGGAATCTCCTAATTTACATGGGGCAGGAGGTGTTAAACTCTTACGCTGAGTTCCTTCATCACTCTCTTCATGGAATGGGGGTCTGGATTGCTCGCGTTGGGTTGCTTAGTGCCTTTGTCGTTCACATTGTGGCGACCATCCATTTGGTAATGCAAAATCGAGCTGCCCGTGAGAAGCGCTACCAGTTCGAGACCACTGCGAAAGCGTCGAAGGCGTCACGGACGATGATCATTTCGGGGACGATTATCCTGAGCTTCGTCATCTTCCACCTGTTACACTTTACGATTCTGCCCAACGAACTTGTCGATAGCACCACTAGCGACCATCTACGACCAGATGTCTACGCAATGGTGGTACAGGGATTCTCGAATATTTTTATCAGCCTGTTTTACATCGTGAGTATGGCGTTTCTTTGCTTTCACCTCAGTCACGGGGTTGCTAGTGTTTTTCAAACGCTCGGGCTTCGCACGGACAAAACAGGCGAGTTGATTCAGTGGGCTGGTTGGGGCTATGCAGCTCTTATTTTCTTCGGCAACATCTCAATTCCTATCGCGATCCTGTTAGGGTTCGTAAAGTAACCCACGTCTATTCTTAAGCCATGGTTAGCGACATTTCCAAAGCCATACCAGACTCCAAAATTCCTCCTGGCCCTATTGCCGAGAAGTGGACGAGACACAAGATGGACTCCCATCTGATCAACCCGAACAACAAGCGTAAGTATACTGTGCTCGTTGTGGGGAGTGGGTTGGCAGGAGCGTCGGCTGCGGCCACACTCTCTGAGCTGGGCTATAAAGTGAAGTGCTTTTGTTATCAGGACAGCCCGCGACGGGCACACAGCATTGCCGCTCAAGGCGGGATTAATGCGGCGAAGAACTATCAGAATGATGGAGATAGTGTGCACCGGTTGTTTTACGATACAGTGAAAGGGGGCGACTTCCGCTCTCGGGAAGCCAATGTTCATCGACTTGCGGAGATTAGCACTCAGATCATTGATCAATGTGTGGCTCAAGGTGTTCCTTTTGCACGTGAGTATGGTGGGCTACTCGCCAATCGTTCCTTTGGTGGAGCTCAGGTTTCTAGGACCTTCTATGCGCGCGGCCAGACGGGGCAGCAACTTCTGATCGGAGCGTATTCGGCTTTGAGTAAGCAGATTGCGGCAGGCGGTGTGGAAATGTATCCTCGCACAGAAATGTTAGATCTCGTTACGGTAGACGGTCATGCCAAGGGCATCGTGGTGAGGGACATGGTCACAGGTAGGATTCACTCCTTCTCGGGAGACACGGTTATTTTAGCGACCGGCGGGTATGGCAATGCATTCTACCTGTCGACGAATGCGATGGGGTGCAATGTGACGGCAGGTTTTCGGGCGCACAAGAAGGGCGCTTACTTTGCCAACCCTTGTTACACGCAGATTCATCCGACCTGTATCCCTGTGAGTGGGAGTTATCAGTCGAAGCTGACGTTGATGTCAGAGTCGTTGAGAAATGATGGGCGTGTCTGGGTGCCGAAGAAGGCTGATGACGAGCGGCGACCGAGAGACATTCCTGAGGATGAGCGTGATTACTACCTTGAAAGGAAGTATCCGAGCTTTGGAAACCTAGCGCCTCGTGATATTGCATCGCGGGCCGCAAAGGAGGTTTGCGATGAAGGGCGAGGTGTGGGGGATTCCGGGTTGGGTGTTTATCTCGATTTCTCCGCAGCGATTCAGCGTGATAGCGAACAGGCGGTGCGCGAGCGCTACGGGAATCTTTTTCAAATGTATGAACAGATCACGGGCGAGGATGCCTACGAGACTCCGATGCGCATCTTCCCTGCAGTGCACTACACGATGGGTGGCCTCTGGGTAGATTACAATTTGATGAGCAACGTGCCAGGACTGCATGTTTTAGGAGAGGCGAATTTCTCTGATCACGGAGCGAATCGTTTGGGCGCGAGTGCTCTGATGCAGGGCTTGGCCGATGGCTACTTCGTTATTCCGTGCACTATCGCTAACTATCTGGCGGGTGAGACTCCGGGAGCTGTCACCACAGGACACGAAGCTTTCAAACAGGCCGAGGCTGATGTCAACGAACGTGTCGCAAAGCTGCTTAGTATCAACGGCAGGCGCAGTGTGGACAGTTTTCACCGCGAGCTCGGACTCCTAGTTTGGGACAAATGCGGCATGGCACGGACAAAGGAGGGTCTGACAGAAGCTCTCGAACGGATTCCCAAGTTGCGCGAGGAGTTCTGGTCCACTGTGCGGGTGCCTGGAGATGGGAACAACGTGAATCAGGAGCTGGAAAAGGCTGGCCGCGTGGCTGACTTCCTAGAGTTTGCCGAGTTACTCTTTCACGATGCTAGAGATCGCGAGGAGTCCTGTGGTGGTCATTTTCGATCGGAGTATCAAACGGCAGATGGAGAAGCGACGCGCAATGATAATGACTATGCCTACGTGGCGGCTTGGGAACATCAAGGTGTGGGCGAAGAGCCGCGTCTGCACAAAGAGAACCTTGAATTCGAAAACGTGAAACTGGCGGTCCGCAGTTACAAGTAGAGCGTCCCCTAAATTCCTTACACTAATGGCTACCGAGAAACTGAATCTTACTCTAAAAGTCTGGCGTCAGTCGAACGCTGAAGCTCAAGGTCGTATCGAAACATACGACGCGAAAGATATTCCGACGACGGCGTCCTTCCTGGAAATGCTGGATATCGTGAATGAAGATATCATTGAATCTGGTGGTGAGCCTGTCGTCTTCGATCACGATTGCCGCGAGGGCATATGTGGGTCTTGTTCATTGACCATCAATGGTCGTCCCCATGGGCCTGGCAACGGCGTCACTACCTGTCAGTTGCACATGCGGAGTTTCAAGGATGGCGATACTATTTGGGTGGAGCCCTTCCGCGCTGATGCTTTTCCAGTGCTCAAGGATCTTATGGTCAACCGGAGCGCCTTTGATCGCATCATTCAAGCGGGCGGGTTCATCAGCGCCCGCACAGGCTCGGCGGTGGACGCCAACGCAACGCCCATTCCCAAACCCGTCGCTGACTCAGCGTTCGACGCCGCAGCTTGTATCGGCTGTGGCGCTTGCGTGGCAGCCTGCAAAAATGCTTCGGCTATGCTGTTTGTCGCAGCCAAGGTTGAGCACCTGGCCATGCTTCCCCAGGGCAAGGCGGAGAAAAACCGTCGCGTGCTCGGCATGGTGCGTACCATGGACGAGTCTGGCTTCGGCAATTGCACGAATCAGTATGAGTGTGAGGCTGTATGCCCGAAAGAGATCAGCGCTACTTACATCACCAAGATGAACCGCGACTTCGCGGCAGCCTCAGTGAAGGAGGCGGTGGGCTCCAACGCTTAAATCCATGTCCGCAACCGTAGCTTTCCGTGTTTCCGCGGGCATTGGCTTTCTCGCTGTTGCATTGGGAGCGATTGGTGGACATGCCTTGAGGGATTTGCTGATCGAACGGGACTTCACAGCTACTTGGCAAACGGCTAGTTTCTACCATATTGTCCACGCGATAATGTTGTGTGTAGTTGCCGGGCGGGCACCTTTCGTTAAAGGGGTTTGGTGGGCCTTTCTGACCGGGGTCCTGCTCTTCTCTGGATCGCTCTATGCCTTGTGTCTGAGCAATCTGAGAATGCTTGGAGCACTGACGCCATTCGGGGGCGTCAGCCTACTTGTTGGGTGGGCATGGCTTGTTTTTTCAAAGAAATAGAGCGCTACACTGCGAGCATTGTTCGCGATATTCAAAGTAGGTGTCGTTAGCTCTGTTTTCTGCTTGCGTCCTCACTGGTGGAGTTTCCCTGGCACATCGTTGCAAAGCGTGTCTCCGCTGATCTTGAGTACAAATTATAGCGGATTCAGGTTTGGCTAAAACGATGGCCTAGCGGTGCAATTGCGCACGGCAAAAGACTTTTATGTGAGGGTGGATCTACGGAGGCGGGAGACGGTGCGCGAGAGTTTATTAAGCCCTGAACACGAGAGTGTTAGGAAGCGGGAACGTTTGAAGCGGCTCAAAGGGAATGTGAAGCAAGTGGCGACAGGCGATGTGCAAGTAGATGGCGTGCCAATGATCTATCAAGGTGGCAGGGCGTATTGTGGTATCACCACGTTTCTCATGGGAGCCCAGTATTTGGGAATCCAAGTTGATCCTGCAACCTTAGCGTCTGTGGCAGGTTTTCGCTATGGTCAGGGTGGCAAGAAGATGATCGAGGCCTACAATGCGGTAGCCAGGGAAGGTGGTATGCGATTGAAGCGTGCAACCAAAATCGACATCGAGCGCGTCCAGGTGTCGGTAGATGCCGGATTGCCTGTGTTAGTATGGCGTCATTACGACAAAGGGCGAAACCAGCTTCACATGAGGGCAACAGGCCGTGCCGGTGCGTTACCAGAGCCAGACGATTCTGATAAAGCTCGCTGGCCAGGAGTGGGGTCTCCTGCTCACGCTAGTGTGATCACAGGTTACAATCGCCAAACGAATGAAGTCATCTTTGATGAAAGTTGGGGAGAACACGCCCGAGGGAAGCGCATGCGTGCCGAAGAACTAGAGGCTACTTCCTACTACGTGTTTTATTTCTCGGTGTAGCCCTCGATTCCGTCGAGAAGGAGTCACCAGAAGACCTTCAGTGGGTTGCTCTTGTCTGCTTTGGGGCGGTTTTCGGGTGGAAGTCATTCTCTTGGAGGTCACCCTTGCCCTTTTGATGCCCACTGATGAGGGGATCATGACGAGTTGACTGGGTGGCTGTAATTAGTTTAAGACGAAGAATGAGGGGCATTTCTTCCTGGATACTCTGCCGGAGTGAAATGGGGGGTGATCAGGTCGCTTCCTTTTCCTAGCCAACCATGCCAGAGTTTGCCACCAGTCTGACCTGTATTGCTGCGGCTTACGAGCGGTTCGCTTTACAGGTATGTGCGTATTGGTGGACAAGAGCTTGAGAAGTCTGAGAACTCGCTGAATGATCCCAGCGAGACTTATGAGTGATCAACGTATTGAGAAAGATTCGATGGGTGAAATGCCCGTGCCCGCAGACGCGCTGTATGGTGCGTCTACCCAACGAGCTGTGCTAAATTTCCCGGTCGCGGGACGCGGTTTCGATCGTTCCATGATCCGAGCCATGGGCCTGATCAAATGGGCGGCTGCGCTTGCGAATAAGGACCTTGGTGTGGTGCCAGCAGACAAGTGCGATCTCATTGCACAAGCAGCAGAGCAGGTCGTGAATGGTGAGCATGACCAGCATTTCGTGGTCGATGTGTATCAAACGGGATCGGGAACTAGTACTAACATGAATGCGAACGAGGTGATTGCGAATCTTTGCTCAAAGATCGCTGGTCAACCTATTGGGTCTAAGGAGCCGGTTCATCCGAATGACCATGTGAACCAAGGGCAGTCCAGCAATGATACGATCCCAACGGCGATTCACATCGCTACGGCAGAATCCTTGAAGAACACGCTTCTCCCACAGCTGACAGCCCTTCAAGTGTCACTCAACGAGAAGGCAGTCGCCTTTCACGATGTGCTCAAGATCGGGCGTACCCATCTGATGGATGCGACGCCTGTTCGTCTTGGGCAAGAGTTTGCGGGGTACGCTCGTCAGCTCGAACTCTCTTGTGATCGTGTTCACAGGGCGATCGAGGCTTTGCTAGAGCTTCCTTTGGGTGGCACCGCTGTGGGAACGGGACTCAATTGCCATCCTGAATTTCCACCCAAGGCCATCGCCTTCATTGCAAAACAGACAGGAATCGATTTCAAGGAAGCCAAAGATCATTTCGAAGCCCAAGCGGCGAAAGATGCCTTGGTTGAAGCCAGTGGTCAGCTCAAGACGATCGCGACTTCGCTATTCAAGATTGCCAACGATGTGCGTTGGCTCGGTAGTGGGCCGCGTTGTGGAATCGGCGAGATCAGTTTGCCATCGACCCAGCCGGGTAGCTCCATCATGCCAGGCAAGGTGAATCCTGTAATGTGCGAGTCTCTCATGCAAGTGGCTGCGCGTGTCATGGGTAATGATTCTTCTGTGACGTGGGCAGCAGCGAATGGAAATTTCGAAGTGAATGTGATGATGCCAGTGCTCGCCGATAGTTTGCTAGAAAGCATCAACCTTCTGGCCAACGCCTCTCTGATCTTCCGAGAGCGTTGTGTCAACGGGATCGAAGCGAACGAAGCTCGTTGTAACGAGCTAATCGAATACAGTATGTCCATGGTGACGAGCCTAGCTCCGATCATCGGCTACGATACGGCGGCCAAGATAGCAAAGCAATCAGTTGAGACTGGCAAGACTGTTCGTGAGCTTTGTGTCGAGATGGAGGTCATGCCTCCAGATGAACTGAAAGCTGCACTTGATCCGGCAACGATGACTGCACCTTCTGCCTAACTTGATAAGATGCGTACTGAAGCCGAGCGCTTACTTAAGCTTTACTCCGAAACTCCGGGTGCCTCAGGAAATGAGGAACTCGTGAGGAAAGTGTTCTGCCAGGAACTCAATGGTCATGCCTTCTCTGCGGATCGCACTGGTTGTGTCCTTGCCGCCCGCGATGGTGATCCCAAGGACGGGCCTCGGGTTATGCTCACTGCGCACATGGATGAGGTTGGGTTTATGGTGCAGAATATCACCAAGACTGGGTTTATCGAAATTGTTCCGTTGGGTGGATGGTGGCCACACGTCGTCCTTGCTCAGGGAGTCATCGTGATGGCCGCGAGTGGCAGGGCTATTCCTGGCTGTGTGGCCTCGATTCCTCCGCATCAGTTAGGTGAGGGTGCTGCTTCTAAGGTGATGGCCCTCGATAAAATGTCGATCGACATTGGGGGTGATAGTCGGGAACAAGTGATGGAGGAGTTTGGTGTTCAGCTAGGTGATTCCATTGTTCCGGCCACGAAATTTAAGTCTCTGGCTCATCCTGATCGGTTTCTTGGTAAGGCTTTTGATAATAGGGTAGGGATGGCGCTGCTCACTCAGTCAATGTGCGCACTAAAAAAGAAGAAGCTTCCCAACCAGCTCCTTGGTGTAGCGACCGTGCAGGAAGAGGTTGGATGTCGTGGCGCTGTAACCGCTTCAGCACTTGCCAAGCCGGACGTGGCGCTGGTGCTCGAGGGGCCGCCCGCTGATGACACACCAGGAATGAATCGCGATGATGCTCAGGGGGCTCTTGGTGAAGGCGTGCAACTGCGTGTGATGGATCCGCGGGCCTTGTCTAGCCGGCGCCTCGTGGACTTCGTTGTCTCCCATGCAAAGGGCGCAGGGATAGATCACCAGGTGACTGTGCGTCGAGGTGGAGGGACGGACGCCAGCGCCATCCATCTCCATGATCAAGGTGTTCCGAGCATTGTTCTTGGTGTGCCTACGCGTTACATCCACTCTCATCATTCGATTCTCCAGATTACGGATTACTTAGAGGCGATGAAGTTGATCGACGTGCTGGTGCGTGCGTTCGACGCAGAGGCCGTGAACGATCTGACAGACTTCTTGCGAGCCTAACGCTCAAGCATTCATGAGGGGGATCCTTCAGGCCGTCCTCTTCATGGCAATTGCCTTGGGCCTTTACCTCGAACACAACGATTGGCCAGCGGTTTATCACCATGATGAGCCAAGTAAGGTTGCCCAGCTTCAGCGCGACGAGCGGAATCTGAATCATCCGCTTCTTCTCCTGGAAGTCACGGATGCCGTTTGTCGGGTTTCTGGGGTTTCACGAGTTGATGACGTTGGGATCGTGGCTTGCGGTCGAGCGGTGTCAGCCTTCTGTATGGCCGTAGCCATTGGTATGTTATCGCTTGCGGCAACTAATCGCTTGGGTTTACTCGCTGGCTTCGCGGTGGGAATCGTGTGCGTCTTGTACTTTCGATTCTATGAGGTGGGGCACTATTTTAAGGAAGACACGCCCTATTTACTTGGAGTTGCCTCGGTGCTCTGGGCGTTAACAACTACGAAGCACACTGCTGTTTACATGGGCTTGGCGATAGGCATTGCCGCAGCCTCGAAGTACGCCGGGATTAGCTTACTGGCTGTGGGCTGGTTAGTGACCACGGAGAAGCGGAAATTGATCGCAAGTACTGTGGCCGTAATCACACTCGTTCATTTGCGCCTCTTGATGATTGATAATCCGTTTGGAGTGCTTGCAGACTCGTTGATGCGGGAGGCGTCGTGGTTGATACATGGGCACAAGGGGATCGGCAGCTCGTTGCCCAACATCGGCTATTTCTGGAGGCTCATCTACGAACTGGGAATTCATGGATTGGTGTTGTTAGGACTTTGGGGGCTGTCTTGGAAGAGGCTCAGTCGTTCTGACTACGTAGTTTTGTCTTACATAGGGGTCTATTTCGTGGTGCTCCTATCTACAAGAAAGTACTCCGAACGTTACCTCCTGCCAGTGATGATGATCGCACTCTATTACGTTGGGCTGCAAGTAGCGATGCTTGTACGACGAGTGCCTGCTCGTTTTCGATGGGGAAAGTTGGGTGTGGCGGTTGTGTTGTTTGCTAGTATAGTCGTGCCTTGGTATCCCTGGCTAGTGTCCCATCGGAATGCGTTTGGTGGTGATAGCCGATCAGGGCTCTGCCAGTACATTGCTGAGAAGATGCCAGCGGCAGCAGTCATTGTTGCTGATGCCGCTGCCGAGATCGAAGCGGCCCAGCGGTGGAGGGGCGACCGTGCATCCAAGATTGAGGCTGCCGAGTATGCGCCGAGCCTTGGATCCTTGGAGGATCTCAGAGCCCGTGGTGTTACTCACGTTGTCATTTGCTATGACACCTACCACCGTTTCCTCGTGGACGGAGCGACGGTCGATCCGTCCAGGATGGAGGAATGGACGGCTGCCTTGAAGTTTTACCGACGTTTAAAGAAGGAAACGCCGCTGTGGTGTGCGGCACCAAGAGATCCGAAGCCTCTGCATCCAGGGCTTGAACTTTACGCCGTGCCCGGCAAGCTCTAGGCCATTCCTCAATATGGACTATCTTCTCGGTTACTACATCCATCGGATGGATCCCTTCATCTTCCATATCACGGAAACCTTTGGTCCTAGATGGTATGGTTTTGCCTACTTGCTAGCCTTTATCGTGGGGATTCTCTTTCTCCGTTATCTGTCACGCCGAGGCTATTGCCAGATTCCGGAAGATAAAGTTACGGACTTTATCGTCTATACGGCAATTTTTGGAGTGATGATAGGAGGCCGTTTAGGGTTCTTTTTATTCTATCGCTTTGAGGAATTCCTCGTTGACCCGTTGGTGTTCTTTCGCTTTCAAGAGGGCGGTATGGCAAGTCACGGTGGTATTCTTGGGGTGGTCGCCTTTACCTTCTACTACTCCTGGCGCAACAAGATTTCTTGGCCACATATTGGAGACTGCTTGGTACCTATTGCCCCTGTGGGGATCGGCTTTGGGCGTTTGGCGAATTTCGTAAATGGTGAACTTATCGGGCGCCCAACCACGGTTTCTTGGGCGGTGCAGTTTTCTGAGGAGATGAAACTGGGCCCAGACCACGGATTGGATCGTGAGACCTATTACCAGATCATCGACGAGGTCGATCAGGTCCTTCCGGAGGCGCAGGTGACGACGGCAGATCAAGTCATCGAGGCTGCGCGGCACGTTCCAGAGGTGCTGCCGATACTCGCGAGCTACCTCACACCACGGCATCCCTCACAACTATACCAGGCCTTTCTCGAAGGTTTCTTGATCGCCGGGGTTCTTATGGTCGTGCGCCTCAAATGGAAAGACCTGCCCTATGGACTATTGACCGGAGTCTTCTTTATCATCTACGCAATCATGCGAATGGTTGGCGAAACTTTCCGCGAACCTGATGCAACTCTTTTGTTAGGTCTGACGCGCGGCCAGTTTTACTCCTCTTTTATGATCTTGATCGGAGCCGCCTTTGTTCTCTATGCCATTCGCGCATCCAGTCGCGAGGGGCATTCGTGAGGTGTGAACGGGTGCCGTTCTGTTGAAGTGGGCGCGTCTTTGATTCCGCAGAAGCGGCTGCAGCTAGTTGCTTGGCTTTATGCTCTTTGACGGGCTTTCGATGTTTCTCGATGACATTTTTGAGGTTAGAAAGGCCGATTGGTTTAGTGAGAAAGTCCAGGGCGCCTGTTTCTAGCATTTCGCCGGAACACTTGCTTTCGCCGCTCATGCCAATCATGCTATGAATGTGATGGCCTCGGCGAACGAGGTCCGTACCAGACTGTTCGGGAAGATTCCGGTCTGCGAGAACCAAGTCAGGCGAAGTCGAGTGCAGGAAACGTTCGGCGGCACTGACGTCACTGCATTCAGACACTTGGAAGCCTAGATGTTTTAGTGCGTAGGCAAGGAAACGACGGATATCCATATCGTCTTCGACGATGAGAACGGATTGGTTTGAATCTGATGATGAGGTATTCATTGGTTTAATCGGGATGAGGATTCCCATTAAGATACTCCATCGAGATGGTGCTGCCTGCTGAGCCAAGCGAATTTGCCGGATGGGGTGAACTCCGTCTCTTTCCATAGCGGGATTCTCAGATTCGCGCTTCGACCCGACTAGATTTCTGGGAATCCTGGCAGGCTTTTGACAAAGCTATGAGTGTTCCTGCTACACACGCGGCTATGAGCTAGTTAGGCTTTTAGGACCATTCACCGTTGATCAGATTTCAACAACCCCAGTAGAGGGTCATCGTTGCGGCGTGAAAAATGAATTGCTAGATTGGTTGAAAGGAGAAATTTTAAAAGTTGGCTTATGACATTTTGATGGTCATGGAATCGTTGCTGGTTGGAAGCGCGTAAAAGTCGAGTCTTGTCGTCTTCCAGCCCTCAGCGCCGGGCGTGGGGTTATTTGGCAAGCCGTTCGGGTTTGCGATCTGGTGACATGGCCAGTGCTGTGTAGTGAATTTGGAGGGCGTGTTATCCGGCTTCAGGTGGGTTTCGAGAATGGCCTTGCACTGGCGGTTGGAAAACCTTAACTTACGATTGTTCGGTGAAAGCCGGACTAGGGGTTGAAGGGGCAGCCACTTGGTTATTTTTGACGAGCAATGGGGGTTACTCGTTTTAGCCAGGGGGTTGCCTCACCACCTACCCAGTGTCTGAGAAGTCCGGGATTATTATTTGAGTGAGTCGCCTTCTACTTATTCGGGAGGGAGCCCACAGGCTTTCAACAGCGTTTCTTGGACGGCAATGTCGTGCTTGGCATCCCATGCTAGCGCTTTCTCACCTCGAATGATCCTGGCAAAGTCGCGAAACTCTCCGTGGTAGCGGCCTTCGCTTTTAGGTAGCACAATCTGTTGTCGTCCTCGCTTGTAGCTATCGCGGGCTTTTTTCAAGCTAAGTGTCAAACTAGGGGGCTCCAATGGGCGAATCTCAATACTGCCTTCGGTCCCAATAACGGTGAATTGACGACGCGGTCCCCCAAACGGGTCGTTGTGGTTACTTCCTATTGTTGCGAGTGCGTTAGGATAGCGGAAGGTTGCGAGTTGATTGTCGAGAAATTTATCATTGCGAGTTTTCAATGATATGGGCACTACCGCATCTGGTTTCCCGAGTACGGTGATGAGGGCATCGACCAAGTGACACGCGAGTTCGAAGAGGCCTCCTCCGGGATACTGTGAGAGTTCCTTTCTGAGGCTTGGAGAAGCTTGCTTCCCCATGTGTCCATGCACTTCTGTTATCTGGCCCAACCAACCTGCCTCAACAGCACGAAAGAGAAATTCGAATGCTGGATTGTAGCGGAGCATATAGCCCATTTGAATGGTCAGTTTGCGCTTCGTTGCTTCGGCATGCATCGCTCGACATGGGGCGACGGTTTGGCCAGCAGGCTTGTCGAGATGAATATGTTTGCCGGCTTGGAGACACTGGATTGCTGTGGGTACCAGTTGATCAATTTCTGTTTCGACCGCGATTAGTTGGATATCGGGATGATTCAAAATCGCATCGCGGGTCATCCATTGGCAGTCTTTGTAGGGGTGCCTACTGGATACACGCTCACGTTGCTCTTGGTCTTCTTCGCAGACGCCAACGACTGCATAGAGTTCACGAAGGTGTAGCAAAGTGCTGAGCTTCCCGGAAGCATGAGAGTGCTTTGTGCCAATTTGGGCAACCCTTATCCTAGTTGGAGGAGGGGACTGTGCAAGCGAGGTAGTGGCTGCAAATGCCAATCCTCCTGAAGTCCGTAGAAATTGTCTTCGACTAGTTTGGCTCATCCCCACGATGCTAGGCGGCCTTCCGATTGGTGGAAATAGGAAAACCGCACTCTTGCGCAAGCCACAGATCATGCTGAGTGTCTTTATTATGAGGATTCCTTTCATTCTCTCCATTTTTGTCATAGGATTCGCATCGCCGTTCCTGCGGGCGGAAGATGTGTCACTCAAATTGGAGGTCCAACACTCCATTGATCGCGGCCTGGCCTGGCTCAAAACTCAGCGCCAGAAAGATGGGTTCTGGAGTGAGTCGAATTATCCGGCGCTCACTGCCTTGCCGTTGGCGGCGATACTTTTGGATCCTTCTCGAGACCGTTCCGCTCCATTGCCGAAGGCTATCGACGATTCACTAGATTGGTTGGTCAGCTTGGTTAAACAAGATGGTGGGATCTACGGTAAGGGGTTAGGGAATTACAACACGTCTGTGAGCATGATGGCGTTGATGTTGGCCGAGCGCCCGGGAGATGAGGCTACCTTGCTTCAGGCACGCAGGTTCCTCTCCAATCAGCAGCAGGACTATGGAATTCGAGGAGAGCAGGATCACGTTCTCGATGGTGGGATCGGCTATGGTTCCAGCTATGCGCATTCGGATCTTTCAAATACCCACCTTGCCTTGGAAGCGCTCTATTACTCAAAGGGGCTGATTCAAGAAAAGCCAGAAGAGGAGGCTTACGCTCTGGATTGGGAGGCGGCGATTGCGTTCGTTTCCAAGTGCCAGAATCTACCAGAGACAAATTCCGAATCGTGGGTCAGCGGGGATGAGTCGAATCGTGGTCGCTTCATCTACTTTCCTGGAGATAGCAAAGCGGGTGAGCAGCAACTCCCGAATGGCAAAGTGGCTTTGCGATCATACGGGAGCATGGGCTATGCCGGGCTCTTGGCCTTCATTTATGCGGATCTAGATTCCAAAGATCCTCGCATGAAGGCAGTTCTCGACTGGCTAGAGGCAAACTATGCGATTGATGAAAACCCGGGAATGGGTGCTGAGGGACTTTACTATTATTACCACACCATGGCCAAGGCCCTTGCATTGGCCAAGGTAGACACCTTTAAGCTTAAGGATGGGACCGCAGTTCGATGGAGGGCCGATCTTAGCAAGAAACTCTTTAATCTGCAGAAGAAGGACGGCTCATGGGAAAACGCCACGCAACGCTGGTGGGAAGGCGATGCGGTGCTTGCGACTTCCTATGCCGTTCTCGCTTTGGAACGGCTTCACCAAGGACTCTAGAAGCCTTGGGATTTTAGAATTTGCTGAAGTTGCGTTTGAAACGCCATCACATCGTCCTCAGAGGGCTGGTAGGATTCACTTTCAGGATCTAGGCCCAAGCGGCCCGTTTGGTCGACATACCAGCTTGCGCGGCCACCGTCAGAGAAGGTGACTTTGCCGCTTACCATCGCCTTGGGTTGCGTCATGGAATCAAGAGTAATGTCGACGCCACCTGGAATGGGCTTTTCATCTAGCGAGTTTGCAGAAGATACGTCGTCATCCTGTTCTGGTTCCTCATCCTGCTTTGCTTCAGGTTTATTTAAGGACAGCTCGAGTTCAGAGACGAGCATACGAGCATCGAAGTAGGTGATCGTGATCCCGAACTCTTGACCGATCTTCCCATGAATGTCGCTGAGGCTGTCTCCTGCTGCGGCCCAATGGCGCACGGTTTCCTTTTGATCGTCAGTTAGCATAATTATCCGTAGACCGAGTCACTACGCTGGAAATTCTCTGCTGGCAACTGTGGTCAGTGGCGGTAAATTACAAAACATGCTGATAATTTGCTGTGGGTTAAATTGTCGAATCCCAGAATTGCCTATCTCGGAAGCGCTGACACCCAATATTTGCGAGAAATTAGCTAAAAGCAGTATGATTTTTATAGAAAATATATAGAAATGGGTTTTCCGATATTATGATAGCCGACAGCACGGTCATGAATATCCGCAAACAACATCAACTCTCTGCGAACATGCTACCAGCACCTACCTCAGATTGTGGGTCGCTTGTCGGGAAGATTCTGATGGGCCTCCTAGTCCTCATCGCTTCTCCCACCTACGCCACTCTGACGATTGTTACCGAAGGATCATCATCCTATAGGGCCAACTACTTCTACTCTGTCTCTTACGACGGTGATGGCAGTGGCCCATCGCTCACGGGATTAGTCTTCGATCTTGATGCTGGCGGTGGTGGTGGAGTCTTCGACGCGAATAATGGTAATGGAGGTTCGATTGGTCTTGGTTCTAGGACATTTGGTGGAGGAATTTGGGCGGACTATGTTTACCAATCCTCTGGCGAAGCAGGTATCTATTTCGAGAGTGGTTACTTCGATTCGGGCAACTCGCTCAACTTCGGCTATGATACCGATTATCTAGATGGCGGTGGTACCTTCGGAGCGTCTGACAATAGTGGAGGTGCCTTTGGAGCTTCCGATGTCTCGGTGACCGCTACGTTTGACGACGGTACGTCGATTACCGAAACATTCACCCAGGATAGCGCTACTCGGTCAACGGCAGTGCTCAATGCTGGAGTTGGTACCTTTACTACTGAATTTAGTTTGGAGGACGTTGTGGCAAACCGCGGGGAGGAGATTCCGTTGAACATCGATAGAAGCGCGAATGAGAACACCAGTGACTATTATATCTCAGGTTTACCTGAGGGCGTCGTCTTGTCTGAGGGAGTAGAGGTTGGCGATGGCAGTTGGATTGTTCCTTCAGTCGATATTGGCAATTTGGCAATTGTTCCTTCCCAGATATACACCGGTCAATTTCTCCTAACGATTAATCAAGATATAGCCAATGTCTTGACGGCAGGTTCGAGCGGCACCTTTGGTGGAGGCTCGAGCGACCGTGCGTCCCTCTCTAGCGTTAACACGGACTTTTCATATGACAGTAGCGGAAGTGTTTCGGACAATAGTTTTATCCTTACAAATGATGCTCAGACCGGTAGCTCCAGTTGGTCTGCTTTAGAAGATCGAAACGAGGGTGGCTATGGCTACTTCCTGCTTGGAAATGCCTCTGGCGACAACAGAGCGCTCTTAAAAGATAACATTAGCGGCCTATCGATCAACACGACCTACCACATTTCGGGCTTCGTAGCGAACGTTCACCCCTCGGAGATGGCTGAACTCTCGTTCCGGGTAAATGGTGCGGAGATCTTTTCTACAGGGCTGATCGACTCTGGTGGTTCATGGCAAGAGTTTGGCGGCAGCTACACGACAGCTACGAACACGGCGGCAACTTTTGAGGTTGTCTCGGTCAATTATGGGGCCATCGCCCTCGATGATGTGCTCTTTTCTGAATCGTTTGAGGATAACATGTTAGTGACTATTCACGATGCGGCGTTTGCTAACAATCCCCTTTATTACAATTTCACGTTTACGAATTCGAATAGTGTGGCGATGACCGTGAATTTTGTGGATACGCTTCCGGAAGGTCTTACATGGGATCCCAATTACCTTCCGATCACGGACGGGCTAGAAGTTCCTACACTTACCTTCTCCAACGGTGATACGACGGCTACCATCAATGGACTGGAGTTGCCGCCTGGCACCACTCAGCTCTCGATTCGGACAGCAGCTACGACTGCAATTGGTGACTACTCGAACACAGCGCAAGTGACTGTGGCTGATGAGGATTTCCTTTCGGAGACGTTTAGTGCGACAGCCTCTTTCACCGTGATTGGGAACTAACAGTAGCCGATATTTAAAAAATATTCAACAGGTTCCAATATGAAATCTTTAAAGGTTAGGCGGAATGCCGGTATGAGCTATATCCAGATGATTGCCACCGTCGCGGTGGTAGGCGTCATTTCGGGTGTCGCCATGATGAAGATGATCAACGTCAACGACGTTGCTGAAGAGCAGCGCTTGGGTAATCAGGTCGCCTCGCTCAACTCCGCAGTGAAGATATACGTCAGTTCAGGAGGCTCTCTGGAGAATCTAACAAGTGCACAGTCTGTAGTCGACAAGATGAAGACGATGGCAGCGAACAGCGAAAAGATTGCCGGATTCGGTGGGACGTTTGTTGATCCACGATTGCGAGTGGTCGAGCAGAGCGACGAGGAGGCTGCGGTGACTGGTGAACTTCGTGTGATCTGGGATGTAGCAAACCAGTCTTTTCGGATTGCGGATAGTGGCCAAAAGGGAATTAAAGAGTTTGAGATCGATTCTACAGCCACACCTGCGACCATTATTACGGAAGAGCGTGAAACCATGTTCGAACTCTCGGCGACTAATGAATCACAAGGCGCCTGGGTCTGGGATTTCGATACGGAAACGAGCGCGTCTGCAAGTGCCATCGTGACGACGGCTGGCGGAGATCCAAACTTGGACATTGATCCAAGCGTTGGCAACTACACTAAGCAGCAATTGCTGCAGCCTTCGTTGGATCCTCCTCCAGGCACCTTCCCTCTAAATGAATTTGGTGTGTCTGGTCTAGAAGTCGTCGTCTTCAACCCTAATCCAGGAGAATACTCAGACATTTATGCTTCTGTCAATGGCGCGTATTGGACCTTTGTTGAAGATGGAGGGACTGTTACGGTTCCTCCTGGTGGAAGTTTGTCTGTGTTTGTTAAAGTCAAGACCGAGGCTAGCGAAGAATACTACAGCAGCTATGTGCGCTCAGGCCGTTACGAGGGAACGACGACAACTCTTTCTATACCTATCGTTCCCCTGTCCGCGCCTTCGTTTCACCCACTGGATGAAGCGATTGTTACGGTGACAATTACTCATGGAAACAATACCGACCATGGCAAGGTCCAGTATAGCATTGGCTCTGGTCAATGGGTCGACTATAAGAGGCCATTTGACCTCGCGATCGAGGATCATATTGCAGGGACAACGATCTACGCCAGGTCAGTGGCCACTCAGTGGTCGGAGTATTACCTGGCTAGCGATACGGTCGAGAAGCCGCTACCTACTACCACCCATACGTTGGAAGACCCTACAGTAACAGTGGCACCTCTCTCTCTCCACCCCGTTGATTCTGATACGGTCGAGGTGACTCTGGGTGATCCAAACACAGACGACGGCCCAATTTCATCGCTGCAGTACTCGCTTAACGGCGCTGACTGGGTAGACTACGAGGGGCCTGTGACTCTCGGTATCGATGATTACTCCGATGGAGTTGATGTGGTCGCTAAGGCGATTCCTGTCCTCCTCGCGGGAGCGATTCTCGAAAGCGATGAAGTGAATCAGATCGTCGACGCCATCGATGTCACGCTCGACTCTCCAGGAATTGCATTGTCCGAATCAGACTTTCATCCTCTGGATCATCAGACAGTGACGGTGACGCTATCGAATCCCAATTCTGCTGAAGTATCTGCTGTCGAATATGAACTCAATAATAGTGGCGAGTGGCTAAGCTATGAGGAGCCTGTTGCCCTGGAGGTGCTCGACCATCTCGTAGGTGTCATCGTGAATGCACGTGCCGTGCCCACGATTCACACTGCCAATATTTTCACGAGTGTGGTCGAAGACGTGGCTGTAGGTGTCCTGGAGGCAACGCTGGTTGTTCCGGAGATTGCCAGCTCTTCCCCTGTGTTAAATCCGCAAGGGTATCCTACGGCGACCATTACGCTTACGGACACAAACAGTCCCGGTTTCTCTAATCTAGTCTATAGCGTGGATGCTGAAGCTACGTGGGTGGATTACACGGAGCCGTTTGTATTGGCAGTCGCTGACTACCCTGAGGGTGTCACCATCGTTGCGAGAGCAGAGCCAGTAGTCATTCCTGAGCTGATCAACATCAGTGTAACCGGCTCGCTAGAGCTCACTGTTCCTCCCAAGCTCGACAGCCCGGTCTTCGGACGCGCTGCTGGTGGCTATGTGAAGAGCCAGTTTGACCAAGGGATCACGTTGACGAGTTCGAACGCTACTTCCGACGGTGCACTCAAATATCGCATTAATGGTGGGGACTGGACCGACTATTCCGATGCGATCGTGTTGACTTCGTGGCCGTCGACGATTGAGGCTTACGTGGGTGCGTTAGAATATCTCGACTATCAGGATAGTGGCACGGTGACGGCTGTTTACGAGCGTATCTACCTCACGCCGGACTTGGCTTTCGGTGCGGAAGCGTCTGGCCTGCCATTCCTCATTCACGAGTTCACAGGTGAAGCTTATGGTCAGTTTAAGGACCCTGTTGGTGATTCTGGTATGGTCTACGTGCTCGACGACAACTACTTTGAGTGGGGCGAGTCTTCGGGCTACCTTGGTTTCGAAAACGGTAGCTACCTCGAATACATTGGCGCGGCGTGGGAGAATGTTCAAGCCGGTGAGCTTTTCCGGTTGGGCACGTTGGATTACTTCAATGGCTCCATCTATTCTGGCACCCAGGCGACTGATATCACCTTGGACCTCACGATCGCTCTTACTTTGCCAGATACCAATGAGTCGTTCGATATCAATATCGAGTTGGAGAACACGACGAACTCGGATAACAATACGGAAGATCAGAATGCTGACTATATCCGCATTTCAACGCTCGATACCGACTTCAGCACGACGATTGATGGTATCCAGTACGAGCTGAATCTTGCCTTCGGATACACTGGAGATCAGGGCTTCACGACAATCGATCAGTTCCACGTCCATGAAGGAGCGACGACCACAGCTGATTTGTGGGGCTACTTTACTACGGACGACTTCTAAGATCGCGGCTTCCCCCCGAGTATGAGGCAGCTAGCAACTCTGTCCCATATGACACGCCCTGGTTGGAGAGATTCAGCCAGGGCGTTTTTACGTACAACTCTTGCCAATCGGTGATCTTCGACTATGCGGAACTGTGATTCGTCTGCGGCAACTCAACCTTAGGATCGACCACGGTGAAGGCGAGCTCCACCGTGCGGTGGAGCGTCGCCTTGGGCTTGATGATCTTTCCAAAGACGCAGTCACTGTCTTTCAACGTGCGATCGACGCTCGAACAGGCAAACCTTTGAGATTCTCCTATACGGTGGATGTGGACGTCTCCGCTGAAGAGGAGACCAGGTTGCTCCGACGGGATCGCAAGGGCTTCCTCCAATCGACTCCTCAGAATGACTATCGCTTTTTAAAGGATCACGCTGTTTCGCCAGGCGAAGAACGTCCTCTCATTGTCGGCACGGGACCTGCCGGGCTCTTTGCAGGACTGTTGCTCGCGCAGATGGGGTTGAAGCCGATCCTTTTTGAGCGCGGCAAGATGGCTGGTCCTCGTGCGCGTGACGTGACCAAATTCTGGAGGACGGGAGAGTTTGATCCCGAGTCGAATGTGCAGTTTGGCGAGGGCGGGGCGGGCACTTTCTCCGACGGGAAACTCTACACCCAGATTAAGGATCGGGAGCATAGGTGTCGCAAAGTGCTAGAAGAACTAGCGGCCCATGGTGCGCCGGAGGATATTTTAGTGAACGCACGTCCTCACATAGGCACGGACAGGTTGATCAAGGTGCTGCGAAATTTGCGTGAAACGATTCACTCTCTTGGCGGCGTGATTCACTATGAATCCAAGGTGGTCGATCTCGATATCTCGGATGGGAAGATTAAGGGCGTTGTGCTGGACGGAGGGGAGCATGTTGCGGGCGATTCGGTGATCCTTGCCGTGGGACATAGCGCGCGCGACGTGTTTGAGTTACTCGCGAGAAAAGACATTCCGCTTGAGCGCAAATCGTTTTCAGTTGGCGTGCGGATTGAGCATCCTCAGTCGCTGATCAATCGAACGCAGCATGGCAATTATGCGGGGCACGATCGCCTTGGGTCAGCATCCTATCGCTTTGTTCATCACGGCAAGCAGCGTCGGTCCGTCTACAGCTTCTGTATGTGTCCGGGTGGGCAAGTGGTGGGCGCTGCCTCTGAGCCGGGGCGTCTTGTCACGAATGGAATGAGTAGCTACGCCAGGGACGAAGCCAACGCAAATGCGGGATTTATGGTCGAAGTGCATCCAGCAGATTTGCCGGACGATGACATTCTCACTGGGGTGAGATTTCAGCGAGAGTTGGAGGAGAAAGCGTTCGAGTTAGGTGGGCGCAACTTCCATGCACCAGCCCAGCTGCTTGGTGATTTCATGAAGGATGAGGCGTCTACGGAAATTGGCTCTGTGAAACCGTCCTTTCGACCTGGAGTCACGCTGACAGATTTGCGTGAGTGTCTCCCTGATTTCATAGTTGAGGCGATTAAACAGGCGGTCCCAAGGATTGCCAAGCGCCTTCCAGGTTTTGATCGTCCTGACGCGGTTCTAACGGCTGTCGAGTCGCGGAGTTCGTCGCCGATTCGTGTGACGCGCGGGAAAGACCTACAGAGTATGGGGATTCGCGGGCTCTTTCCTGCCGGTGAAGGCGCAGGCTATGCCGGCGGCATCATTTCGGCAGCGGTCGATGGTCTTCGTGTCGCTGAGGCTGTGGCTTTGCGAGTTGGTCAGGATTAGGCCAGGATGTCCTGGACCACCTCAGCATGCTTCACGCCAGTGAGTTTCTGAGCCAGGCCTTGGAAGGGGAAGTTTAGCTTCTCGTGATCAAACCCTAACAGGTGTACGAGTGTGGCGTGGAAGTTCCGCAGGGGCACGGGATTGACCGCCGCTTCATAGCCGAGAGCATCCGTTTCGCCGTAGCTGAATCCGGGTTTGATCCCTGCACCAGCCATCCACAGTGTGAAGGCATTTGGATTGTGATCCCTGCCGATGAAGCTCATGGAGCCTCCACCGCGGTTCTCTTGCATGGGGGTACGCCCGAACTCAGCACCCCACACGACAAGTGTGTCCTCAAGTAGGCCACGCTGCTTGAGGTCGGTTAGGAGGGCTGAAATCGGTCGATCTGTCTGGCGGCACTTGTCTTTGAATCCGAAATTCAATGACTCGCTCTTGTTTGAGCCGTGGGTGTCCCAGCCCCAATCGAAGAGCTGAATGTAGCGTACTCCAGATTCGGCAAGCCGTCTCGCTAACAAACAGTTATTTGCGAAGCTCTCTTTGCCTGGAGTGGTACCATAGGCTTCTTGAACCGACGTTGGTTCGCTTGAGATGTCCATTGCTTCTGGGGCAGACATTTGCATTCGGAAGGCCATCTCGTACTGGGCAATGCGTGTGACGGTCTCAGGATCCCCGACCGAAGCGTGTGTCATCTCATTGAGATTCCCCAAGGCATTCAAAGCAGCTCGGCGCATTGATCGTGACACGCCTTTGGGATTGCGAATGTTCAGAACGGGATCGCCAACGGACCGGCACTGGACGCCCTGGTAGACGGACGGAAGAAATCCCGAGCCCCAGAGGCTCTTGCCGACACGAGGAAGGCGTCCACCCGAAATGAGGACAACGAAGCCAGGCAAGTTTTGGTTCTCTGTGCCGAGTCCCCAGTTGACCCACGAGCCAATGGACGGCTTGCCGAGTCCAGCGTTGCCCGTGTGTACCATGAGCTGAGCAGGTCCATGATTAAATTGCTCCGTTGTCATGGTTTTGATGAAGCACATGTCATCGGCGTGCTTTTGGAGATTCGGCATCCTGTCAGAAATCCATTGACCGCTCTGACCGTACTGGGCAAAGGGATACTGGTGTCCTAACATCTGGGGTACTCCACGGATGAACGCGAAACGCTTACCTTCTAGATACTCCTGAGGACAAGCCTTGCCATCAAAGCGATCTAATTCGGGCTTGTAGTCGAAGAGCTCCAACTGGCTGGGCGCACCAATCATGTGGAGGTAGATCACTCGTTTGGCCTTGCCCTTTAGGGGAGCTGCCAGGGTGCTCAAAGGTTCAGAGGCGTCATGCTGGATGGCAGGGGCCTCATTTCCATGAGCTTGAGATGCCAGCCACAGCGCACCCATGCCAGAAGAGCAGTCGCGAAGGAAGTGGCGCCTCGTCCGAGACTCAAGCAGGTCGTGCTGGTGATGGGCGAGAACTTTGGAAAAGTCGGTCATAGCTACTTTGTGAGGGCGGCGTCTAGATTGATTAGAACGGAGGCGACAACGGTGAGCGCTTCGCTGTGAGACGCTTTCTCAGTATCGCGCAAGCGCTTGTAAAGGCGTTCGAGTTCGTTCAATGCGCCAGACCTAGGGGGATGGGAAGTGGTTAGTAGAAAGCCGTAGGCTAGGTTGGTAGCTAGATTCCCTTCAGTGCCATCAATCCGGTCCGCGAGTGCTCGCGCACATTCTTCAAAAGCTTCGTCGTTGAGCAATGTGAGCGATTGAAGTGGTGTATTGCTAGGAAGCCGACGTTGCTGGCAAATTTCGCGGGATGGCGCGTCAAAGGTTGCGAACATGGGAAAGGGGATGCTTCGCTTCATAAACACGTAGAGCGAACGGCGATAGCGGTCACTGTCGTTTGGTTGGGCGGTCACCCATTTCTCTCCTGAGAACGGGGTCCAAACGCCTTTGGGGAGGGGAGGATAGACGGGAGGACCATAGAGCTTAGGGGAGAAGAGCCCGGAAACCGCCAAGGCATGATCTCGGACCATCTCTGCGGTCATGCGTTGCCGAGGGCCTCGGCCGAGCTTCGCATTGCTAGGATCATCTGAATAGGCTGCTGGACTGACGCTAGCGGTTTGTTGATACGTGCCGGAAAGCACTATATCTTTAAGGAGCGACTTCACGCTCCAGCCATGATCTTGCTGAAAGCGAATCGCCAGGTGGTCGAGCAATCTCGGATGCGTCGGTTGGTCGCCAGCAGAACCAAAGTCCTCTAACGTGAGCACGAGGCCGCGACCAAAAAGCTGTTCCCACAAACGATTCGCCATGACCCGAGCCGTGAGGGGATTCTCGGAACTTACAAACCATTTGGCAAGCGCGAGCCGATCACGCGGAGCATCGGCAGACAGTGGGGGAAATGACACAGGGACGTTTGGCCCAACGAGCTTGCCTTTGGCAAGCCAGTTTCCTCGTTCGAACACTCTCGTGTCACGACGGAGATGCGACGGGCGCTCGTGAAGGATTGGAATGGTAATCGCCCGAAACTCTTTCTCTGCTTCGCTGAGAGAATCGAGCGTCTCTCGTCTAAGAGCAATGGAAGGATTATTTGAGAAATCTATCCACTCAGTGCGGTTGGTTAAAGAGATTCTTCCGCGCTTGGTTACTAGCGGAAACGCTCCTAAAGCAAAGACCTCATGTTTGAGATGGATGCGAAGGTTCATGTTCGTGACAAGCTTGAGAGGCTGTTTCAAAACCACAACGCAGTGGCGTTCGTGAAACTGTTTGCTGTATGGTCCCGCTCCCCGGCTTCCTTTCTTGAGGCTTTCATTCGGATCGTAAAAGGGCTCGGGCTCATCGGAGATCACCTCCCGCAGCGGGATCTCGCTATGTGAGTCAGATCCGGGTGGTCGTTGTTCGAAAGTGATTCTTGAAAGCACGGAACCCCACTCTGGAGTATGCTTTGCATTTTCAGGATCATGGGGTAGCAGGTCGATGCGGAAGGCCGTCAGTTCAGTCATCCCTTGTGGGACGTCGAAGTTCAGCGTGAACGTCGTTCCTTTAGCCATGTTTCCAGTGGCTCGAAACTCATCCCCCACAATCTCGACGCCAGTGCCTGAAGACGACTCGGCGGAAGTGATTCTAGCGTTCTGCCAAGCTGTTTTTGCAGTGAGATTTGAAGATGCTTCGTAGATTGATTCGTTGAGGAGTTTACGTCTAGAAATGATCTTAGCTGCATGAGCCTCATGTGTCTTGTCTAACGGAACGCGCAACTTGGGATATCCCTCGCCGAGATCGGCATCGGCCGTGTTATTGAAGAAGGCCATGAAGGAATAATAGTCCTCATGTTGAAAGTCATCGTAAGGGTGGGAATGACATTGCACGCAACCAAAGGTTACGCCTTGCAGTGCTTCCCAAGTTGTACTTACGCGATCCATCACCGCGAGTACACGAAACTCCTCGTCATCGGTGCCGCCTTCGTTGTTGCTCTGCGTCAGTCTGTGGAATGCGGTAGCAAGGGTTTGACTCATCGTCGGATTGGGCAAGAGGTCACCCGCGAGCTGCTCTATGATAAACTTGTCGTAGGGCTTGTCCTCATTAAAGGCTTCTATAAGCCAGTCGCGGTATTTCCAAACCTTGCGGCTGCGATCCACGCCGAGACCTTCAGAATCCGCGTAGCGAGCCACATCCATCCACAGGCTGGCCCAACGTTCTCCAAAGTGCTTGGAGTCTAACAGGCGTTCAACAACTGCTTGGTAGGCATCTGTCGTTGGTGCATTGGCGAAGGCTGCGAGTTCTTCTGGCGTAGGAGGCAAGCCGGTGAGATCAAGGGTGACTCGGCGAAGTAACTCAGCGGGTGGTGCCTGATCTGCTGGAGACATGCCGCTATTGGCAAGCGAGGCCCGAATCAGGGAGTCGATGCTGCTTGTAGAGTCACGAGCTTCATTACGCTGTGGCGCATCAAAGGACCAATGCTTCTTCCATGTGGCGCCTTCGTTGATCCACTGAGCTAGAATGCGTTGCTCTGTTAGAGTGAGCGCGGAGCCATGCTCAGGCGGCGGCATGCGTTCATCTTCGTCCTGCGACCGAATCCGAAGAATCATCTCAGATTCATCTGGCTGGTTGGGCACAATAGCGGCGAGGCCAGATTTCGCCTTACCTGTAGCCTGTTCGAAACTAAGAAGGGACAGACCCGATGCCTTCTTCACACCACCGTGACAACTCACGCAGTGCTTATTCAGTAGAGGCTTGACGTCCTCAGCAAAGTCTACTGGGGCTGCTACCACGATCGTGGCCAGAAAGAAATAACTTAGGACGAGAAAACGAAACATTGGCTATGCTAATCAACACCGGCTTCAGCCAGGCGTTTGCGATACACTTCGCGTGCGTGAGCGTAAGCGTTAATCGCGTCATTCATCTCTTCCTCTGCGATGAAGCGCTCTTTCTGCTTCCACAGTTGGTCAACTGACTTTGAGCACCACTCTAGGCTTTTCTTCTGGCGAACCGGCTTGTTGTCGACGTGCACAAAGATAGGGTTCGTGTGCGAGCTTGGCAAGATACGCATCGCGACCCAAGCGCTCGCCTTGATTTCCGTTTCTAGCGTCAACGTAGTGAGTGAGCCATCGGCAGAAATTGTCTGTTTCGCTTGCGGAATACCGTTGACCAGAAGCTCGACGTCGACGTTGCGCGAATCTCCAATTCGGGCGCGCTCCAAGTGCCAGTAAGGCTGTTGGCTAGTGCTTCGGCTGCTGATAGATTTGTCAGGAGTTTTTCCTAGCAAAGCGGCTACCTTCACTTCTGTAGAGATCTGTCCCGGAGCATCCAGATGTAAGTCTGGCGCTCCGCTGCCGAGGTCGATGTTGTTTACCTTAAAATCGATTAGGTGACTGTAGCCATCCGAGACATAGTTGCGGCCTTCTTCAATGCCCTGGCACCAGCCATCGTAATCTAGTTTGTCTGGCATCTTTACATACGAGCGTCCCAATCCTACGCGCTGGCCGTAGATACATGGGAAATCTGTTTCGCCGCTTACCCGTGTTCGAAATCCTGCATTGAGCGTATGATACCAGATGTTGAGTTCCCAAGGGTAAGGCGTGTCGACGGTGGAAATGAAGTCGACTGCGGGCACAAGGTCTCCGTCTGGGCCAGGGACATTGTGTGTCACATCGACAATGTATTCGCAAGCGCCGATGCCGTCGAAGGGCGGAATCTCATAGGACGGAAGATCATCGTTCGATATGGAGAGTCCCCATCCTGAGTGTGCTGGCCCACATACCGCACCTTGTTGTTGTGCCCAGCGAAGCGTGTTTAGACACAGGGTTGGCCAGTGGTCCTTCGAGTTGCCTCCCGGATACATCTGCTGTTTCAAGCGAAGGAGGCAAAGGTGCCCCGACTGATGCGATCCAAAGCCTGATACTTCAATGTCATAGCGCAGAAGATACGGATACTGGGAGACAGAGTCATCCTTTCCGGTAAAGAACTGCTTCTGGTAGTCGAAACACGGTCCCCAGGTGAGGTTGGCGCCTACCTTGAGGTCTTCACCGAGACAATGTCGCATCATGTCGGGGGCGTGAACGCCTTCGGTTGGATTATTATAATGAGCGCAACCAGCGGCATGAATGTGGTGATCGCCTGACCACCAACCAAAGCTGGCGGGATCAATCCAGCGTTTGAGTTCGAAGCGAACCGTCTGAGGTTGTCCTGTGACAGTGACTTCTTGAGTTTGTGCATGGTATTCAGGGCCGCGCGCACATTGGATCTTAAACTTGCCAGCGGGTAGTGTGACGGACTCTCCAGATTCCCGATACACTTGCGGGTGAAAGGAGAAGTCGGGAGCGAGGCGCTTTGTTTGTGCTGGGTAGACGCGCCCTAGCATGTCTCTAATTTCCAAGGAGGCGGTTGTGGGCTTTCCGTGTTCGTCGAGGATCTCGAAGGCAACGGGTGTGCTCTTGGCGCACTTGAATGAAGTCATGAGATCACTGCGAAAGCCGAGGTCTTGAGTGCCTTGGCCGACAGAAAATTCGACGACGGCGCTACGTTGACCGGCGTCTCGACTGTAGATCTGGAGGATTTGGTATTCTAGCAGCGCCCCTGAAAGTGCTGGGGCCATGGGACGGCCACTGAAGACTTCTAGATCCATCCAACGATCTCGAATTTCTTTGGAGGGTGCGCCGTGCAGCGGTCGGGCCTGCTTGCTCGTGGCGACCAGAGGATGAGTGACCCCAGCTTCATTGTGGACCTTGACGAGAAATGCGCGCCAACCATGCTGAACGAGTTCAAGAGGCGCGGGTCCTCCAGCCACCTTGACTCGAGATTCCGGATTGATCTGCACGTGTGAGATGCAGAGCGGGTCTAACGTTGCCTGCACTTTTGCGATGGCATCGGCGTTATTTTGATTGTTATTGGCTTCTGTTAGGGACTGCTTAGCTTCAGTGCTCAACGGTTGGCCAAGATAATCCAGAGCCTCGGCCAGTCGCTGAGTTTGTAAGAGAAGCGGCTGAGCGTCCATGCCCTCGATCACTGGTATCGACCGAGCATGGATCTGAGAGACTAGTAAACTAATCAGAAGTGTAGAGAGACGCGTTTTCATCTATCTACAGTGCCCAATTACCCCCATGCTGGTCAAGGCTAGGTAGAAAGGCTGAGCAGCCGACGAATGTGGCGGCAGTAGGCCGCATTGTTGCCGCCCCGCCCGAGTTGATCGATGAGCAATGACGAAAGGTCATTGCTGTCAGCTGGGAACAACCGGGGCGCCGATTCGGAGCATGACGTCCAGCTATAGAAGGGCGCTGTGAATTCGAAGCGCATCGGCTCGCCCGTATGATGGAAGAGAACCTGGCTGATTGGCTGATTGTTCTGGCTCGCCTGGAATGAGATTTCTGGCTCCACCGGATGCAGGCGTTCCAAGAGCCAAGCGCCAAGAAGCTGAGCGGTGGTTTCATGGCCGTGCGCATGAGTGACCGCGATCTTGCTGAGTGATTCTAAGTTTCGTAGAGCTTGGGGATCCTCGAACCCCGCAGCTATGGCGAGCCGAAGGTGGAAGGTGCGCGTCCAATTGAGATCGTGAACGACAAAACGTTGGGTAGGATCATTGCGAATCTCGAGGAGACGCTCAAAGTCTGCTCTGGCATTTCTCCAGTTTTGGCTATCGATGACAAGCCTATCAATCCTGCTATACAACCCCTGATCGAATGAGCCAGAAAGAGGAGCTTGCCACCACAATACGAGGGGAAGATCTGAATCGAGGTTGGCAAACAGAAGATTGGAGAGGCGCGCTGGAGAGAACCCGTGCATGCGAAAGGCCAGTTGTTCGCAGCACACGGCCTTTCTGCCATCAGGCCCGAGTGAACAGTGGGCAGTGACCCAGGATTCGGTGTGTTTGTCAGAACTGTCGAACTGTGCCTCGATAAGTAGGACTCGGCACGCGTGTTCAAGGGTTAGGCCGTAAACGAGTTGGGTGTTCGCTTTGAGAGCATCCGCTTCCTCGCTGTAGATCACGAGATTCATTAGCGATGCTCGGGTCGCCGTCTCGTTCTCTTTCCAAAGAGCCTTCAATGCCGCGTTGATTTCGCTTGGCTCAGTCGATTGGCCGAGAGCGCTATCATGGTCGAGGAGAGGGGCGAGATCGGTTGTCATGGATGAGGACCTAAGGTTACTTCGCCTCGATTGCGCCGTTGGCCAAGTGTTGAATTGGGCCGATGAGGCCTTTGACGGCGTGGGCAACCTTTTGGAAGTCGAATTTGCCGAGAGGATACTTGCAGAGATGATTGGATATCAGATCATCTTATTGCTGCTTGGCTAACCCGCATCGCTTCCAGCTGTCACGTTTATACTCTAAACTAACAAAGTGGTATCACTCGGCTCCCAGGCTTGGAAGCCATGGTGGCGCGTTAAGATTGAGGTTCCCTCCTGACAGGATGACACCGACTCGTTTACCAGCGAAGGTGTCCGGGTTTTGGAGGATGGCGGCCATCGGCACGGCGGCTGAGGGTTCCACCACGGTCTTAAGCGTGTGCATGAGGTGGTGGGTGGCGTGGATAATCGCTTCTTCTGTCACTAGCAGGACGTCGTCAATGTGACTCTGAATGATGGCAAAGTTCCGTTCGCCGAGTCCAGTGCGGAGGCCATCGGCAATCGTATAGGTACTTTCAGGCAGAATGCGTTTCCCCGCCAGCCAGCTCATGTAGGCGTCATCGGCCTCGGCGGGTTCGGCTGCGATGACACTGACTCTCGCGTCCTTGGCCACGACAGCAGTGCCTGCTAGGAGACCGCCTCCACCTACGGGTGTGATGATCAGGTCGAGCTTCTCTGTTTGTGAGAGAAGCTCTAGAGCTGCGGTGCCTTGGCCTGTAATAATGCGGTCGTCGTCGTAGGGGTGAATTTCGGTAGCGCCAGTTTCACGGACGATGGTTTCGCAAGCAGCTTCGCGCGCTGCCAGTGTTGGTTTGCAAACGGTGAGCTTGCCACCATAGCCACGGACAGCGGCGATCTTGTTGGGCAACGAGTCTTCTGGCATGACCACATGAGCAGTGACTCCGACGATGCTTGCGGCGTAAGCGAGTGCCGCGCCGTGATTGCCAGAGGAATGCGTGGCGACACCTCTCGCCAGCGTGTCGCTGTCGAGTGATAGCACAGCATTCAGGGCTCCGCGTGCTTTGAAGGCCCCCACTTTCTGAAGGTTCTCTGCTTTGAAGAACAAGCTTGCCTGAGCTTCGTCATTTAATCGGCGGCTTGTGAGAACGGGCGTGCGATGAATGTGAGGTGAGATCCGAGCTTGTGCTTGAATGACGGCTTCGAGAGTCATGATTAGAGTCTAATCTTCTTTGTTGGGCTTCGTCCATTCGATGATGAACGAAAGTAGTTCCTGTGTTCCCTCACTAGCAGGAAGAATTTCCACTTTACTAAAAAAAGGAAGAGGCGATTTTGGTGAGGTGGCCGTGAGATGACATCCTTGGACGAATCTGTTGGTTGTAGGGCGGGCTCGTAATGGTGATCTGACTGGTTTGATCTATCTAGGGACGAATGCCGTTCGATGATTCAGACGGTCTTGGGATCTTCTTGGATCCAGTGACGGATGACGACGCTCTGAACATTGTATTTGGCATGCTTCAAAGCCTATTCTGTTAGGGCGACTCGGTCATGCAGAAAGCATCGGGCGATCAGCAGCTGGATCTCGAAGGAATATAGCGGTTTGCTTCTGTTGATGGCTGCTTTCAGGCGTGTGTTAATGATAGAAAGCGAGGCCCCAAGGATAGTGACAGCAGCGTATGCGGTAGGCGTATGCGGTAGGCGTATGGTTCCTGACCAGTGAATCGTGCTTCGCAGAGTTCTCGATTGAAGAGTGGTCATTGGCTTTGGGCCGCTCGCGTTGCCATCCCAGGCCAGCCGCGAGGATCAAGATGGTCGACCAAATTCAATTTCCATCGCTGGAAGGAGTGTCGCGTTAGAACAGACGCAAGGGGGGAGGCGAGATCTACGTCTGCGCGACGATGACGGAATCGAGAGTCATGGGCGTTGCTTAGTCGTATTCGGGACCCGGGACGATACAAAGAGACGTGCTGTAGCCCGCTCGGTGAGCCTTTCCGTTGAGCCGGGGTTGAACCGGGGTAACTTTCCCCGAATGCTCAAACCATCTCTCATTTTTCTCGGTCTCCTCTCGGTGGGGGGCTGTCGTGATGCGGCTGAAACCAGCTTGGTTGCTGAAGAATTGCCAATAGCAACGGCAGAAACCGCCATTGCCGGAGAGTGGAGCCTGTTTCGGGGAGATTCCGCGCTGACGGGAGAGTCATCGGAGGTGCTACCCGCGCCCCTCACGCTGGCCTGGAAGCTTGAGATGATCGGCCCAATCGTGGCGACGGCGGCTATCGCGAACGAATCCGTGTTTGTGGGGAGTCAGGATGGCGATTTTCGGGCGATCGACCTTGAATCTGGCAAGGAGAAGTGGATGAAGCAACTTGGGGACACTCTGGAGAGTTCAGCCTGTATCCTTGATGGCGTGGTCTATGTTGGTTCCGGAGACGGGGCCTTGTATGCTTTAAATGCGGAAACGGGTGAGGAGATCTGGAAGTATCAAACCGAAGGCGAAATTCTCGGTGGGGTGAATTTCCTCCGTCATGAAGACAAGACACTCCTTTATGTCGGGAGCTATGATAACTTTCTCCACTGTGTGGATGCGGAAACCGGGAAGGGGCTGTGGAAGGCTGAGACTGGCAATTACGTTAACGGCACGCCGGCCGTAGCTGAGGGAAAGGTGATGTTTGGCGGCTGTGATGCGATTCTATACATGGTCGATGCCGTCACCGGTGAGCCCGGAGGTGAAATCGAGATTGGCTCTTACGTCGCCAACTCAATTGCGGTGAAAGATGGCATTGCTTACTTGGCCCACTACGGGAATCAAGCGGAGGCTTATTCGCTCGCCGATAAGAAACAGCTCTGGGTATTCCAAGATCGGAATTTCCCTTATTTCGCGTCGCCCGCGGTGACAGATGACACCGTTTATGTAGCCGATCGTGGTAAGCGCCTGTATGCTCTGAATCGGAAAGACGGCACTGAGAAGTGGGCTTTCAAGGCACGTCGTAGTATCGATAGTTCCCCTGTGATTTCTGGAGAATTGCTCTACGTCGGAAGCGATGACGGGCGTCTCTATGGCATTGCGCTAGAAGACGGCGGGGAGGTCTGGTCCTACGAGATTGGGGAAGCGATCACGGCAGCCCCGGCGATTGCGAGTGAGCATCTTGTGGTCGGCGCTTTAGATGGCTTTGTCTATGCATTCAAGGCGGCCAAACCCTAACGGACACTCTTGCTTCCAATACGATTATGGTAACAGACGATACTGCAGTTTCTCACCCCTTGGCTAAGCCGGAGGAGCGTGAGCAGACGGAGGTGGGTAACTACTTTGTGGCGAACTACCCTCCTTTCTCCTTTTGGAAGCCCGAATACAAATCAGCTGTTGAGGAAGTGCTCGATAAACCTGCTCCTTCTGATGTGCCGCTGGGCGTCTACTTTCATATTCCTTTCTGCCGCAAGCGGTGTCATTTCTGCTACTTCCGTGTCTACACGGATAAGAACGCGGCGGAGATTCGAGCCTACATCGATGCCGGTATCCGTGAGTATGAGATCATGGCGGAGAAGGCATATTTGAAAGGGCGCAAACCGCATTTCGTCTACTTTGGAGGCGGGACACCGTCTTACTTGTCGGTAGATCAGCTTCAGGATCTGACTGATCGAATGAAGGCAATTCAGCCGTGGGACGAGGCTGTAGAAGTCGCTTTCGAGTGCGAGCCGGGTACGTTAACTGAAAAGAAGCTGGAGAAGATTCGCGAGATCGGGGTAACGCGATTGAGCTTGGGCGTTGAGAACTTTGACGATCACATTCTTGAGCTGAATGGGCGAGCGCACCGAGGCAAAGAGATCGAGCGCGCGTACCATGCTGCGAAAGCGCTAGATTTCCCCCAAATCAATATCGATCTCATCGCGGGAATGATGGATGAGACCGAGGACAACTGGAAGCGGGTGGTCGAAAAAGCCATCAGTCTCGACCCCGAGTGTGTGACCATTTATCAGATGGAAGTGCCATTCAATACGACCATCTACAAGCAGATGAAGGAGACTGGCAAGTTGACAGCTCCGGTCGCGGATTGGCAAACGAAGCGGCGTTGGGTTGAGTATGCCTTTGATGAGTTTGAGAAGGCTGGCTACGGTGTGAGCAGTGCCTACACCGTGGTGAAGAATCCTGATAAAGTGAAATTCGTTTATCGCGATTCGCTTTGGGAAGGTGCTGACTTACTGCCTTTGGGCGTTGCTTCCTTCGGTATCCTTGGTGATGTGCACTATCAGAATCAGGCAGATGTGGGTCCATACATGACGGCCTTAGACAATGGGGAGAGTCCGATCTTTCGTGCCTACCATACAAACGGTGAGGAGCGATTGGTTCGCGAGTTTATTCTCAGGTTGAAGTTAGGTCGAGTGAAGCCGTCTTACTATGAAAAGAAGTATGGTGTCAATGTGCTAGAGAGATTCGCCCAGCCGCTGGGCTATCTAAAGTCGGAAGGATTCATCACGCTTGAAGACGATGGCATCGTTTTGAGCCGAGACGGTTTACTTCAGGTGGATCGTCTTCTCCACGACTTCTTTTTACCCCAACACCGTGATGCCCGTTACACCTAAGGGGCTGAGGGAGGTGTCTCTGGCGCCTCTTACAAGCTTTTATAACCGGGCGGGACGGTTGTTTCCCGAAGTGAGCTTTATTCATGGCGAGGCGATGCCGCAGCCTTACCGTCATCTCTTGGTGCATCATTTGGACATGACGCCCCAGCTCCAGGCTTTTCATGAGTGTGAGATCACTTTGGAGGTTCTCGCATTGGATATTGAAGATGCTGAACTGACGCGGGAAGTGCTGCTTCGCGGGGCGGGGGACTCGGCTCCAGTGGAGTTTGGAGCGATCAAGATCTATCTCGACAAGCTTCCAGACGAGATCGCGAAACCCGTTCGGGCGGCGATTCAGCCTCTGGGGGGAATTCTTGAGTCCGCGAAGTTTGATCATCTGAGTGCGCCTCGAGGTTACTTTCGAGTCGATGCCGACGAATTGATGGCGAAACTGCTCGGAGTGGAGATTGGCCAGGCCCTTTATGGTCGGTGCAATGTGCTCGCGTTGAAAGACGGCGCGGTCTTTGCGGAGATTGTCGAGATCTTGCCGCCAATTTCGGATCTGAAGTCCGCTTGAGCGACGTAAAGAATTAAAGACCATGATCCAAGCCAACCATTATGATGTAATTGTCGTCGGCGGAGGCCCCGCAGGATCCACGACGTCTGCGCTTCTTGCTGAGCAGGGTCATCGTGTTCTCCTCTTAGAGAAGGAGCGGTTCCCTCGTTACCACGTGGGTGAATCGCTCATGCCTTACTGCTACTTTCCGCTGGAGAGGCTGGGAGTGATTGACCAGATGGGAAAGTTGGGCTTCACAGAGAAACTTAGTGTGCAATTCGTGACGCCTGACGGGAAGCAGTCCCAGCCATTCTATTTCTTCGAACACCATGATCATCCATCGTCAACGACGTGGCAGGTGAACCGCGATGAATTCGATATGATGATGCTGGAGAATGCTCAGACTAAGGGGGTTCAGGTGCATCAGGAAACCAAAGTGAGATCCTTGTTAAAGGATGGTGATGGTATCGTCTCGGGCGTTCTCGCGGAGCATCAGGGTGGACAATCAGTCGAATATTATGCGCCCATCACTGTCGATGCCACTGGGCGGGACAGCCTCACCGTTACGAAAGAGCGTTGGCGCGAGCGCGACCCCAAGCTTAACAAAGTCGCCCTCTGGACGTATTATCGTGGAGCTAAACGCGATCCTGGTTTGCAGGCCGGTTCCACGACTGTCGCTTATATCCCGGAGCGCGGATGGTTCTGGTACATTCCGTTGAAGGATGATATTGTCAGTCTAGGGGTTGTTGGTGAACGCGATTATCTCTTCAGAGAGAGTAGTGATCCTAAAACTATAATCGATCGTGAGATTGAGGAGAATATTTGGATCAAAGATCACCTCAGTGTCGGTGAGCAATTTGGGGAGTATTGGGTCACGGGTGAGTATTCGTATCGTTCTCGTTACTGTGGTACTGACGGACTTGTTTTGGTAGGGGACGCTTTTGCTTTCCTTGATCCTGTTTTCTCATCTGGTGTTTTCTTTGCGCTCAAGAGTGGGGCTATGGCCGCTGATACCATCCACGCTGCTCTGGAAAGTGGCGAGCATTCTGCTAAATCCTTCGAACGTTATGGGAGGAAGATGTGCGAAGGTGTCGAACTGATGCGCAAGATTGTGTATGCTTTCTATGATGAAACATTCAGCTTCGGCGATTTGATTCGGAACTACCCCGAGCTACGTCCTGACCTCACAGATTGCCTGATCGGCAATCTTGAGAAGAGTGATTTCAAAAAGCTGGTAAGGGCAATGGGCGAATTTGCTAGTTTACCAGCGGAGCTCGATCACGGTCGGCAGGGTCTTCGGCCACCTGCAGTGACCTTACCGACTGCTTGAGGGAAAGGCCTCTTGCACGAAGATCTCAAGCTCTTTGGTAACCATCTCTTCAGTGATGACTACTGCCGAAAAGGAGTCCTTGTGTTTTAGGCCTCCCACGACCTTAGTATAGACTACACTCTTGTTTCGAGGATTGCCGTCGAACGATAAGGTTGAAGCTGGGATACTTTTGCCAGCGGTGAGCGTGCAGGCCGCTGTAAATCGAAAGTGATGACGGTGCGATTCCAGCATCCTTGACTCCACTTCCATAGAAACATCAAAGCCTACTTCCCCAATCTGTCTCTCGGCCTCCTCGAAACTTGGCCTCACCATGTTATTGATGACGCGGTCAATAACATGGCAAGCTTCCTCCATTTGCTGGGCGGCCTGCTCTTGAACTGAGACTGCATCGCGATGGGCATGAAGAATGTTTCTCAAATTCATAGTGGGAGTGTAATTTCAATTGATGATTCGTCATCTTCAAACCGATTTGTGGCCTCATTACATGGGTGTTTCTCGTTACGGAAAGGCACCGTTTGGCTTGCGCAGTGAGACTCTGTCGCTATTGAAATAGACACATTTGAGAATCCCGATGTTTATGTTCCTCGTGCGCCTTGAGCCTTCCCCTCTATTCCTCAAGCATTTGTCATGAGGATCATTCATCTCACGCCTGGTACTGGAAATTTCCATTGCGGAAGCTGTCTCCGTGACCATGCCCTAGTTAGGGCGCTTGGGAAGCTTGGCCACGAGATGACTTTGGTCCCGCTTTACCTGCCGATGGTGACGGATGACGAAAAGGAGGATACTAAGGTCCCTCTCTTCCTTGGAGGGATCAACATGTATCTTCAGCAGAAGTTCCGCCTGTTTCGGTGGACTCCAAAGTGGTTGGATCGCTTCTTCGATCGCGAGTCTCTCTTGATGGGGCTCATTGAGAAAGCGGGCATGACTCGGGCGCGAGATTTAGGTGAAATGACGGTCTCCAGTTTTAAGGGCTCGCATGGCGAGCAGCGCAAGGAGGTCAACAAGCTCATGACTTGGCTGAAGAAGCAGCCCAAGCCGGACCTCATCTCATTTTCTAATGGATTGCTTTCCGGGGTCGCTCGTTCCGTGCACGAAGAACTCAAGGTTCCTGTGGTGTGTTCTCTTCAAGGTGAAGATTCCTTTATTGATACCTTACCAGAGCCTTATCGTAGGCAGAGTTGGGAGTTGTTTCGTGATAATAGCGCCTTCATCGCACGCTACATTGCGGTGAGTAATTACTATGCAGACGTGATGCGGAAACATCTAGAATTGACAGATAAGAAAGTGTTGTCTGTGCACAACGGGATAGATTTCACACCGTTTCATGCAGATCAAAGCAAGCGTCTAGATCCTCCGGTTATTGGTTATCTTGCTAGAATGTGCATGGGCAAAGGACTGCATACCTTGGTTGATGCGTTTATTGATTTGCGTCAGCGTGATACCGTCCATTGTAAGCTGCACTTGGCTGGCGCCAAGACGGTCGCAGACGATGAGTTCATTGCGCAGCAGAAGCAGAAGCTTGATTCTGCGGGTTTGTTAGATGATGTGGAGTTCTCGCCGAACTTATCAACCAATAAGAGAGTGGAGTTTCTCCAGAGCCTCAGTGTCTTCTCGGTGCCTGCGCTGTATGGCGAGTCTTTCGGCCTCTATTTGATCGAGGCGCTAGCCTGTGACGTGCCTGTGGTGCAGCCAAATCATGCCGCTTTCCCGGAGATCCTCGAGCGGACAGGTGGTGGGCTACTCTATGATCCTGAAGACCCCACGAATTTAGCAGATTCTTTAGAAGTCATGCTTTCTCTGGAGGAAAGACGCCGGAAACTGGGCTTCGAAGGCGGTCAGGGTGCTCGGAAGTACTTCACGGCAGACAGAATGGCGGCAGAGATTTCCGAAATCTTTGAGACGGTGGCGAAGACAGCCTAATGCGATCATGACACCGGCTTTCACCCATTCGATGCGTGTTCCCTTTGCGGACACGGACTTGGCTGGCATTGTTCACTTCGCCAATTTCTTTCGCTACATGGAGAATGCCGAGCACGCCTTCTTTCGTTCACTAGGCTATTCGATTCATCCCAGTGGGTCTGGCGCGACTGGATTGGCGGCGTATGAGGGCTACGGATGGCCGCGCGTTTCTGCGACTTGCGAGTACAAGAAGCCGCTTCGCTTTGAGCAGGAAGTCTGCGTGGAAGTTCATGTGCTTGATCGCCAGGCCAAGACGATCGACTACGGGTTTCATTTCCTCGTGGAGCCGCATGACGGGCCGGTTGCTGTCGGAAAGATGACTGTCATCTGCGTGCGATTCGATGAAGAAGCCAAACGTATGAGGGCCGTGGACATGCCGGAGGCTATCCGTTCAAAGTTAGATTCCGTTTCGTAGGTTGATTGACGTGGTCGCGGATGCCGATAGGGTGGGACCATGAATTGGCTCTCCTTTGCGCTTATGACGGTCCTATCATGGGGCGTTTACGGTATTTTTCTCCACTCTGGAGCAGTGGGCATGGCTTCGGGTGGCGACCCTAGCATAGGCAGGATCAAGGCTTTCTTGTTAGTTGGTGTGGCCTACTTTCTAGTCGCTATTCTCGGTCCAATCATCATTCTAATCGCGAAAGGAGCTGATTGGAGTTTCCCCATGAGGGGGAGTGCATGGAGTCTTGTCGCCGGTATTGTTGGCGCGCTGGGCGCGCTATTCGTTTTGCTTGCTTTTGGAGCCAAGGGAACGCCCGCGGCCGTCATGGCCATTGTCTTTGCTGGAGCACCTATCGTGAATGGCCTCGTTGCCATCTCCATGGCCAATCTCTGGAAGGATTTGAGTTGGCAGTTTGTGCTAGGGCTGGTCTTGGCCCTGATAGGCGGATGTCTCGTGACGTTCTACAAGCCCAATCCGCACAAGAAGCCGAGTGCGCTTCCCGCTGCTGCCATGACTTTGGATATGTCGAAATACAAGGTCAGCTAGCGGAGTCTTCTTATTTCTACTTCGTTTGTTCAGCGAAATCTAAATCCGTTTCTGTAAGGATTTTAAGGATGCGATTCCGCTCCTTTTCTTTTAAATAACTGTAGGTTTCAGTGTCCGATTGGCCAGTGAGAATAGCATGGAGTTTGGAGTAGAAGACTTCTTTGAAAATTTCGGGCAGAGCCTCGAAAGACTTCGAGTAGATCATGTAGCTGACACGATGTTTGAACAAGCGTGAGAGCAATTCGAAGTCTTTGAGTGACCGGCGATCTATACACTCCTGAGAGTTCAATTGAAAGGTGTCTTGGAATACCTCGTCACCTTCGACGCCCCAGCCGTCGAGTTCAATTTCATCTTGGAACAGCATCACTTTTAGTAGGCGATCTGCTTGGTTTCTAATCATTCGTTTCGTCGGCTCACGAATGGTTCCAGAGGACGATGGCGATTCACGGGTCATGATCCGATCATAGTGAAGCCATCGCCGCACATTGTAAGAGGACTGGGTAATGATGTTGTGTACGGTGATCTGGTGCTCCATGACCATCAGCGCGACGATGTCACTTTTGTCTGAAAGGTAAGGTTGAGTGTCGATGACCTGATCCAGGCTTTTTAAGATACCGTGGTCCTTAACAATCGCGGCCGAATTGGGCTCACGTTTGTCGTAGAGTAGGTTTCCCATGTGGCGCGTTCCCGCATTCTCACCAGTAACGTACCACCCTCCCCACCGTTTCGCGATTGGGCTAGCGTGATCAGTCTGTGATGTGCCTGCCGCCAGAATGGGAAAACCCTCGCTCGTGGGTTTGACTGATCTGACTAACATGCCTGGAATTCCTTCTGTGCGAGAACCTCCGTGGCAGTTCATGCACTCCATGGGACGAATCAGTATTGGCTTATGTTCCGGACGTGTTGGTATCTCTAGGACATAGAAGATGGGGCCCAGATTGGGATCTATGGAAATGACCTC
Organism: Verrucomicrobiaceae bacterium; assembly: GCA_009936795.1. Lineage (GTDB taxonomy): Bacteria > Verrucomicrobiota > Verrucomicrobiia > Verrucomicrobiales > DEV007 > JAACDM01. Next base: position 194 of record JAACDM010000442.1, on the reverse strand, counting down.
GATATCCCCGCCTTGCACCCAACCGATGTAGTAGTCTTCCGAAAAGTAGAGTGCTCTTGGTCTTGAAGGCAGAATGCGGCTATTCTGAAAGCTCGTCTTGGAGTAGACTGACCTGCTCCCCGAAAAGTAGACAGGCCTGAACTGGAGTCTGTGTGGTAATATCCACCCCACAGACCTCATGAAACGAAAGCGAT
>JAACDM010000441.1 GCA_009936795.1 Verrucomicrobiaceae bacterium | reverse complement strand
CGTAAAGCTTCTCACTTCGAATCGTTTCTAAACCTCTGGGCTATAAGCACTTGGGTGAAAATCTGAATTAATGGATTAGCCCTAGGAAGATCGTGATGTAAGCTTGGGGCAGCGTCTGAGCCAGACGCTGCTATGGCCTGGCCCGTTGGTCTCAAGAACGAGTGCCTAAATCGCAGTTACTCGAAGTCGATTGTCAGTCGTCTAGCAAGCCATGATCCGAGCAAAGCATTTCAGATGTCGTTAGATTCTCTCGATCCAGCCAATCGTGTGGGCTCTGCTCGATGGACGCTAATACAATGGATGGGGCAAGATGCCGAAGCCGTGAGCAGGGCCTACTTGGAGAAGCCGGCGGAATTTTTTCAAAATGAGCAGATAAGGCGTTCGGCCGTGCACTTTGGGGGCTCGATGGCCAAACGTGACATCGACAAAGCGTTGGTGCACGCGGAACAGATCCCAGACAAACAATCGAAGAGGCAGTGGATCGACGGCGCTGCGTGGGAGATCGCGAACGATGATCCAGCGAAGGCCGCTTCGATTGCGGAGGCGCTGCCACTGAGTGGGAGCCGGAAACGCAGCGTTGCTGCACATTGGCTAACCAAGGACGACGAGACGGCCACTCAGTGGATCGAAGAAAGTTCCAACTTCGATACAAAGGCGAATCTTCAAGGAGCCGTCAGCCAATCCGCGAGCCAGTAGATCACTTTGGGATTATTCGAAGAGGGGTGCCCTACGCCACGACATATGGAGGAAGAGAGGGTTTCTCCTCCCATGTTGCGTATTAGCCTGGCTGTTCTTGCTCTATCGGTGATTCCGATGGGCGATGCGGTGGCCGAGCCTATCAGTTTTCTTGATGACGTGTTGCCGGTGCTCAGCTAGGCGGGCTGCAGCGGTTCTTCGTGTCATTCCAAGCCTGCTGGACAGAACGGTTTCAAGCTCTCTGTGTTTGCCTATGATCCACTAGCGGACTTCAAGGCGATTGTGGATGACCGGCGTGGGCGGAGATTGTCACCGGGAGCGCCCGAGCAAAGTTTACTCTTGCAGAAGGCGACGCTTGCGGTGCCGCACGAGGGGGGCAAACGCTTTGCCAAAGACTCTCATGCCTTTGAGACCATTGCGCAATGGATTGAGGAGGGGAGTCCTTACAAGCATCCTGAGGATTCGCCTCTAGCCAAAATAGAGATTTCGCCAGCTGAGCTTGAGGCTGAGAAGGGAGAGCAAGTTGCGTTTACTGTGATGGCCCACTATGAGAATGGGCGTGAGCGTGACGTGACTGCTCTTGCTGACTTTGAATCGAACAAGGAAGAGATTGTTGAGATTGATGCGCAAGGGGATGCTGAAGTGCAGCACCGCTATGGCGAGGCGATCGTGGTGGGACGGTTCTTAGGGCAGGTGGTTAATGCACGTGTCACGGTGGCCAAAGACGTTGCCTCGGGGGCCTTGGACTCTCTCCCGCGCGCTAGTTTCATCGATGATCTGGCCTATGCGAGGTTTGAGAAGTTGGGCGTGTTGCCCTCAGAGCCGTGCAGCGATGGTGAGTTTCTCCGCCGCACCTCGATCGACTTGATTGGAAAGTTACCCGGTGCCGAGCCCGTACGGACTTTCCTTGGAGATGCTGACCCTGACAAGCGTCGCAAGTGGGTGGATAGATGCCTGCAAGATCCTCGCTATGCGGATCATTGGGCTGTAAAATGGGCTGACCTCCTGCGACCGAATCCCGATCGCGCTGGAGTGAAGAGTGTTTACTTGCTAGACCAATGGCTGCGTCAGGTTTTTCGCGAGAATTGGCCTCTGGATCGCTTTGCTCGCGAGGTGCTTACCGCCCAGGGGAGTACGCATCGACACGGGGCGACGGTGATTTATAGGGATCGACGTACCCCAGAGGATCTAACGTCTTTGGTGTCGCAAGTTTTTTTAGGCGTTCGTTTAGAGTGTGCTCGTTGTCACCACCATCCGAATGAGAAATGGAGTCAGGAGGACTACTACCAGATGGCGGCCTTCTTTGGTCAGCTCAAGAGAAAGGGTATAGGGGTCTCGCCCCCGATTTCTGGAGGGTGGGAAGTGTTTTATCATGGCAAAGGTGGTTCGGTGAAGCATCCCGTTACTCAGGTGGTGATGATGCCTCGCGCTCCTGACGGTCCAGAGTTGGAAGATCTTGGGCAGCGTGACCCACGGGAAAGTCTAGCTGATTGGTTGACTGAACCGAGCAACCCGTTCTTTGCCCGAGCGATGGTAAATCGAGTCTGGGGCGAGCTCTTTGGGCGCGGCATGGTGCATCCAGTGGATGACTTTCGGGCTACGAATCCGCCGACCAATCCAGCGCTACTAGACGCGCTGGCGCAGGACTTTGTTGGTCATCGTTATGATCTTAAACACCTGCTCAGACGAGTCACCCTATCAAACCTCTATCAGCAAAGCTCGGAGCCGAATGCGTCCAATGTCCAAGACACGGAGAATTTCTCGCGCTCGTATCGTCGTCGCCTGTCTGCCGAGGTGGTTGCCGATGCCGTTGCTGAAGTCACGCAAGTGCCCGACGTTTTCGAGGGATTGCCGCAAGCCTCACGGGCAAATCAAGTCTGGAATTTTAAGATTGCGTCGGCAACGTTAGACGCCTTTGGTCGGCCTGATTCAAGTAGCGACTGTCCTTGTGAGCGGAACCTTTCTACGAGCGTCGTGCAAGCCTTGCACCTGATGAATGCGGAGTCGTTGCAAGCCAAGCTTGGTCACAAGAACGGGAGGGTAGAGGCCCTCGTCGAGAGTATGTCTTCTGAATCTGAGATTATCGAGGAACTGTATCTTTCGGTTTACAGTCGTCTACCTTCACCAGAGGAGCGCGAGGTGGCCCTGTCCTTTTACGGAGCAGCCGATTCTGATCGGAAGACGGCGACGGAAGATGTTTTTTGGGCCTTGCTCAACTCGGCGGAATTCGTCTTTAATCACTAACCGAAACATCCCTATGAGATCCATTCACCGAAATTGCCAAGGCATGGGCCGTCGCGACTTTCTCCAAGTTGGGCTTCATGGGCTCGCTGGCTTGGGACTCGTTGATCTCATGCGTCTTCGCTCAGAGGCGGCCTCGGCGACGGGAAAGGTTTCCGCCAATGATACGCGCTGTATATTGATTTGGTTAGACGGTGGGCCGACTCATCATGAAACGTTTGATCCAAAGCCAGAGGCGCCGGCAGAGATACGTGGCGAGTTGAATCCGATCTCGACGAATGTTCCAGGTATTCGTTTTTCGCAGGCGGTGCCGAAGTTGGCGTCTGTGGCCGATAAGTTTACCGTGATTCGATCCATTTGTCACAAGGACCCAAATCATGGGGGAGGGAATCACTACATGATGACTGGTGCACCGACTCCGGTGCCGGTGAATTGTGGAGCCTTTGTGACTTTTCACCCTTCGTTTGGATCCGTGGTCTCACACCATCGCGGAGTGCAGAACGGCATTCCTGCTTACATGACCTTGCCCCGCCAGTCCCGTTCGGGTGGGCCTAATTTCCTCGGAGCGGAGCACGCGCCATTCATTCTTGATGGAAATCCGAACAGCAAGTCGTTTCGGGTGCGCGATGTGGTTCTGCCAAAGTCGATTAGCGATGGCCGCGCACGGCGTCGGCGGGAGTTGCGCACGGCGTTAGACCGGATGAAACGCTTTCGCGATGCCGGAAGCAATGATCCCTCATTAGCGTTCGACACCTACTACGACCAAGGTCTGGAGCTGGTTACTTCAGAAACAGCCCAAGCAGCGTTTGATTTGCACCAAGAACCAGATGCCACGAAAGAGCGCTATGGTCGAAATGACTTTGGGCAGCGTTTGCTAATGGCACGTCGCCTGACCGAAGTAGGCGTGCCGTTTGTCACGGTCTATCATGGTGGCTGGGATCATCACGTGGACATCTTCAAGGGCCTGAAGACAAAGTTGCCTCCGGTGGATCAGGGGATCTCTGGACTTATCAGCGATCTCGATGAACGGGGTTCCTTAGAGAATACGATGGTCATCTTGTTGGGAGAGTGTGGTCGGACACCAAAGATCAACAAGCGCGGCGGTCGCGATCACTGGCCCCATGCCATGTCCGTCCTGATGGCGGGAGCTGGAATTCCGGGCGGGCAAGTTGTCGGCGCGACGGATAAGAATGGGGCTTATGCCAATGAGAATGTTTATTCCCCTGAGGACTTCGCTGTTTCACTCTACACGAAGATGGGCATTGATCCGCATCAGATCTTTCATAATACCGTGGGGCGTCCAGTGCCCTTGGTGAATGGCGGTCAGCCCATTAGCGAGTTGTTCGTGTGAGAGCGCTTTGGTTATTAGGCTTGCTTTCGGTTTCGTGCCTTCAGGCAGCGCCCCCGGTGGTCGATGCGATCTTTCCCGTAGGAGGGCAGCGGGGTGAATCTGTTGCTGTCGAATTGATTGGCAAGGTGTCCGAGGAGGGGCTGCAGTTCTGGGCAAGCGATCCTGGCATCACGTTTGGGGATGGGAAGCTCACGTTGTCAGAGGATTGTTCGTTAGGCGCGCACTGGCTTCGATTCTACAATGTCGAGGGATCTGCATTACCGCAGTTGTTTATGGTAGGAACCTCCCAGGCTGCCTTTGAAGTGGAGCCCAACAACACGATAGCTGAGGCTAATAAGGTCGCTTTAATGGGCGTGGTCGAATCCGACGAATATCAGATCATCTTGGAGAGTTCTATGCTAGATGGCCGCCTTGAGAAGTCAGGCGACGTGGATTTCTATGCGGTAAATTTGAAAGAGGGCGTCACTCTAACGGCGGAAGCCTATGCCTATCGATTAGATTCACCCATCGATCCACTGATTCGACTTGTTGATGTGGAAGGCGAAGTGCTGGCATGGAATCATGACCGCTTTGATAGTTTGGATCCTAGACTTGAGTATGTGGTGAAATCATCGGGGACTTACTTTCTAATGATTGCAGGTTTCGCCTATCCGCCGCAGGCACGGAGCCGTTTTCATGGAAGTGCTGATACGGTTTATCGCCTCTTTGTGCATCACCCCGACTTTTTGGATCATCGGATGGATCTTCCTCAGGTGGAGACGCGTCCTGGTGTGACTGAAGGGGTGATTTCTGAGATTGGGGAAGAAGATGATCATCTGATGGCCTTTTCAAAAAAGTCTGTCTACGAAATCACTGTCAATGGTAGTCCTAGAAACTCTCCGTTTGATGCTTGGTTAGAGATTTGGGATGGGAAAGGAAAGTTGTTAGCTAAGAATGATGACGCAATTGGTTTTAATGCTCTTTTAGAATGGAGGCCGCCCGCAGACGGGACGTATGTGGTTCGTGTGCGTGATCTTCTGAGGCGTGGTGGAGATGACTACCGTTACGAACTTACGGTGAGGGAGGCGCCGCCTCGTTATGAGGTTAGTGTGAGCGATCACGCGTGGACGGCGATAGTCGGAGAAACGTTCGAGCTACCGGTGACTGTGAAACGCAAACATGGTCATGCGAGGCCGATCACGGTCACCTTGGAAGGGCTGCCGCTGAGCATTGATGCCCAGGCGCTTACCATTCCAGGGAATGCGAGCGAAGGTTTGATATGGCTGAACGCTTCAGCTGTATCGATGAAGGTGATCAGGTTGTCGGCCACCGATCAGTTAACAACAAGCAGCGTCTACTATTCGTTCAAAGGAGCGACCACGGATGAGGGAGCATTGCTAAGAAATAGACTCGAAGAAATCCTCCTGATCGCGACGGAGAAATAGAAGTAACCATGGTACACACGGAAGGGCTTTCCGTGCTATTCTGTGCCTTCCGTGATTATTTAAAAGCTATTTGGCCATGTTACCGATGGTTTCCTGCAGGTAATTCCTGAGTTCTTCTAGGCCATCGCCCTTCTCTGCCGAGATGGACAGGGTTTCGACTTTGGGAAAGCGTTGTTTGAAATTCTTGAGATTCTCTTCGAATTCAGGAAGGTCCATCTTGTTGGCGATGACCATCCACGGGCGCTTTGCTAACAGATCATCATAGAGGGAGATTTCTGTGCGAAGCTTGGCGATGTCTTCACAGGGATCGCGTTCTTCGCTGCCGGCCATGTCGACAACGAATAGCAGCAGGCTACAGCGCGGGATGTGGCGCAGGAAGTCATGACCGAGGCCCACATTCTTGTGAGCGCCTTCAATGAGTCCAGGGATGTCTGCTAGAGTCACGCGACCGTAGCCTTCAGACTCGACCACGCCGACCATGGGACGAAGCGTGGTGAAGGGGTAGGAGGCTACCTTGGGCTTTGCAGCGCTGAGTGCACCTAACAGCGTTGACTTGCCAGCGTTAGGGAAGCCGACAAAGCCGGCATCGGCGATGCGGCGGAGTTCCAGGAAGTAGGTGCCTTGTTCGCCAGGCTCACCATGGGTGAATTCGGTGGGGGCTTGGTTGGTGGACGACTTGAAATTCATGTTGCCCTTGCCGCCCTTGCCGCCCTTGGCGAGCACGAACTGCTGGCCGATTTCCGTGAGATCGGCGATCTGTATCATCTCATCAATATCGTCCGTTGGCTTCTCGGCTTCGATGGGGATACCATCCTCATCATAGTCGGGCTCGGTCTTCGCGCCTTCGTTGGTCTGATAGATCACCGTGCCAGGAGGCACGGGAGTGATGATGGATTTGCCGCCCTTGCCGGTCTTCTGCTGGCTACTGCCTGGCATGCCGTTCTTGGCTCTTTGCTGAGGCGTGTAGAAGAAGGTGCGTAGGTCGTTGGTATGCGGACTGACCTCAAAGATGACGTCACCACCCTTGCCGCCGTCGCCGCCGTCGGGTCCGCCCTTAGGCTTAAACTTGGCACGGTGAAGACTGGCGCAGCCGTTGCCGCCGTTGCCTGCCCAAACGTGAATCTTGATTCGATCTACGAACATTGTGTTATGTTAGCTCCCGTGTTTGGCGTGCCATTCTTTGTAGACACCTGGAGAAATCTCTGAAGGTTTGATTTCGCTGCGTCCACCCCAGAAAACATTGGTATATTCGACAGGGGCTCCAATGGACGCCAGGTGTGCATCAATGGCCGCCTTGTGTTCCATGATGCGGTCCTTGTCCGTGCCGTGGACGACACCCATGATATTCACATTGCCAAATTGTGGGCCGCCTTCGCGCCAATAGCAGTGGGTCATGATGTGGTGACGCCCGACTTCCCCGCCGAGCCGTGGTTCTTCTCCCTTGGGCACTTTCCAGTGAAAGAGACCGTTGAAACGGGTGACACGCTTGCCCGTGTCTGACGGTTTCACATGCTCCAGGAAAGTCGAGAAACGTCCGATGACGCTCTTAGCGTTGAGTTCACGAGCGACCTCAAAAAAGCGTTCCAGGCTCACTCCCGCCTCTTCCGCGCGTGCGTTCCAAGGCTCCGGGCAAACTTCATCCAGCGTGAGTTCCGCTTTCATGGCTAACAAGACGCGCCATTCTTCTTCGTTTAACTCAACGGTCGCGGTTGTGTTCATGACTGCGGGCTGATCGGACTTGGAACCGATCTCCATCGTCTTGCGCCGAACATGACCCACACCGAGAGCGAAGATGCCTTTGGCTGGCATGAGAATGAATTCCTCCGCACCGACGAGTCGCTTGAGAACATTGCCGTGTTCTTCGAGGGACTCGCCTTGGGGGACTTTTAACGTGGTCCAAAGCTTGTACTCGGAACCAGAAATCTCGCGATCGGTTGATCGGGTGACCACGTGACCACTGAACGGATCTTCCTTGAACATGAACTCGAAAGCCGAGTCCAGTTTGTTTGCGGGCATGCGCCAAGCGACGAGGGCACCGTGGGCCAACTTGGTGGCTAGGAGGGTCTGTCGGACTCGACGAATGACGCCTTCGTCCAGCATGGCGCGGATGCGCTCTAACACCGTGTCTAGTTCGACGCCAGATTTCTCGGCAATGACATGGAAAGGATTCTCTTGGAAACCCGCTACCAGGTCTTCGGAAACCGTCAGAATTTGGGCATTGATTGGATCATCATGCTCGATCGGAACCTGCTGCGTACTCATGCCCGGAACAACCGGGGATTCCTGCACAAGTCAAGGCAAGAAGGCGGCTACTACCGGCTGACCAGCTTGATCACGTAGGCACCATGGTGGCGGACGCGCTCGCCCTGCTTGCTGGCGG
>JAACDM010000440.1 GCA_009936795.1 Verrucomicrobiaceae bacterium | reverse complement strand
TTTGCCCAAGCCCCTTCACCCCAGATCCAGCAATCCTTACAGACCCAAACAAGATACAGCGAGTTGACGTAGGGCTCTGAATTCGCCTCAGCGTCCGTGAGGAGCTTGCCTGTATATGGCCCGATAGTATCGTTAGGAAGAAGGTGAACCTTTGAAAACAAACCGTCCCCAGCTTCAGGAATGGTCGACTTCTTTACTTCGAAATCGTCTTCGGTCCACACCATAGGGGTTTGAGTTCGCTTCCTTGACATCTCGAAACGGAATTAGCCCCTCACCACACACTTGTCCAAGAAACAACTGAGAATTGTGTCAGTTTGACAACCATCAGCATTCAACATAAAAGCTAGAGGAGTTTAAAGACAAAAGTTCAATCCGGAACTCTCACAAACACGCTAACACCAAGGCGAAAGTCGATTAAACCTTCATGATCTCTTTCTCTTTCGCCGAGACCTGTTCGTCGATTTGCTTCACACTGGCATCTGTGAGCCCTTGGATCTCTTTCTCCAATCGACGCAAATCATCTTCGGTTATCTCTTTTTCCTTCTCAAGCTTCTTCACCTTGTCAATGCCGTCCTTGCGAACACCTCGCACACGCACACGTGAATCTTCAGCCATCCCCTTCACCACTTTGACTAAATCTCGGCGTCGCTCCTCTGAAAGTTCTGGAATAGGCAGGCGGATATTCTTGCCATCGACATTCGGATTGATCCCAAGCTTGGACTCTTTCAGACCACGCTCGATATCCTGCGTTGTGCTTGGATCAAAGGGCTGCACGACAATCAGCCGCGGCTCTGGCGTGGTGATCATGGCAAGCTGCTTCAACTTCATGGACGAGCCATAGCTCGCCACGTGAATATCAATCCCCTCGACAAGCGTCGGCGAAGCCTTGCCCGTTCGGACGCCGGCAAATTCCTGGACCATGTGGCCCACAGCGTTCTTCATGCCCTCTTCAGTTTCGAGTATTGCGGTATCAGCGTCCATGGGTGCAAATAGATTTAAAGGTAGTCGTGGTGGAAAGAAGTTTTAGGAATCGGCATACTTCGTCGGCTGGCCAACCAAGGTCCCGATGGGATCACCAGTGAGAGCTCGACTAATATTGCCAGGTTCCATCATGTCAAAGACGACAATGGGTTTATCATTGTCCATGCAAAGACTGAAGGCCGTGCTATCGAGCACACCTAAACGCTGAGTCAACGCATCGTAAAACGAAATGGTTTCGTAGCGTTTCGCACCAGGATCTTCCGAGGGATCGGCGTCGTAAACCCCATCCACTTTGGTTGCTTTGAGAATGACATCGGCGCCGATCTCACTTGCTCGTAAAGCAGCCGTTGTGTCCGTGGAGAAGAACGGATTTCCCGTGCCTGCCCCAAAGATCACGACGCGCCCCAACTCAAGATGGCGCATGGCTTTGCGACGAATGAAAGGCTCGGCCACGTTTTTCATTTCAATGGCCGTCTGCACGCGCGTGGGCACGTCCATCTCCTCTAACATACTCTGCAAGGCCAATGAGTTCATCACGGTGGCTAGCATGCCCATGTAATCCGCCGTCGACCGTTCCATGCCTTTGTTCGCCGCCGAAATACCACGCCAGAAATTGCCACCACCCACGACAAGGGCGATCTCGATCCCCGACTGGTGGGCCTCCTTGATCTCCGCCGCCATCCTTTCCACGATCGGGGGAGAGATGTTGTCCTGACCACCTGTCCCGCGAAGCGCTTCCCCACTCAATTTGAGGACCACACGCTTGAAAGATCGTCGGTTGGCGTTGGCTGGCATAGGATTTGCGAAAGTTAAGCAGAAAGCGATCAACGACTCAACAGGGAAAAGCCGTCCCCAGGGCTCCTTAATGGCCAACACGTCGCCTCCTGACATTTCAGCTGTCGCTAGATCGGCGTCCATATCTCAACGAAACCCGGGCGAACGCCTCCTCGCTCCATTATCGATGGTTTTATTACCAATACACGGCGGGAAGCTTAGTGCTCCCTCCATGAGATTCGAAAGTAGATTTCCTGATAGCATGTCCATCCTGTTCATTCGGTCGCTGCTACGTCACGCTGGAGCGTAATTCTGTTGCAAGCCACACTAACTCATCCTACCCATACTGAGCTTGTGAAAACTTTCACAAGCCCACCCGAACAACCATGATGATCGCGAATACGGAGCGTTCCAAAGCATGTCTCGAAAGGGTCAAGCCTCACCTGAAGCAAGTCGAAGCCGCCATCCTGGACCAGGCAAACGCCTTCGATCCTGCAGTAGCCGGCTATATCGAGTATTTACTCGATACCGGCGGGAAGCGCCTCCGACCCAATCTTGCAATCGTTACAGGTGGCGCCGTCGGCGGTGAGCCAAACGGAGAACACCGCCGCCTCGGCCTTATTCTAGAACTGATTCACATCGCCACCTTGGTCCATGACGACATCATGGACGGTGCCCAAATGCGCCGTCAGATTCCCACCGCCTCGGCGAAATGGGGGCAGTCGCTTTCTGTGCTTCTTGGCGACGCCCTCTTCGCACACGCCCTCCAACTCACGTCCGAATTTGAGGATTCTGCCATTCCGAGGCTCATCACCCAAGCTTCCAAGGATGTGTGCACCGGCGAAATCATCCAGACTCAGCGCCGTTTCGACCTGAGCTTAAGCAAGCAGGACTACTTCAAAATCATAGAAATGAAGACTGGGGCACTTTTCGCTGCCGCAACCGAAGGTGCTGCACGCATATCTTCGGAGGACCAAGCCACTGCTGACAACCTGCGAGACTACGGCATGAAGCTCGGCACGGCTTACCAGATCTACGATGACAGCCTCGATCTTCTCGGAAACGAGGCCGACGCCGGCAAAACCCTCGGCACAGATCTTGAAAAGGGTAAATTGACTCTTCCCGTAATTCACCTTATCGAGAAGGCCACCGAAACCCAGAAGACCAAGCTCAACAAGCTCATCATCAACCGCGAGCCCCTCGATACTGGTATTCTCGCCGGCATCGCTGACTACGAAGGCGCCATCGAGCGCAGCCTGCAGGAGGCCCGATTGCTACTGCATGAGGCAACGGACTGCCTGACCGGGCTAGATGACAGCCCCTACAGGGATGGCCTCCTTGGGATCGCAGAACACGTCGAGAAACTCGTCGATGGCTGCCAGGTATCTCCCTATTGACAAGGGTAGGCGCGTCGATAGGATGCCGACTCCCTGCGCGTCGCCTGGACTCTATCCCGGCACCGTTTGTGGACCTCAAAACGACTTTCCTTAGCCTGCACGCATCATGAAACGGACCTTTCAGCCTTCCAAGAGATCTCGTAAGAACCAGCACGGTTTCCGTGCACGCATGAGCACCAAGGCCGGTCGCGACATCATTCGCAAACGCCGTCAGAAGGGGCGAAAGCGTCTCATCCCACGCGGCGCGGAAAACGATTACAAGCGCCACACCGTTCAGCACGGCCGTTAACGCTTTAGGCGTCCTCCTACGGCTGTGTGGTGGCGTTCGTGGAAACGCGATTCCTCGTCCCTATGAAACGGTGCCATCGCATGAAGAACGGTAGCGACTTTGCTCGTCTCCGTCGCGAAGGCCGCTCTCAAGGCGGGAAATATTTCGTCCTCTCAGTCCTGAACGATCCCAAGGCGACCAACGCTGACGGCACTCCCTATCTGGCTGGTCTTATCACGTCGAAGAAAGTCGGCATCGCCGTCGTCCGAAATCGCGTCCGGAGAAGACTGCGCGCCATCATCGATCAACTTTCTGATCGAATCGTGCCCGGCACGATGCTTGTCGTGATCGCACGCTACACCGCGCCCAAGGCACACTATCAAGATCTCGTGGCGGATCTTGAGTTGCTCGCAAAACGGGCTGGCATTCTCACGAAACTTCCTAGCACGACACCCTAATGGCACTCGTTATCAAAGTGCTCATTCGAATCTATCAGCGCGTACTCTCGCCCATGCTGAAATGGGTTACGACCGGAGACCCTCAAGGGTCCCTCTGTCGTTACGAGCCGACGTGCTCGCATTACTGTGAGGAAGCGGTCTGTCGTCACGGCGCTTTCAAAGGGCTATGGTACACCTTCCGCCGACTCGCACGCTGTCATCCTTGGGGCGGCCACGGCTACGATCCCGTACCGCCCGTTCGTCAGACCTCCTCTTCTACACGCTAACGTACCTCCCAAATCATTTCTATGGATAAAACCGCCTGGATTGTCGTCACTCTCTGCACCATCGGCCTCGTTCTTCTCTTCCAGAAGTCTGCCAAAGAAGCATCTGAAGCTCAGGAGTTTGCTGCGGAACAAGCCGAGATTGCCCGAATGGCAGAGGCGGAAGAGAATCAAGCCGCTGGCGATGCCGAGGACCCTGACGTTGAGGAAGCCGAGGTTCCAGCAGCACCCGTCATTCCTGATAACATCACCCAACTGCCAGCAAGCGAACTTGTTCTTGAAAACGATGAAGCCAAGTATCAGTTTAGCCAAGTCGGTGGCGGCGTTCAGCACGTTACGCTAAAGAGCCACCGCGCCTTTCCTGAAGGTCAGGTCGTCCTGAATCAGAACGGCAAGGCCCCCATTGGCGCGCTCACCGGACGAGACGCTCTCATGGCGACTCCGATTGTCTATGAACCCACCGCGGCTGTTGATGGCAAGATCGTCTTCACTGGGCTGAATCCGGACACAAGGATTCAGATCACCAAGACCTACTCACAAACAGACGATCCTTACACCCTGGATCTGGTCGTCAAACTCGAGAACAAGAGCGGAGTCAATCACTCCAGCAGCGATTACTACGTCCATACCGGCGCCATCGAGCATATCCATCACGAGGAATTACCCATCTACCTTTCCTACAGCTGGTGCGAGGATGGTGAGGCAGACAAAGAGGCCATCAATTGGTTCAGCGGCGGCGGCTTCATTTTTAAAGATCCGCCTCAATCTGTACTAGAAGCAAATGGTAAGGCCCTGCAATGGGCCGGTCCTATCAATCAGTTCTATGCCAGCCTCATAGTCCCAGACGAGACGCGACCAGGGAGCACCTGGGCGCGTCGGAGTCCGGTTACCCTAGCAGACGCCCCAGACGAACCCGAGGGCACCTATCACAGTCTTTACGGGGCCATGAGTTTCCCAGAGATCATGTTAGCAGATGGTGAGTCCAGCAGCCACAAGTTTAAAATATTCACTGGCCCACGCGAGTTGAAGCGCATGGAAGCTCTCGGTCATAACATGAAACAAGTCATGCACTACGACGACATGCCTGTTTTCGGTGGCATGTTCGGCATCATTCCCCTTCTCGCAACCACCTTACTCAAGTTGATGATTTGGCTCGCCGGCATCTTTGACAATTGGGGTGTCGCCATCCTGATTGTCACCGCCATCATCCGGATCTGTATCTGGCCTCTCCCCGCCAAATCCACCGCTACCATGAAGCGGATGTCCAAACTCGCCCCCATGATGACCGAGCTAAAGGAGAAGCACGCGGACGACCCGCAGAAGATGCAGCAAGAGACCATGAAGCTCTATCGTGATTATGGGATCAATCCTTTGGGCGGTTGTCTTCCTGTCTTCCTTCAGCTCCCCATTTTCCTCAGTTTCTACAAGATGCTACAATC
>JAACDM010000439.1 GCA_009936795.1 Verrucomicrobiaceae bacterium | reverse complement strand
TGCTGCATTTAAAGTGGCATGCCCAGAAGGACTCGAACCTTCGACCTACGGATTAGAAGTCCGTTGCTCTATCCAGCTGAGCTATGGGCACACGGTCTTGGGAGACTAGACACTATCTGAGAGAAAAACAAGAAACCATCTACTCGTCAGCGCTCCTCAACAGCATCAAATGGCGCGATTCGGAAGTACGCCAACCCATATGGCTATGCCAAGGCCAGCATTGTTGGTAAATAGGCCTTGCCGTTAGCAGAAACCCTTGGTTGAGCTCGACGATTCTGGCCCCACGGTGATGCCTGTGGATGCGCGAGCCGTGGTGCTCGTTCTAGACCAACTGTGTGAGCCATGAAGAAGACGAAGATCAGTAGATTCCTCAGTTTGGTGCTGAAACATCGGCCTGAAACGATCGAACTAACACTCGATTCGGAGGGGTGGGTGGACGTCGGCACTTTGCTGAAGCAGCTCAAAGCCCACGGAAAACCGGTTTCGCTGGACCGATTGTACGAAGTCGTGGAGGCCAATGACAAGAAGCGATTCGAGTTCGACGTAAAGGGAACTCGGATTCGCGCGTGTCGGGGAAATTCGTTGGAGATCGATCTGAGATTGGAACAAATGGCGCCGCCGTCCGTACTTTGGCATGGCACGGCCTCACGCTTTATTCCTAACATCCGCAAAGAAGGGCTCACGCCACAGTCACGCCAGCATGTCCATTTGTCTGCGGATCCAGCAATCGCCGCCAAAGCAGGCGCACGGCATGGCAATCCGGTCGTTATTGAGGTCTATGCCAGGGGAATGGCAGAAGCAGAAGAAGGTTATCTATTCTATCGGTCAGCAAACGGAGTTTGGCTGACAGCCGAGGTGCCCATGAATTACATGGAGGTGTAAGCCCGCGTCACCAGAGATCATGAAACTTATTTCAACTATTTCCTGTCCGCACTCTTCAAAGGATGCTCCTTAAGGAGTTCTTCAGGCTTGTAGAAAGAACCGGGACCACGGCTTGCCGTGGCCTCACGAACTGACCTGACTGTGGCTGGCTGAACCGCTGGAGCCTCGTGCCCCCAAGCATTGCGAACGTAGGTGAGAACGCCGGCAACTTCCTCGTCATTGAGTAACGCACCAAAGGCCGTCATGGGTGGCACCCCTTTCTCGGGATCGTAGGTTTTGCCCAAGAGATCGAGTTTTCCCCAAAGGCCATGCAAGGTGAGCTTGATGAGACGTTGCTCGTCGCCCGTGACCCAGGGGCTCTTCACCAGTGGCGGGTAAATGTTAGGTATAGCACCGATGCCATCCGGTCCATGACACGTGACACAATGCGCATCACGATGAAACACTTCCTCACCAGTCAGCCAAAGCTTCTTGTCGGCATCGGCCATAAGTGCAGGAAGCTTCGGGCGCTCGGGTTTCTTTGATCTCAACTTGAGTTGTCCCGCAATGAGCTGCTGGGCCATGACGTTGTCCGAAATATCGACACCTTCGCTGTGCTTCTTAAGGGTAAGATAGGCCGCCTCAATGGATGGTCCCATCCAAGCGTCGAATGGCTGACGGATAGCTTCAAAGAGAATCTTGGCACCTGCTGCATTGTCTAACCAAGTAGCCGCTACCAAGGCCTCAAGGCGGACGCGCGCATGAGAATCAGCGGCAGCGTTGAGGAAACGAGCATTGCTGCCGTCGATGAGATGCTCTGCATGCCTGAGAACACGAACAGCTGCAGCACGCACAGTATGACGCGAGTCGCCAAGAGCCTGATCCAGCAAGGCAACATCGACCTGACCCTGGGCCCACGTAACCCAAAGCGCCTCAAGAAGATGCCTTCCATAGTTAGCATCACTCTGGTCGAGCTTCGCCGCCCATTCTTTCACCGCAGGAAGCACTTCTGAGGCCGGGTGCCCGCGCAATTCCCGACGAGTACGGTAGCGTGCCCGGTACTCATGCAGCTTCAAATTCTCTAGCAACTCAGCAATCGGCTCGCCATCAATGACCGGTGGCTCAACCAGTGGACGCGAAGGGTAGGTCACTCGATAAATCCGCCCATACTGAGAATTGCGATTGGGATCGCGAGCCGAGTGTTGCATGTGCCCAATGAGCGCATTGTGCCAATCGACGATGTAAAGAGAACCATCAGGCGCAAATTCCAGG
>JAACDM010000438.1 GCA_009936795.1 Verrucomicrobiaceae bacterium | reverse complement strand
TGGTGCTCTTCATCCGTTTGGGTTACAAACTCAACTTTGAGGTCCTTGTCCAATCTGAGAGTGGCATCAAAGAGCTGGCCCCAGCGTGAGCGAAATCCAACTAATGGTCCGACGATCTTCTCGGTCAGCAAAGTCTTGGCTTCGTCGGGCTGGAGTTCACGTTGAGAAATGTTCTTCCACAGCGTGAACTCACAATCCTCAGTCTGACATTTAAACGTGCGATCATCCTGCTTCAAGGGCGATTGTCCGCAGGCTGGACAGTTTACCTCAAGGTCAGGGTAGACGCGGTCTTTGGCGACTTGCGCGTGCTTGCGCGCTTTGTCGACCACCTCCACCGTGAGCTTGCGAATCTCATTCATGAAGGAGGCGCGATCTAGATGGCCTTCTTCCATCTGCTTGAGCTTATACTCCCAGTTGCCGGTAAGTTCAGGCGAGCAAAGCAGTTGTACCTCCATTTCTTCTAACAAATCGATCAACTGTATGCCTTGCTGTGTTGGCATGAGTTCGCGTTCCACGCGATTGACATACTTGTCGTAGATGAGGCCCTCGATGGTAGCAGCTCTGGTAGCCGGCGTGCCCAGGCCGCGTTCGCTCATGGCGCTGCGTAGTTCTTCGTCATCGACCAGTTTTCCGGCCGTCTCCATCGCTGACAGCAACGTCGCTTCCCCATAGCGTGCCGGAGGTTTAGTCTGTTTGAATACCACTTCGATCGCGGCTGTCTTGGCGTCTTCGCCGCCTTCCTCGATCGCGACCAAATCGCCGTCTTTGCCGGTCGAGACACCCGCTTTCTTGCCATAGACGGCAAGCCAACCTGGAACCATGAGGATCTTACCGTCGGTCTTGAATTGATCTTGGCCAATGGTGGTGATCCGCTGCGTGACCGCATACTCGGCTGAAGGAAAGAAGACGGCAATGAAGCGACGCGTGACCATGTCGTAGATCTTCATTTCCTGTTCCTTCAGGTTCTTCGGAACCTCACCGGTAGGACTAATCGCGAAGTGATCGCTGACCTTCTTGTCATTAAAGATGCGCTTGTTCGGTACCACCAAACTATTCGCCACGACATGACCAGCATGCTTAGGCAAATCTTCGGGGAAGCCAGGGGAGGTGTGATCAAGCTGCGAGAACTTGCTCAATACCTGTTGTGTCTGCTGAATGTAATCCTCAGGCAAGCAGCGCGAATCCGTTCTCGGATACGTCAGGACTTTATGCTTCTCGTAGAGTGCCTGGGCGATACCCAACGTATTCTTGGCACTGAAACCAAAACGGCTGCTGGCCTCACGTTGTAGGGTGGTGAGATCGTAGAGTTGCGGAGACGCTTGTTTGCTCGGCTTGGTTTTCTCTTCGACCGTGCCTGTCTTGCCGGTGCAACGTTCCTCGATGGCCTTGGCTTCGATCTCGTCCCAGATGCGTTCGGCACGCATGTGAGGATCGTTAGGATCTTTCTTGTGATCAGGATTGAACCAGCGGCCGCGGTACTGGCCGGCCTTCACATCAAAATCGCCGTAGACTTCCCAATAAGGCCGAGATTCAAACGCGCGGATTTGTTTCTCCCGAGCGACCATCAGAGCCAGGGTCGGCGTTTGCACACGACCAACGGGTGTCCTTTGAAAGCCGCCGTTGCGAGAATTGAAGGCAGTCATGGCGCGGGTGCCATTGATCCCCACAAGCCAGTCACTCTCAGAGCGGCACAGAGCAGCGCTTTCGAGCGGAATCATATCACGCCCTTCGCGAAGGCTTCCGAAGGCATCTTGGATGGCCTGATTGGTCATGGACTGCATCCAGAGACGCTGAACGGGCTTCTTCACTTTGCAGATCTCCTTCACGAGATAGAAGATCAGCTCTCCTTCGCGACCGGCATCACAAGCGTTGACGACCGTTTCGACGTCTTTGCGTTTCATGAGGCGCTTGAGGAGGCTCAATCTGTCCTTGGTCTTCTCGATTGGTTGGAGGCCAAATTCGTCCGGCAAGATGGGAAGACTTTCGAATTTCCACTGAGCCTTCGGCATTTCGAGCTCCACCAGGTGACCGATGGCTGAAGAAATGACATGAGTTTCGTTCTCGAAGTAGTCTTTCTCCTTCTTGAACTTTGTCATGCCGGGCTGCTTCCCCAGGACCCTCTGCAGGTCGTTGGCGACGCTTGGCTTCTCGGCGATGACTAGTGTTTTCATGTTGAAATTCTAAAAATTACGAACTCGAGACTGCTACCCCTACGGGGAAATTCACGAGCAGCAAACGAGTTTCCATGGTTTTTTAAGGCTTGCTTTACCAGCCCCGTAGGGGCTATGGGCCGCCCCTGAGGCGGATTTCCCCGTTGCCAGGGGCACCGGAAGGGTGGCTAACTGCTTCCTTTATCATGAGCCACGTCACCGATTGCCTTCCTGTAGGAGCTGAACTCTTTTTCTTACCTGTTCACACACGCATGCCGTTGAAATTCGGTGGCGAGACGGTCGAGTATGTCACGTGTGCCCGTTGCAGAATCGAAGTTGAGGGCCGCGATGGCCAACGGGCCGTGGGCTGGGGAGAGACTCCGTTGAGTGTGACTTGGGTATGGCCCAGCAGTCTCTCCTATGAGGAACGGCATGCTGCCCTGAAGTCACTCTGTCGAGACTTGGCGACGGCTTGGAGAGGGTTCGATCAATGGGGGCATCCGTTGGAGGTTGGCCACGAGTTCATTGAGGAACGCCTACCTACTCTTCAGCCAGAAGGCATGCCGTGGCTGGCGACTCTCGTTTGCAATTCGCTCTTCGATATCGCGCTGCATGATGCCTATGGCAATCTGCACGAGGTTGATACCTATCACACCTACAACGGCAAATGGATGAATCGCGATCTTGCAAGCTTCCTCACGCCTGCGGCGGGCGTGTCCGTTGACTTCAAGGGACGTTATCCGGAAGATTACTTTGAGGGAAAGAAGCGGCCAGAGATTTCTGCGTGGCATCTTGTTGGTGGGGTGGATCCTTTAGACGAAGAAGACCTCATAGGATCGGAGCCTGACGATGAGTATCCTGTCTTGCTTGGCGATTGGATCGAAACGGATGGGCTCATGTGTCTTAAGATCAAGCTACGGGGTAACGACTTTGATTGGGACTATGACCGGATGGTCAAGACGGGCAACATCGCTCACGCGAAAGGATGCACGTGGCTCACAACCGATTTTAACTGCATGGTCACCGATCCCGATTACGTAAATCGTTTGTTAGACAAGCTGCGTGACTTGCAACCTCGCCTCTACGGCATGCTGCTTTACGTGGAGCAGCCGTTTCCCTATGAACTGTCAGAACATCCTATCGATGTGCATAGTGTCAGTTCAAGGAAGCCCTTGTTTCTTGACGAAAGCGCGCACGACTGGAAAGAAGTACGCCACGGTCGCGAACTTGGTTGGACGGGTGTCGCGCTCAAGACGTGTAAGACCCAGACTGGGGCGCTCCTCAGTGCCTGCTGGGCGCGTGCCCACGGGATGACGCTCATGGTACAGGACCTCACCAATCCCATGCTGGCGCAGGTTCCGCATGTCCGGTTGGCTCACGAAATGGGGACGATCATGGGGGTGGAAACGAATGGAATGCAGTTTTACCCAGCGGCTTCCTTAGCTGAGGCGCAGGTTCATCCAGGGCTCTATCAACGTCGCCAAGGAAAGCTCGATCTGGCGACGCTGAGTGGGAGTGGCTTTGGCTATCGCGTGGACGAGATCGTGCGTGAACTTCCCGAGCGTGAGGTTATTTAGTCTCTGAAGTTAAACGAATCACGGAAGGCACGGAACACACGAAAGTTTGGTGAGCTCTGGTGAATAGTTGTTAGATCGTTTGTCTGCGTGGCGGTCTTGGTCAGTAGCGAGTCACAGAAAGCCCGCCTCGCTCTGTGGTCCCACTCCCGCTACGGTATCAAAGACGACGACGGCACCGTCGAGCACGCGCAGTGGGCGCTTCACATCGATATTGAAATCGATGTGGCCAGGAGTGTCGATAAGGCAGAGTGAAGGCTCGTTCCAGGATATGGTAGTCGCAGCAGAGTTTACAGCGATCTCATGCTTCCGTTTGGATGGATCGGTATT
>JAACDM010000437.1 GCA_009936795.1 Verrucomicrobiaceae bacterium | reverse complement strand
CCCAGAACTCTCTCCACCAGTTACGATTTATGGTATTTGTTCGACGTCGACACGGTCGCAGCGTCCTTTGAACGCGAGTGCGATTTGTTTAAGATAGGATTCTCCAATTCCATTGATACTCACGCAGTGAACGATGGGCAACTCTTTCGGGTAGAGACGTTGACCAGCCCTTACAACCGTCCGGATCACTTCGTCTCGCCCAACCAAACTGGCTCCCGGCAGGAATCGCCTATTCTTCATCACGCTGGGCGTGCCATCAGTCACTAGGTAGACTGTCGACGCACGCTGTTTGAAAGCTGCCACGAGTGCGAGATCATACCGAGAGCCTCCTCTCGTCCCTTTCATGTAGGGAACTTCATTAGGTTGTATGGGGACGTAGGGAATGCCATTGGCCAAACCCATCCTGCCAAATTGGCCTGTGCGCGTGCGGAGAAACTGGCCAGTAAAGTATCCAGCCATGAACCGATGCGCGAGTGCTTTGTGCTCTTGCGACGCTCGGATCGGTGCCAAAGCCAGTCCATCAGCTTGATCACCAAAGCAAATAATATTGAAGAGACGATCGCCGGGCAACGAATCTATCTTCAATCGGAGTTCACGCCGAAGACCCGCGATGCCAGCAACACCCAACTCCTTGGGCATGCTTGTGGAAACGTCGATCACAAAGATACTGCAATTCCCCTTGGCTGGCGCACTAAAGAGCTTCGTTTCTAACACTTCATTGACAATGTCTTCACCCTCGAAAGCTTCTCCAAAAGTCACCCCAAGATCGACCACCTCGATGTCCATCTCGATAAATTCATTGGCTTCACTTGGCTCTGGCATTCGAAGGTCCACGGGATCCATCACTGGCACCAGGTCAGGAATCGACGCTTCGGTCGGCTTCGGTGGCGGGCCCGACGCGCTCTGAATAACAACCTCTTCAATCGGCTTCTCCTCAGTCGATTCCTGCTGTCTGTCGACCGCTGGCTCGGTCGACATTGAGATGGCCGTTCCTATCTGGGCTATAAACTCAGGATTTGTGTGCCAAAGGGCTCCCCCGACGAGAATGGCAGCATGGATCAGCACTGCCCAGAACAAGGCCCATCGTCGACGGCGACGACGTGCCTCCCGAACACTCGGCGCAGAAACCTCGATAACCGCCGACGGCCTCACCACCAAAGCCTTACGAGCTTTGACAGGAGCGCTGGGTAGGTGAGGCGTAGCCATGGTGACGAACCGTCTCAGACTAACAGACGGCATCGCCACCAGCGATGTTCAAATAAAGGGAGAGATTAATACTCTCTCTTCTTATTCACACCAGGCATAGGAATCGGATAGCGCCCATCAGCATCCGCTTTGACGGGGGCTTCGCCGTCTAGAGTCATCTTATCCGCGTCTGGTGCAAACTCGTGTTCGTGCTCAAGAAAGCTCTTCAATTTCACCTCCTGCCCCGTGTGGGCCGCGTGGCGTCCCATGCTGGAAACGAGGCTGGCTTGCACACCACGACGCACTTCATTGAAGGGCAAGTCATCGCGGATAGCCTCGACCAAATCATCCCACTCCAACTGATAAGGGTTCTCTTCAGGCTGCGGGTAGGCCCAAACCGTACCACCACGGCGAGGCTGTAACTGCCCCTGGAAGATCCGCACTTTCCCAGGTGTATGACCCGCCGATGAGACAATGGCAGAACGTTTACTCCCGTGAACCACGCTCGACATATCATCACGACAGCCAAACATCGTGCGTCCGTTGAAGAAGAATTTCGTGCCATCGTCGAACGTATATTCAACGTTGTAGGTGTCGAAGTTCTGATCCACGTAATCATTGCCGTATGGATCGGGTTGTCCGTCTTTGATCCCACGGTAGTGACGACCACCCGAAGCGACTGCCGATACTGGCCAGGCATTCTTCATCCAGCAAGTCTCATCGATTTGGTGAATGTAGAAGTCATTGAAGAGACCGCCACTTGCCCAAAGAAAGCTATGAAAGCGATCGATTTGGTAACTGAGCTCCGACTTGTCATCCGGCTTCTTCTTTGAGAATGCAGACGCTACAGGACCGTGCTGACGATAAGCACGCATCGCGATAATATCACCAATCTCTCCGTTCTGAATGCGATCCCAAAGCTCGCGACGGCCTCGGCAGTGACGGACCATCAGGCCCACTCCCACTTTCAAATTCTTTTTATCCGCTTCGCCTGCCAAAGCTAACATTCTTTTAGAAGTGGGAGCATCCGCGGTCAATGGCTTCTCCATGAAAACGTGAAGCCCTTTGTCGATAGCATACTTAAAATGTACCCAACGGAAAGCGAGCGGCGTGGCCAGAATAACAATGTCACCAGGACTAAGAACATCCATGGCCCCCTTGTAGCCATCGAAACCGATGAAGCGATTCTCAGGGTCAACATCAAATTTCCCTTTGTCTTCCTCTCTGCGTGAGAACTTACGCTCGAGACCTTTGGCACTGCCGTTCAGCTTATTCTCGAAGACATCTGCCATCGCAACTAACTTGGTTGGCAACGCTTTGACCGCTAGAGCCTGAGCAGCAGCACCCGTTCCCCGGCCACCGCAGCCGACGAGTGCAATCTGCTTGGCGCTAATGCCTTCGGCCGCATGCACGTGGGGAATGGACACTCCAGCAAGCGCCGACACAGTCGTCGCACCAGTAAGCGTCTTCATGAAATCGCGGCGTGAACCGCCAATAATAGTCTGAGTCGTTTCGGAATCCATAGAGTTGGGGCTTAGAGGCTCTTACAAACCCCCGGCCACTTGAGAAGTGGCGCGACTCAGTCAACTCAGTAAAACTTTGCCCCTTCGAATGCTTTTCGTTTCTCTTCAAGGGTCTCCCAGCGTTCGTAGAGACCGGCCACTTCCAGACGCTTGGCCTCAAGATCGGCCGTTACCTTGGCCACGTCCCCTGCCCGCTCGACGTAAAAGTTAGGATCATTCAATTGCTCCTGTAGAGACTCGACGACACCCTCGGCTTCCAGGATCGTCTCTTCCATGGCTCCAAGTTCACGCTCTTCTTTCCAGGTCAACTTAGGAAGCCTATCCGCTGAACGCCTCTTTCCAGGCTTCGCACTGGCGGAAGCTTGGGCTTTCCAAGCGCGCTCGCGCTCCTCACGCTTGCTCACGTAATAGCTATAATTCCCCTCGGAGACATGCACGTAGCCATTCCCTTCAAAGGCGATGATTCGATCACAGACACGGTCCAAGAAATAGCGATCGTGACTCACCACGATGACGCTTCCTTGAAATCCTAACAACGCCTCCTCCAGTAAACGCAGCGTGGGAAGATCGAGATCGTTAGTCGGTTCATCCAGAATGAGCACATTACCCGTCCGACGCAAAATCTTGGCGAGCATGAGTCGGCTCTTCTCTCCTCCAGACAACAGGTCCACACGAGTGTTGATGCGTTCATCCGTAAAGAGAAACCGACGGAGATACCCACGCACACTCACTTGTTCATTCCCTAACTGAACCATATCGGCTTGATCCGATACCTCATCGATGACCGTAGACTCCGGATCTAGCGCCACGCGATTCTGATCGACATAGTTAAACAATGTGCGCTTGCCAATCTTGATAGTCCCTTCGGTCGGCTCCAACTCACCCATGAGTAGCTTGAGCAACGTTGTTTTCCCCAATCCATTGCGCCCGACAACCCCAGTCACGGTATTACTCTCCAGCACAACGTTGAAACCAGAGAAGAGTATGGAATCCGCTAACTGAATGCTAACGTTCTTTGCTTCAACAACCACGTTTCCAAGGCCAGGAGGTTCGGGGATGATAAGATCCACGTTCAACTCTTCTGTAGGAGCAGCTTTTCCCTTGATCACGTAGAAATTGTCCAACCGACTACGTGACTTGGTTGTACGCGCTTTGACTCCAGCCCTCACCCAGTCGAGTTCACGTCGTAGAAAGGACTGTCTCTTGCGCTCCGTGTTCTGCTGTTGCTGCTGGCGCACGGCTTTGGCCTCAAGATACTCGCCGTAGTTTCCCTCATGAGTGAAACAACGACCTTCGGCCACTTCGACAATGCGCGTGGCTAGACGATCAAGGAAGTAGCGATCGTGCGTGACGAAGAGACAAGCTCCGCGATAAGCCATCAGGTAGTCCTCTAACCAGTTGATCGTCTCGGTATCCAGATGGTTCGTGGGCTCATCAAGAATCAGCAGCTCTGGTTGGGCCACCAACGCTCGAGCCAACGCGACTCGACGCTTCTCTCCTCCTGACAAATATCTCACGACTCGATCCTTGGGAGGTAGGTTTAGCTTCTGAAAGAGCGTTTCGATACGCTGATCAAGGTTCCATCCATCCACGGCTTCGATCTCGTCGGCTAAATCGGTAAGCTGTTCAGAGGTCGCTTGCCCACCTTCATACCGCTCGATAAGCGAGAGGATATCGGCTGCTCCCGCACGTACGTTCTCCAAGACTGAAGCATCTTCAAGAAGGGTGAACTCCTGGGAAAGGTAGCCCACGACCAAGCGATTCCTCCTAGATACCTGCCCATCATCAGGCGCTTCTTCGCCACCTAAGATTCTTAGTAGACTGGTCTTGCCCGATCCATTCCTGCCCACCACCCCAATCTTCTCCTCGGGATAGACAGCCACTGTCGCGCCGTCCAACACCCGATGCATGCCGAAAGATAGCGTTAGCTCGTGAGCAGATAGAAGCGCCGGTTGGTTAGCCATCGCTCCCGTTAACAGCAGGACTCCTCTAGAGCAAGCCCATGAGTCGTGCCCCAATGATCATGATACCGATATCCACGACCATGTGGCTCATCCACGCACCTAACAGAGAACGTTGCTTCACCATGAGAACACTCCACAGCACGCCTCCGATGCCCACGCAGCTCCCGAGAAAGAAGGCCATACCCAGCGGAAAGAACTGTGACACGACCACAATATGATGGGCGCTGAAACCGATCCCAGCGAGCAGATGTGCCTTCCGAGGCGAGACTAGGTGGAGGAGATTTCCGGCAATAAATCGGCGCCAATAGACTTCTTCAATGAGGGAATGAATCACGGAGAGGAAGAGCGCAAACCACACAAAGTGGTCCAGCACGCCCATACCCTCAACCTTCGTCTGAATGTTGTCAGCACCGGCACGAATGATATCGCCAAGAGGGGTCACCATGAGCCCTAGCATCAGCGTGACGATACCAAGACCCCAGCCGAATCCTACCATGGCAAGACGCCATCCATTGCTCAAACCGAGATCAAGCCGCTCCCTAAGAATCAAAAGTGTTGCTACAGCAGGCCAAACCACAAGCATGATCTTCATCACCACATACAAGCCGTTCCCTAACCAAGTCCCTGGCAAGAGAACAAAGTAGATCAACGACATCAAAAACGGCACGACAAGAGCCAGAAGCACGACAAACCAGCGAATGCGAGGAGAGGGAGAGGACGTCACCCCTTTACCATCGATACGACGACACCATACTCCAATCGATGCTTTAAAAATAAACATCGATTAAATCGATGCAACACTAAGCCGTCTTTTTTCCGCGCGCGATACGCCGACGCTCGTGCGGACAGAGCACCCTCTTCCGCAACCGGAGGGTCTCCGGCGTAGCATCAAGAAATTCATCATCAGCAAGATACTCAATCGCACGCTCCAAAGAGAAGCGGGTCGGCGGCGAGAGCTGGATGCCCTTTCCATCGCCAGAGGACCGGTGGTTGGTAAGATGCTTCTCCTTAATCGGATTCACCGGAAGATCATCACCACGTGGATTCTCTCCCACAATCTGGCCTAGGTAGACCTTTTCAGATGGACCTACGAAAAGTTTTCCTCGCTCCTCGATGGCAGCAAGTGAGTAAGCCGTGGTGACACCCGTCTCCATGGAAACAAGTGTTCCCGTAATCCGCGTTGTAATCTCGCCAGCGAAAGGCGCATACTCCTTAAAGAGGTGAGACATAATCCCGCGACCACTCGTGAGATTCACTAACTCAAACTCAAATCCGATGAGACCTCGCGTCGAGATGGTCGCCTCGATCATCGTTCCGAATCCCGTAGGCTTCATGTCGTCCATGCGGCCGCGTCGATTGTTGAGAGCGCTCATGACGCCTCCGACACACTCCTCCGGCACTTCGAGATAGATCGTCTCGTATGGCTCTAACAACTTACCGTCGGCATCCCGCTTAGTAATCACCGTCGGGCGGGAAACAAGCACCTCGAACCCCTCGCGACGCATTTGCTCCACAAGGACAGCTATCTGCATAGATCCTCGAGCGCTAACACGGAACGTACCTCCTTTCTCAGCGTCTTCGACTTGAATAGAAATGTTCGTCCGCGTCTCGCGATCAAGACGATCGCGAATCTGACGAGAAGTGACATACTTGCCTTCCTTGCCTGCATACGGCCCATCATTGATGGCGAATTCCATTTGAATCGTAGCTGGATCGATTTCCACGAAGGGCAGCCCAGGAGTCTCCAGCCCGCCACAAATGGTCACTCCGATGTCTACTTCTTCAAACCCAGCAATGCCGACAATGTTTCCAGCGACGCCTGTAGCCGACTGACTAACACCCAAGCCAGAGTATTCGAACACTTTCGTGATTTTTGCCCGGGTACGTTTACCATCCTTCCCTACCACGTATACTTGATCGCCCGTTTCCACTTGTCCCTGCTGGATGCGCCCAATGGCAATTCGTCCGACATAGTCATCCCAGCCGATGTTAGACACGAGCATCTGAAACTCGCCCTCCCGCTGAACTTCGGGAGAGGGCACTTTGTCCAATACGGTCTCAATCAACGGAACCAGGCTATCCCGCGCATCATCAAGCTCACGCATCGCATATCCGTCACGGGCTGACGCATAGAGAAACGGAGCATTGAATTGCTCGTCCGTCGCCTCTAGCTCCATAAAAAGTTCTAGCACTTTATCGTGACAAGCCGCCACGTCCGCATTCTCGCGATCAATCTTATTGATAACAACGAGCGGGTTGAGCCCCTGCTGAAGCGCCTTTCTCAAGACAAAGCGCGTTTGCGCCTGAGGCCCTTCATAGGCATCCACCACCAGGAGAACGCCGTCGACCATCTTCATGACACGTTCCACCTCGGCACCAAAGTCAGCGTGACCTGGAGTATCGACGATGTTGATCACTTTGTCGTCCCACAAGATCGACGTGTTCTTGGCTTTGATCGTGATTCCCTTCTCACGCTCGAGATCCATGCTATCCATCACGCGCTCCTCCACGACCTGATTATCGCGGAAAGTGCCTGCTGCCTTGAGTAGCTCATCGACCAGGGTTGTCTTGCCGTGGTCGACGTGGGCGATAATGGCAATGTTGCGAATATTCTTGGGATCAATCATAGGGTGCGCTGGTGGGGCGTGACCCTAGATTTCGAGGAGGGTTTAGCAACTGAATCTCTCATGGAATCGAGCATTTGTGGTTGCACCCCCAAAGCAGGGACTTATTTGGGACGAATGATCCTGAAACTCTCGTGTCCTGACCGCCCTGGCCTGGTCGCCACCTTGGCCAATTTCATCTCGGTGTCGGGAGGAAACATCTTGGAGATGTCTCAATTCACCGACCCGATCGACGAATGGTTCTTCATCCGGATCCACATCGACGTTGGAGATTCAGACGACAAACAGCGTAGTATGGTCAACACCTTCGAGTCCCTTGGTCGCTCAATCAACGCGTCGTGGGAGTTCCGCACGCCAGGCGAGAAGACCCGCACGGCAATTCTCGTGACCAAGGCAGCCCATTGTCTCCAGGATCTGCTAGCCCGGACCTACTCGGGTGATCTCCAACTTGAGGTGCCCATTATCTTGGGCAATAGACCCGATCTCGAGCCGATTGCGGATCGCTACGGCATCCCATTCCGCCATATTCCCGTCGAGAAGGGAAACAAGGAGGCTTCATTTGAAACCTATCAGGAGGCGATCGATGACTCCGGGGCCAATCTCCTAATACTTGCACGTTTCATGCAAATACTTCCACCGGCCTTCTGCGAAACCTTTCGAGGACGCGCAATCAATATTCACCATTCGTTCCTACCTGCATTCATCGGGGCAAATCCATACAAGCAAGCCTTTCAGCGTGGGGTTAAGATCATCGGTGCCACGGCCCACTACGTGACTTCTGATCTCGATGCCGGACCGATCATTGATCAGGAAGTCGCTCGGGTAGAGCACTTCCACACTCCTGAAGACCTCGTCCGTCTGGGTCGAGACTGCGAGTGTTTAGCCCTCTCCCGAGCAGTTCGTTACCATTCTGATGATCGAGTGATCATTCATGGGAACAAGACGATCGTGTTCAGA
Organism: Verrucomicrobiaceae bacterium; assembly: GCA_009936795.1. Taxonomy (GTDB): domain Bacteria; phylum Verrucomicrobiota; class Verrucomicrobiia; order Verrucomicrobiales; family DEV007; genus JAACDM01. Next base: position 9,116 of record JAACDM010000437.1, on the reverse strand, counting down.
GATTAACTAACACTGTCGAGACAATCTACAGAGTTCCAGCTTTACAACGTCGACTTAGCTCTCCTAGATCAAGAACATGAAACGGATCACCTTCCTACTCTCGCTGGCTACTGGAATCTTTGTCGGCTGCTCCAAAGACGAAGGAGCTAGTTCAAATGATTCTGGCGGCAACGGCCCGGCCAAAGTCATCGCCTACTCGACCCTGACGTCGAACAATCCCTTCTTCAATGTCATCTCTTCGAACTTGAAAGCCGAGGCAAACGCCGCGGGCTACGAGGTCATTGTGGTAAGCGGCGATGAGGACGCGAAGAAGCAGAGCGATCAAATCAAGAATTTCATTGCCCAACAAGTCGCTGCTATTGTCCTCAATCCTTGTGATAGCAAATCGATTGGACCGGCCATCGAGGAGGCCAACAAGGCAGAGATCCCCGTGTTTACCTGCGATATCAAATGCCTTGCTCCAGAAGCTAAAGTGGTCTCTCACATCGCCTCGGACAACCTTCAAGGAGGCCGCATGGCAGGACAAGCAATGATAGAGGCACTTGGAGAAGCGGGCGGCAAAGTGCTCGTTCTCGACAAACGCGAGGTCGAATCCTGCCTCCTTCGCGTGCAAGGGTTCAAGGATGTTATTAATAAGCACAATGCAACTGCCACCAGCAAGATCGCCATCGTGGCAGAGCTGCCAGGAGCTGGCCAGAAGATCAAAGGACGCGAAACGACTCAGGCAGCATTGCAAAGTTATCCAGACTTGTCGGGAATCTTCGCCATCAACGATCCTTCTGCCTTGGGGGCCTATTCAGCACTTGAGGAAGCTGGCAAAGCTGACCAAGTGAAAATCATCGCCTTTGATGGCCAGCCTGAAGGGAAGCGTGCGATCAAAGATGGTAAGATCTTCGCTGATCCCATCCAGTTCCCCGATCGCTTGGGGCGCCAGACAGCAAAGACCATCATCGCTTACTTTGAAGGAGAAGACGTGCCCGCTGAGCAACTGATTCCTACTGAGCTGTACCGTCAAGCCGACGCCCTCAACGATCCTGAACTCTGAGCTTGAAAGGCTCAAGCTTTAGCTATTACTTTAGAACATGAGATTAATTCTTTGCGCTGTCGCCCTCACCACCACTCTCCTTTCCTATAGCGTCCAGGCACAGGGTCGACTGTCGCGGGTAGTTAGCACTATCATCCACGACGACGAAACAAAGACTCTCTCCAACCGCGACTTCGTAAAGCGTACCATGGAGCAGCAGACCTACGACATTGGCGGGGTGCTCAAGATGAAGCGTATCTTTCAACTCGATCGCGCCGGGAAAGTAAAATCCGGTCTAGCCTTCGACGGCTCAGGTCGGCCGCTGTTCAAGTTCAAGTATACCTACGACGAACTCGACCGGCTCGACACGGAGCAGGTCCGTGACATGAAGGACTCGGTGGTTCGTGTGCTGAAGACTGTTTACGACGAGCAGGGCAAGGCACACCGCATTGCTAAGACCGATGTCGACCCCACAACGATACCCAAGTTACACAAAGAGATCTTCGAACATCCTGAACTCCTGGAGAAGAAGGGCACAAAATTGAACGGAAATCAGCTGAATTTTAAGAAGTAGAGAACTTCTCGACCCGAAATAGGAAGATCCAGGCTCCGATAGGCCTCCAGCAGAATGATCTTTCTTAAATCTAATGATTTTAGCTTTTACAGTTAATTAAGTCGATGGAATACTATTCCAAAATTACTTCGGAATGGTTCTTTCATCTACCACCATCAGCTTTGCCTGCCCGAGCTGTCAGACGCAACTCTCAGTCCCGGTCGCCATGGCTGGCGTCACCGGTCCATGTCCGACCTGTCAGAACCAACTGACGGCGCCCCAATTTAAGGCTTCACCTTCGCAAGCCTCGGCAGTCCCCCCACCACAGCAAGCGGCACCTCCAGCAGCGGCTCCTGTTCGGCAGTCGTCCCCAGCACAAGTGGTGCCCCCGCAGGCTGCTTCGCCACTTTCTGTCCCTCCCTTGGCCCAGCAGCTCCCTCCCTTGGCCCAGCAGCTCCCTCCCTTGGCCCAGCAGCCTCTCGTTCAGCAGGCAACGACAGCTCAGGCAATACCTCCTCTAGAGCCACCCATGTCCACTCCGCCGGCTCAGGCGATGCCCGCTCCTCGGCAACCAGTAGGCTTGAAGGAGACTGGATCTGATCCGAACGTCGCATCCTCGACGCCCCTTCCGGTCTCTCCACTAGGCGGAAAACCTGCGCCAGAAACCAATTTATTAAAGGGCCACAGCTCGCGAAGGAACTCCCGAGAGCGTCGTTCAGTTACACAGAAGAAGTCCAAACCAAGCCTAGGCAAGTTGATCGGAATTCTTGCTGTCGTCGGATTAATTGCTGGAGGAGCCTTCGCCCTTCCAAAGATCAAAGATATTCTTCAATCCTCACAGATAGACGTTCCAGAGACTGCCTCGATCAACGCTGATCCTCCAGCAAAGCAAGATGGCAACCCCACGGACGCCAAGGTCGACGTCGAGCCACTACCGCTTGCTCCTGCCAATGGGCATTTGGCCAACAACACCGCGCCAAGACTGATTGACGAGCCTGAACTAGATCCCATCGAGGAAGACCCAGCATTTGCAGACATTGAAGGCATTCTAGACGAGCCCAAAGGGTTCTTGGAAAGCTACCTGAAAGCACCGAGCTGGGAAATGTTAGTTGAAAAATCTCTTCAGGGAGACGCGCTTCGCGCCAAGATGGCAGCCTATTACAAGTTTAGGCCTTACGCTCCAGAGGAGGTTTCCGAGATAACCTTCCAGCATAAGCAGAAACTTCCTAACTCCAATTACCAGTTCTATCTATTCAAAGTCATCACAGACACTAACAAGGGCTCGTTCCCAATGACTGTCGAGGAAACCTCCACCGGATTTCAAACTGATTGGGAAGCCTATGTGCAGTTCAAGGACGCTCATCTTGAAACCTTCCTAAGTAATCCCGAGGTCGGACCAGATGGCAAAGGTCAAATCAAAACCTTTAATGTTATTCTGAGGCGTGCTCACGACTTCACAGATGATGTACCCGGAAGCGACGAGAAATGGTGTTATAAAATCGATGCCCCCGTGGATGAGCTCAATGGCGGCTTCAGCTTCATTCCCAAGTTCAGCACTTATGGCCAGGAGCTGGATACACAGCTCAAGTGGCTCTTGCTCTACTTCCCTATCGTCGATGTTCGCTGGGAGGTGGATGCAAACCATCCTGGAAGTAAGCCCTACGTGCGCTTGATGAAGATCCGCCAGTTTAATTGGCGTGGGCATGGCGAGAAAAAATTAGAGCTTGAGGGCCTAACGGCCAACTCGGAGGGCTAGAAAGCTCCTATTCAATGTCGCTCCTCGTGCGACATTTGCTTCCGGCATGAGTTCCTCTTATAGGTACTTCCTGCCCCATGATATTGCGCGCTTTTTCACTACTTTTTCTCTACACGGCAATCCTCCCCGGCTGCACAGCGTTAAAGATCGGAAAGCCAAGTCGTGTCGCGGAAGAACCAATCAACCTTCCAACGCGTTGGGCCCAATCGAGTTTGGGTACAGAAGGAAAGATTGCTACGGGCTGGTTGGAGACGTTCCGCGACAAAGAGTTGGATAAGTTGGTGGACGAGGCCATGCAACACAACAACGACCTCCGCGCGACCGCAGCGCGGCTCCGATCAGCTCGCGAGGGCACCATCACGGGGCGTTCGAATAGGTTACCAGAAGTGTCGGCCTCAGGATCAGGTTCGCGATCAGGTTCGCGCTTTCGTCGAGAAGATGATGGTGATCTCAGTGATTGGGAACAGAACTCAATTCACGGCCTATCGCTCAACGCCTCTTGGGAAATCGATCTCTGGGGGCGGCTCCGCAATTTGGAGGAAGCCTCGATCAACGACTATCTCAGCACACAAGCTGATTTCCGAGGCGCCCGACTATCACTTGCCGCGAACACGGCGAGAGCGTGGAGCAACCTCATCACGGCACGAAAGTTAGTGGAATCTGCTGAGCTGACGCAAGAGACGTTCGAGCGGAACTTTCGAATCACCGAAAGAAATCTCATGGCCGGTGATGCCACCGCTCTTAACGTGATCTTTGGACGCAACGAGGTAGCCTCATCCGAACGAACCCTCCGAGATCGCCGCCTCTCCAAAGACGAAGCTGCTCGCTCTCTCGAGGTGCTGTTGGGGCGTTATCCAAATGCCTCCATTGAAGGGAGCCCAGAATTGCCTTACTTACCTGACAAAGTACCGGCTGGTCTTCCCTCGGAGCTCCTCATGCGCCGCCCGGATCTTGTGTCTGCGGCTGCTCGCTTGCGGTCATCCGCTGCCCGTGCAGATGCTTCCCGCAAAGCACTCCTACCCAGCATTCGTCTAAATGGCGGTGGCTCCACTTCCAGTGATGATCTCTTGAAAGTCATTGCGGACCCGCGTTCTATCGCCTGGAACGTAGCCGCTTCCCTAGCCCAAACCGTCTACCGAGGCGGCGCGCCGACGGCACAAGCCCGGCAGGCTCTAGCGCAGAACGAAGCTTCAATAGAAAGCTTTGCCTCCACCTCACTCCGCGCGTTTCGTGAAGTGGAATCCGCACTGGCTCGTGACCGAAATCTGGCAGAACAAGAAAAGACGACAAAACTTGAGATGGAAACCGCAAATAAAGCGCAAAACCTCGCAGACCGGGGATTCCAGGAACAACTTGTCTCACCGCTCGAACTGCTTGAAGCCCGCCGTCGCGTCATCAGCGCGCGAAATTCCATGATCTCCCTCGCCAATCAACGACTTCAGAACCGGATCGATCTCCATCTCGCACTCGGTGGTGATTTCTCCACGCCGACACCGTCCAACGACGAGACACGTAATCCTCGATCATGAGTTCATTTCTGTCTAAAGCTGTTCGCGCAGCACCTCCAATACTCTTCTTGGTAATCGGAGCACTTGCTTACACCCAGCTGTCGAAAGAACCTCCTGAAGAGAAGAGACCACCTGCAACACCACGGGTCATCAAGACCACCGTCGCTGACATCCCTCTTCAGGACTATCAAATCACCGTGATGACGCGTGGCATCGTAAGGCCGCACAACGAAGTCACGCTCACTGCAGACGTGGCAGGAAAGGTCGCAGAAATTAACCCTCTCTTCGAAGACGGTGCTTTCTTTTCCAAGAACGATATTCTGATAGAGCTAGACGATGCCGACTACAAGACATCTGTTCTGGCAGCAGAGGCCCAGGTCGCTCGTGCTTCTGCCACCTTTGCTCAGGAGCAAGCGAGGGCCAAACAAGCGAGACTGAATTGGGATGATCTGGGGTACAATGAAGAGCCCAACGATTTGGTTCTGAGATTGCCACAACTGCGAGAAACCGAAGCCTCCGTTAAAGCCGCAATGGCTCAGCTCGAACAAGCCCAGCGTGATCTCGACCGGACGCGAGTGCGCGCGCCATTCAATGGTCGTGTTCGCCTACGAACCGTTGGTATCGGCCAATCTGTGGGGAACGGCACCTCACTCGGCACCATCTTTGCCACGGACTATGCTGAAGTTCGGCTTCCCATTTCTGCTCACGAGCTCGATCAACTCAACTTGCCAGAAGAAAGCACCGACCCACCGGTCCAAGTGGATTTGAGCAATGCCGTCGACGAAACCTCTCCTCACACATGGACTGCAGAAATCGTTCGGACAGAAGGGACATTGGACGAGCAATCGTTAGAGCTCTTTGCCATTGCGCGAATCACTGATCCCTTCGGCCGGGAGTCTGACAAACGCCCCCTTCGCATCGGCCAACCGGTCATCGGAGCTGTTAAAGGACATGTGCTCGAGCAAGTCTATGTCATCCCCCGCCGAGCCGTTCGACAGGTGGACCGCATCTATCTCGTCATGAAAGAGGAAATGACACTGGACCGCCAGATCATCGAGCCGATCTGGAAAGATTTGGACCACTTCATCGTCCACTCTCCCGGCCTCTTTGAAAATGCCTTTCTCGCCACCAGCAGCATGAGATACACGCCAGATGAAGCTCGAGTGGAGATCCTTTCTCAAGAGAAGGTCGCTGAAGAGTCCGAGCAGACGAAAGAAACTCCCAAGAAGACAGAGACATGATCCGTTGGTTCGCAAACAATAACATTGCGGCCAACTTTCTTATGTTGGCCATTCTCCTCTCAGGCGGATATGTAGCGCTTAATAAGATTCCGCTAGAAGTCCAGCCAGCGAAGACCTACAGTAATATCCGAATCACTATGTCCTACCGAGGTGGGACAGCCAAGGACGTCGAGCAGTCCGTTCTCATTCCGATCGAGTCAGCACTCGAAGGCATCGAGGGCATTGAAGATATCAGCGCCTATGGACGCCGTGATTACGGTTATCTCTGGATAGATATTGATCCTGATGCCCCCATCAAAGAGATTCTGGAAGACGTGAAAAGCCGTGTAGATGGCATCACCACCTTTCCTGGCGAAACCGAGAAACCCAGGATCTACATTCCTGATACCTCACATTGGCACGAAGTGCTTTCCGTCGCAGTCACAGGAAACTTGGAAGAGTACGAATTGAGGCGCGTTGCCCAGAAGGTGCAGGACGACCTCACCGCCATCGATGGCATCAGTCGCGTGTCCATGGAAGGCTCGCGCGAATACGAAGTCTCCGTCGAGGCGAACCAAGAGGTCCTCGATTCCTACAACCTCGGGTTTCGCGACATCTCCGACGCCATCCGCCGTTTCTCTCTCGATCTCCCGGCGGGCTCCATTGACAGTGACAGTGGCACCCTGACCGTACGCACACGAGGCCAAGCCTACACCCAAGAAGACTTCGAAAACATCCCCATTCGTGCTGCGAATGGGGCAGAGGTTCTCCTGAGAGACGTTGCCAAAGTAGACGACGGCTTTGGTCAAGAACGCGTCATCGCCCGATTCAATGGCGAGAACTGCATGTTCCTCGAAGTCATGCGTACCGGGAATGAGAACGCCATCGAGATTTCCAACAAAGTGAAAGAGTATGTCCAAGCCAAAGACACTCACTTCCCCGAAGGGATCAACATCTACACTTGGAACGACGAATCCATTTCTATCCGTGGCCGCCTCAGCACCCTGACATGGTCCCTGATTCAAGGCAGCGCACTTGTATTCATTCTTTTAGGCCTCTTCCTACGCCCTCAACTCGCTTTCTGGGTCATGATCGGCATCCCTATCAGTTTCGCTGGAGGCGTCCTCTTCATGCCCTATTTCGGCATCACGGCCAATGTCATGAGCCTCTTCGGCTTCATCATTGTCGTCGGCGTCGTGGTGGACGACGCCATTGTCACTGGTGAGAACATCTATTCCAAATTAAAGACAGGCATGGATCCGCTCGAGGCGTCTATTGTAGGCGCGCAGGAAGTGGCCGTCCCAGTGACATGCGGGGTGCTCACCACCATCGTCGCCTTCATGGCACTACTCTTCTTCGATGGCCAATGGGGCGACTTTGCCAAACAGATTCCGCCTGTGGTCGCGCCCGTGCTGCTCTTCTCACTGATCGAATCCAAACTCATTCTCCCGGCCCACCTGAAGTTTCTGAAGACAGGCAGAACGAAGCTGAACTTCTTCGAGCGTTTTCAGAAACGGATCGCCGATGGTCTCGAGACCTTTGTGGCCAAAGTCTACCAGCCTTCATTGAATGCAGCAGTGAAGCACCGCTATGCCGTCACCGCAGGCTTTGTCGCCATGGCTCTGATCATGATCGGATACTGCCAAGGCGGTCGCCTCGGTTTCGTTTCTATGCCAACGGTCGACCGGCTTGAAATCGGGGCTTACCTCGACATGCCCCACGACACAACGATTGAGAAAACCGCCGAGCACATGGATCGCGTCATCGGAGCCATTGATCAGCTGAAAAGAGAATTCGTCGATCCAGGGACGGGCGAATCCCTCATCCAGAATGTCATGACCACGGTAGGCGGACACTGGATTGGAAGCCGCTATGACAAAGACGAAGGCTGCGCTCGGATCGAAGTCACGCCACCAAGCCTACGCACCGAACCAGGACCGAAGAACAGCGAGATTTCCGCTCGATGGAAAGCTATCATTGGTCCCATGCCGGAGGCACGCTCCTTACGCATCCGTGGTGAACGGACCGGCGGCGGTGATGATTCTCGAGATGAGGAAGCCATTGAAATCGAGTTGCGAGGCAAGAGTTCTCCTCTCAAAGCCGAGATCGCCGAACAGATTGATGACTTGTTAGAAACCTACGACGGAATCGACGATGCGTGGGCCTCGAGCAACCGCGAAATGGACGAGCTTGAGATCACTTTGAAACCGCGGGCTGTCGAAGTCGGTCTCACCCAGCAATCACTCGCCCAGCAGGTACGCCAAGCCTTCTATGGAGAGGAGGCTCAAAGGATCCTGAGAGATCGTGACGACATTCGCGTCATGGTCAGGCTCCCACGCCGTGAACGCGAGTCGATGCACACTTTTGACAATCTCAAAGTCCGCACGCCTACCGGCACCGAAGTCCCCCTGGCCAGCGTCGCCAATGTCGCCTTTGTCAAAGCTCCGTCGCGCATCGAGCGTCAGAACGGTTCAGAAGTGATCGAAATCTTTGCACAGCCAGCGGATGAAACCGTCGACATCATTGGCATCGCCACAGCCATCACGCCGCAAATCGAGGAGCTACTGCAACAAGATGAGTCACTCTCCTTTGGTTTCGGTGGCTACATCGCCGAGCACGAGGAATCGAAACGCAAGACCATCATCGGCTCTATCGTCCTCGCCTTCACGCTCTTTGCCCTGCTGGCCATTCCATTTAAGTCGATGATTCAGCCCATTTATGTCTTGGTTGCCGTGCCCTTTGGCATCATCGGCGCTTTGCTAGGGCACATCATCATGGATGTTACGCCGTCCTATCTCTCGGTCTTCGGTATGCTAGCCATGGCTGGCGTCGTCGTGAATGACTCTCTTGTCATGGTCGATTTCGTCAATCGAAAGCGAGCTGAAGGGTTAAGCCTGGGTGAGTCTGTCCGCGCCGCCGGGGGTGCCCGCTTCCGCCCTATCATGCTCACATCAATTACCACCTTCGTGGGACTTGCGCCGCTTCTGATGGACAACTCGATACAGGCTCAGTTCTTGATTCCCATGGCCATATCGCTAGGGTTCGGTGTCCTTTT
>JAACDM010000436.1 GCA_009936795.1 Verrucomicrobiaceae bacterium | reverse complement strand
CCTTATCATCAACGCCTATCATGACTTTCAGTTCACCACGATTGCTAGCTCCCGGAGCCTTGGGACGTTTCTTGTAGCCAGTCCCATCCGGTAGGATTTGGGCAAACTCGAACTCTTGTTGTTGCGCCACGGCATCGCACGGAGTTGCTTTGATCCAATCGTGAGCCGTGCTCTTCGGAATCTCAATGTTGCCAATGATCTTCAAGTGCTGGCTCGTGCGTCGATAGCTCTGATCGGTGATGACCTCACTGACAATCTGCTCAAGCTCCACGGTCTTCTTCTGATAGCGATCCAACTTGAGGAAGTTAACCAACGGCACCTGTGTCTTCCGACAATTCACGCAGCGCAGGTGGCGGCACCCAAAGTCCAACAGGCCAATGCTCGTTCGAATCTCGCGTGATCTCAGCCCTTTGGACTCCAGACAGGGATCGTCACAACAGGGACGCAAATGGGGCATAGAACGGCTATCCTGACGATTGATACCCACACTGACGGACTCGTCAATGAGCCTGAGGAGAAGCACTACGAATCCGGGTAACCCTTCAGAGGCGAAGAGATCCCTGACCTTGGAAACGAGTTCATCGAGAGAGCAACCTTGATCGGAAATGCTGTTGGAAACTTTGAGAGCGAGTGTATATTGCAAGGGCTTGGGGCTGTGGTTAATGTCAGGCGTGTCTTTACCCAACGCATCCTCAAGCCTTCAACTCATTCCGGCCATAAATCCTGTTAGCCCCCCATTTCTCGGAAGTTACCAATCATCGCTGGATTTGGGGTGAGCGGCATAGTACGATTTGCTGACAGCGGACGAGACAGTTGCCGCATTCTTTCAAGCCAGTTTTGAGCGTTCGTATTGGTAGGAAGTCTAAAATTTCGCCCCACTGCGCTTGTTCCAGCCATTCTTTCCTGTATTACCATGCCGATGTTCTCCACTATTCGCCGCCGCCACTTCACCCTCGGGCTGGCGATCTTCCTCATGCTCGGTGGGGTCGCCTATCTGGGCAAGGGTTTGCACGATGCCTGGCAAGCTCGCGACAGGGATTTGCAGGACCGAGCCCGGGAATATGCCGAGTTTGAGCGACAGGTGTATCCCGATATTCGCTTGCCTCAAGCAGACTATACCATGCCCAAAGCTCACACGGTCTATCCACCCTACGCTTTGCCCATGTTTGCGGTGTTTTTCTGCACGGGAAATTTCGAGACTGCACGTGTCCTACTGCAAATCTTGAGCCTCGCGGCGTTGCTCGCGATGATGCACCAGGGCACCCGGATTCTTAGTGAGCAAGGATGGCAGGCAGGTTTTCTGGGAGCTGCTCTTGCGGTGGCTTTCTACGGGAATTATACGGCTTTAGCTTGGGGAAATTTCTCAATCATCGTCATGGGACTCATCGTCCTGCAAACGCACATGTTGCAACGGGACAAACAAGCACTTGCAGGCATCTGTTGGGCATTTGCTATGATTAAACCACATATTGCCCTGTCTTTTGCCCTGCTGTTTATTTTGCGACGCCAGTGGACAGGTCTTGGGCTCGGCCTAGGTCTGCTGGCAGTTCTTTCCATGGGTGCCTTTTGGTGGACCGGAGTTTCGGCAACCGATTTCGGCGAGGCAGGGCCGACTGGGGGAAAGCTGCTCTTCGTCAAGGATAACAACTATTCCGCTGGCTTCTGGATTTCCGCGCTGGGCATTAACCCGCGGACCGCCACCTTCATCAGTCTGATCCTGCTGGCATGCGTCGCCATGCTGTTGATTTTGTTCGACTTGAGGAAGCGGCTTAATTTATCTGACGCGTCAGGGGTTTTGAGCATGCTCGGCTTTGTGCTGTTTTACCACCGCTATTATGACAACATGATGCTCTTTCCCCTGATTCTCGCCATGGTCTCAAGGACGTTTCGCAATGGCTGGAGGATTCAGGACTTAGGCATAACCGGGGTCTTGGCACTCACACTCTACCTGCATCCCAGCCTATTCGATGGAGATGATACCCTAGCCGCACTTACCTTCTTTGCCCCAATTGCCGCTGCGTTCCTATTGCTAAGAAATTGCTTTTGGGGTGAAGGCCGTTGAAAGTGAGCCATTTTGGTAAAGTTGGACAGGTTGCGACTACTAAATAAATTAAAGCAATCAATGAAAAAGGGACGTAAATGCACCGCAGACTTCAAAAGCAAAGTAGCTCTGGAGGCGCTGCGCGAGCAGTAGCCGATCCCTGAGATCGCGAAGCGCTATCAGGTTCATGTTAGTCAAGTGACAGAGTGACAGAGTGACAGAGTGACAGAGTGACAGAGTGACAGAAGGCGTTACAAAGTGACGACAGTAGCGTGGTTGCTGCTAGGAGCCTGTCGGACTTTGAGAAATCATAGCGCCCTAACATGTTTTAAGAGCTGTTGAAATGCATATTAACGATTTCGATTTTGGGGGATTCGAATACGCCATTCTGGGGTCGTTTAATCAGTAAGTCCGACAAACTCCTAGGAGTCTGTCGGACTTACCGATTTTTGCTTTTGTAAGTCGTTTACTATCAACGATAAAAGTTTTGAATGAGATTTTTTATCTAAAAGGTAATTGATTGATCATCAACAAGTTAAAGAAATTGGGTGATCTAAGTCCGACAGACTCCTAGCAAGCTTGCATTTCGTTCTCTGGTTTTCTCATAGGTTATCTTTCAAACGATGCAACGCAGGCTTTCATGAGTGATGAATCTGGGCAACCGCAACGTTCGGATGATGGTGTTGCATTCTCGCAGTCACGAAGATGGGATCTCATATCTTGTCGACAGCCAAAATTTGCCGAACCGAGAGGCCAAGCGCCTAACCGGCGAGTGCTCCGAAAGATACCTGTATCGGGGGCAAGGGCCACAACCAGCGATTTGGTCCTCAAAGACCTTTGCCGCGTAATCGTAGAGCTGTTGATCCAGGGCGTTCATAATCCGAATCCGCTGCCTCGTGGCATCGTCTATGACCCGCTCCGCCTGGGGAACCTGATTCTTGTTCCTGACCACGACGATCCCATGCGAGATCTTGGCACCCGTCACATTCTCGAAGAGGTGCAGTGATTCACTGTATCGCTCGAGAATGCCCACCTTGATTCCTAACGTTGAAATCAACAGCTTCGCATGCTCAAGATCCGCATCGGTAAGCGCTCGGTCATCTCCTGGCTCAATCCCCAGTAGAAATTTCATCTGGAGGCTGTTGTTTCGCGGGCTCTCCAAATACTCATCCAACGTGTCGGGACAAAACTGCTGGAATGCCGCCGTTCTTTCGAGTGTCTTCTTAAACTTTTTCGAGTGATAGAAATTCGAGATGTAGTGCGCAACCGGCTCACGAAACATCACGAAGACTTTCACACCGTCAAAGAGTCGCCAATTCGACTCTTGCATGATGTTCTTCGTGCCCCAGACCAGCTGGTCTCCTTTCAGCGTCGCGTGGACTTCCGTGCATCCGTAGGCTTCAAGATCCCTGGCGAATACGTCAGCAGCATCATCGTCGAAGAACCCGTAGGAATCTCCGTATATACGTTGAAGCACTCGTGAGAACGTGGTCCCACCGGTCTTTGGCACATGCAGAAATACGACCTTGCTTCGCTGGCCTCTGCGAGCGGACGAGAATGGGAATAGCCTTAACATGTTTGGATCTTCTAGTTTGTTCCAACGAGATTTCGCTTCACATAAACTCTCACTGAAACCGAACGTTCAAGACGCTAAGCCTAGAAACAAGAATGGAATCCCCGAAATCCGCCTGAACCCCTGAATTGCCAGGGCTTACGCATGAAGAACATGGAAATTCGTTAATAGGCCATAAGTCTGTTAAGGATAGTCTGTTACAACAGAAAGGGGGCCAGATATTTCCTTGAGCTACAGAGCTCGCCCAGGAGGATGTAGAGGATGGACCCGCTAATTTCCATAATCTAACGAGTCAGTCAGGCTTTCTCGCTCCGTTCATGCGTAAGCCCTGCTGAATTGCAAGCAGTTGCGCATCAACGGCTGAGTCACTCAGAAGGTCCATTGCGGAGCAATGGGAATTCGCTGCAATATGAATCAATGTCATTGGCTTAAGGCAAGTAATTGCGGGAATCCTTCAGACGATCGGTTTGTAGGGCATGGAGGGAGGAATTCTGCGAGGAGTGCCTCGCGGGTAGGATCGCCCTGGCCTCACGATGCAGGCGGATTTGATCAAGCGTCTCGATATCCTGTTCAACCATTCTCTCAATTGCTGATTCGTCGCTTTCACTAACTGACAGAACTGATCTCGGATGACTCCGATGGCTCGTTTCATGTTGATTTGATAGTTTTCGCGACATTCTTTGGTCTCCTCATCGAGTGCTGGTTGCGCCGTAAGTGCCAGGCTCGCCGAAATGTTCTGACAGAGCACGCGGGCAT
>JAACDM010000435.1 GCA_009936795.1 Verrucomicrobiaceae bacterium | reverse complement strand
TGGACAACATTGGGGACGGTCGTGGTTTCGCGCTCTTCGACTACAATCGCGACGGTCGGCAGGACATCGCCCTGGTGAATGCTAACGCGCCGTTATTCAATCTCTACCGCAATGCGATGAAGAATCACGGCAATGTCATTGCTGTTAGGTTCGAAGGTAGCAACAACGCTGCTTCTCCATCAAAGGCACAGACCAACCGTGACGGTTTCGGTGCCACGGTCATTGCTCAAGTCACCAACGGCCCGACCCTGAAACGCGAGCACCGTTGTGGCGAAGGATTCTCCGCCCAGAATAGCAACACGATGCTGATCGGTATTGGCAGTGCTGAAAGTGTCTCACGTCTAACAGTGCGTTGGCCATCGTCAAGGCAGGTCTACACATTACAGAATGTCGCCGCAGGAGCCCTGGTCACGGTGCGCGAAAGTGCTAGCAAACCATTCGACGTGAGCACCTATCTCAAGTCGCTGCCAGTGGCTGATCGCCAAACAACCGAACGACCAACGTTTGCGGTCGCCGCACGTGACATTGGCGCAAAGCCAGGCACGAAACTCCGCCTCTACGTCACCACGGCCACCTGGTGCGAAGCCTGTCTTCGCCACTTGCCGCAAATCAATGCCATGACCAAACAGCTTGCTGCAGATGGCATCGAAATCTTCGCCATCCCAATCGATCCAGAAGACAACCAAGCCAAGCTTGAGAAGTATCTTGCGAAATGGAAGCCAGCCTATCAGCTGATGAGCGACTTGCCGGTCACGGAGCGTGCTACAGTAGGTGCTTTCCTCGCCAAACACACGGGAACCGAAGGCCCACCTCTTCCATCATCGGTCGTCACGGACGCTGAGGGTAAGGCATTGTTAGTTACTGCTGGGATCCCGACTGTTTCAGATCTGCGGCGTTTGTTGGATCGAGAGTAGCGTCGCCGCGCCCGTGCTGTGTGAAACTTCCGATGAAGATGGCCAAATGGTACACGAGGTCAAGGCAACACAGGAAAAGAGTAGAGCTCTGAGACGTTAAAAGGCATTCCCAATTTTTAGAGTAACGTTAGACTGGTATTCGATATTTCGCGTCGTTTTGGATAACAATCAAGGGCATCGATAAGTTGCTAGGATCTCTTATTAAAGCTCTGTTAGTTGTTGCTCCGTGACGTTGAAGGGTGCTTCTACTTCGCGGGCGAGAACTTAAAGTAGTCAATATCGCCGATGCTGTTCGAGGGGCCATTCTCGTCCATGATCGCGCGGATGGTGTGGATGCCTTTCTTGAGTTGGACACCTTTATGCGAGATGGTTTTGAGAATGGTCCAGCCGCCTGTGTCCGGGATGCGAATGGGCCCGGTGAGATCTTCGCCCTCAATTTCAAGGTGAAACAAGCCGCCCTGTTTGTCCGAGGCTACGGGCATGGTGATCTGATAGACTCCATCCTTGGCTACTTCAACCGTGTAGTGCAGCCACTCACCCTTTCTCGTCCAGCCGATGCCGTGACCATTGGAGGCGTCGTCTCGCTTCTCGATATCGACCTGCGTGTTCTTCCGATAGTCGGTACCCTGGTTCTGTGGATCGTTGTCATGATAGGCTAACTCAGCGGGTCCCTCGTCGTAGTGCTCGGCTTCGATGGTGCCTGGAATGGCGTGTGGCTTGCCTCCATAAGGGCCCGGCTTGGGAGCGACCTCGGTGCCTACATGGATGACTGACCAGTCGATGCCATCCTCGATCGGGCCGCTCTCTTTGGGGATGAGCCGAATGGTTCTGAGATCGATCAAGGATCCTGCTTGAAAAGGGCCATCGCTCTTAGCGACCAGCCTATGAGTGCCTGCGACCAGGTTAAGGCTTCCCACCTGACCCCAGCGATAGTCGTCCCAAGTGCCTGTAGCCGGGACATCGGCACTGAGGGTCTTGTTGGCGACGGCGAAGAGGATGCGCCCGTCGTCGCTGCCAGCCTGGAGGGCCCAGTCGACCCAGAGGTCAAAGTCGCCGTCTTCGCTAAGGTGAAAGGTCCATTCGGCGCGATCCCGTTCGCTGCTCCAGAAACCGAGGTTTCGATAGCGCTGCTCAAAGAGGATGTTTGGGCCGTAGACTTCGGCGACTGAGGCTGGAAGCGTGACGGTGCTGTCGTTGGCCTGAGACATGAGCTTTGGTTCGTTGTTCTCAAACTTCTTTCGTGGTTCACCGGCGACTTGCAAGTAGGCGAGAAGATCGGTCATGGCGCTTACGGAAATCGACGCTTCAAGTCCCTCTGGCATGAGTGAGAATCCCATCGATTTGAGTGAGGCCAAGTCGGTGCGGGGTACTTGGTGACGCACGCCATCGATCCCGACAAGCGTGATGGACGCGCTGGTTTCCTCGACCAAGGCACCTGCCAGGGTTCTCTCATCCTTGATGGTGGCGACGAACTGCATCCAGTTCTCTTGAACCGATTGATTGGGATCGAGAATCGCCGTGAGGTAAGTTTGAGGGGTACGCGTTGTGAGGGCGGCTATGTCAGGGCCGATGGCGTTGCCAATCCCGTCCAGGACATGGCAAGCAGCACAGTGGGTGGCGAAGACTTCGCGCCCTTTTTGCCGGTCACCCGCGATGGAAAGCGCGCTCGTGTAACGTTGGATGACCTCCGCACGATTGCGATTGGTTGCTCCGCCTAGCAGTGTCTCTGCTTGCTTCCGAATGGCTTCGTTCTCGTGGCGAAGCAGTCGCTGCCTTCTGGTCGCGTCAAGGGAGGCTCGCAGTTCACGATTCACCGCGAGTTCAGCAAAGAAGTTGGGCAGCTGATCTTCTCGTTTCAAGAAGCCGTCTACTAACGCTGATCGAACTTTAGGTCCATATTTGGGCCAATCAGCGAGCAATTGCCTGGTCATCGTGGGGTCATTCCCGTTGAGGAGCGCCTGGACGGCGGCAATTTGCAGCTCAACAGGCGTGCTCAGATCGAGGAGTTTCGTCAGTCGACTCCCATCGATTTCAGGAAACTTATGTCCTGATGTCAGGAACGCCACCGAGGCGAGGCGATTTTCCAATGAGGCCCGCGAATCATCGATCGCCGTTCGCGCCGCCGCGAGCATGGGAGCCATTTCCTCTTTGAGTGACGCGAGGTTGTCGACGGTTGCCAGGATCTTGGAGGCGACCTCATATTGCCAGGCTTGGTAAGCGTCGTTGGCGTCTGCTTTCGCAACTCGAGCAAGAAGACGCGGCACGAGACGCCGGGCATCACTTCCCAAGAGTTCCATTAAGGCATTGGTGAGAGCCGCGGTGCTTGGCGTTCGCTCAGCCTCGAGCACGGTGAGGAGGACTTCATCGGGGAAACGAGCCGCAGACGTGAGGGCCGCCGCGCGAAGATAGGGGCGTTTCGCTTGAACCAAGAGAAAGGTTGCCAGGGCTTTGCCGGCTCGCGGATCGTTCCAGGAACCGAGAGACAGCGCCGCTTGTCGTTGCACGTGAGCGTCGTCGTCTTGGAGAAGATGCAGCGCGAGAAGCCCGAGGCGTTCTTCCTGACCAATGAGCCGTTCTCCCACACGCAGGGCATGAAGGCGCACGCCTGGATGGGAATCGTTGAGACCTGCTTGCACGTCGTCTGCGGTCAGCGTGTTGGTGTCTGCTAGGGCGCTCAGAGCTTGTAGCCGTGCCTGCGGCAGGGTGCTGGCGAGGACCTGACGCAGGGACGCCGTCGCCTCGCCCTGCTTGGCATCGTCCAACCAGGTGAGCATCATGTGCGCGGTATCGCGCTGCCACCCGTTTGGCGAATCTAGGGCTTTGGCGAGGACCGCTGGTTTCAGTCCTGCGAGTTTGACTGGGGTTCTTAGCGTCTGCCCCTTGGGATGGATTTTATAAATGCGTCCCCGATCTTCTCCTGCGCGGAGGCGACCATCGGCAATCATTTCGCGCTCGAGACGATCATCGATCCATTCAGGATGCTCGATGACGAGTCGGTAAAGATCCGCTACATAAAGTGCTCCGTCAGGACCCGTGCGGAGTGCGGTTGGGCGAAACCAGGAATCGCGACTGCGGAGAAACTCGCTTTGCGATTCGTCGGCCGCGCGCCTCGTTTGCATGAGGACACCATTCCATTCAATGACATCGCGATGGATACAATTGTGAACCGGGCAGGAGAAGTAGACTGACGGTTCAATAAGATTATCAAAGAGTTGATCGCGATAAAACGTGTACCCGCAGCCTGAGGTGAGTTTGCCAGGCGATCCGGCTGGCGGCGGCACGTAACCCTCCCAATGACTCAACACTTGGCTGAGAGGAAAGAGATCAATCACGCCATGCAAACTCTGCTTGGCCGAAGGTTGGGCGACCTTGGGGGCGCGTTTCACATCGTGATCTTCAAGAGCGATCTGCCATCCAAAGGAGGTGTTGCCCGCGATCCAGTTTCCCCAGTCATCACGATTTCGCCCATGCTGCGTCATGCCCGTGGCGTGTTCGATTTCGCCAGTGTCAGGACGGATACGTAAGTCAAAGCCACCTCCGAGATCTAACGCTTTGCCCGTCTTGGTGGATCGAATGGCTCCACCACTATCGCCATTGGCGACATAGATCCAACCATCGAGCCCCCAGGCCAAGCCGTTGCCTCGGTGCTGTTCATTGCCACGGCCAAAGCCTTCGTAAAGAACCGTTCTTTCGTCTGCGACGCCGTCGCCTGTCGTGTCACAGAGAAACCAGATGCACGGCGGGGCCACGGCAAGCACGCCATCACGCCAGGGGAGAACGGTATTGGACGTTTCCAAGCCATCGGCAAACACGGTCCGTCTATCATAGGCGCCATCCTCATCGGTATCTGTGAGGGCGACCACGCGTGAGCCTGGTTTGCCCGCATGATCCAGCCCATTCGGATAACAGGCGAACTCAGCAATCCAGAGTGTTCCGTCAGGACCCCAAGCGACATCCACCGGATCCATGACGAGGGGTTCTGCCGCCACCAATGCAATCTCAAAGCCGGGGCGCGTTTCCATGGAACGCAATGAGGCTTGAGGCGAACGCGGTTGACTCACGTGATCACCCATCAGATCGGCAAAGCTTCGTTGATCAATGTGATGGGGGAGGAGAGCCCCCGTGTCTTCGTTCTGCCAATAGAGATGGCCTCGCTTGATCCACGCCCCATTGTTCGTTCCATTCTTGCGGACAATGGCAGGAATTACTCGGCGATCACGGGAATGCTCTTCGTTCTCACGCGTGCCGCTTACACCTTGCTTCGACCAGCCTTCTTCCATACTGGCAAACAGCCAGGTGCTAAAGGAATCTCCGTCCGAGTGAATGATATCTAGATTGCCGTCCTGGTCGAGGTCGGCGAAGCGCAGACCAGCGTCAGCGCCATCGTTGGTCACGATGGCCGTGCCCTCGGGGAGAGCGAAGGGAAGCTTCTGCCAACCATCCTCACGTCTTTCAAAAGCCACAGAATGCCCTGTCATCCCAACGACTAATTCACAGATCCCATCGCCGTTGAGATCGAGCAGTCGGGCTCCACCATCGGCTCCATTTGTCTGGGGCGCTATCTTTTCAGAACGACCGAGCGACTTTTCATAAATCCATTCCTGGCCATCAAATCTCCAACCCATGACCGCGGCGTCATGAATGGCAATCATACCCGCCAGACCGCTCTCATCGAAGATTCCAAAGCGGACGTTCCCATCAATGCGCCATGGAAACGAGCTTTCTTTCCAATTGCTGGTGGAGGGATCCCAAATCCGCGTGAGCTTGGCATTCGCATTGCCAATCACAACGTCCATGTAGCCATCTGCATTGAGATCGAGGAGGCGCACGCCATTGTCCTCACCGTTCTCGTCCCGCAGTGGATGGCCCCCTAGCAGATTCTTCACCATGAGGTCGTGCAGTTCGGGCATGTTCAGAAATTTGACCTTCTTACCGTGCGTATGATCCGCATGGTCCACCACTTCGACCATCTGATCATTGCGCATCCATTCGCCGGCATGGAAACACAGCGACACCGCACCGCGCTTGGCCACGGTGGCATCGATCGCCGCCTTGTAATCAGCGATCATGATAGGATTCTGAGCTCCGTAGAGTGCCTGACCGGTGTAATCGTTCGGATAGACAAAGGGCAATTCCAAGATCTTGTTCCCAATGACATAGGGGTAAGGATAGTCTTCAAGATAATTGACAAACCCCGTCATGAGATAGCGTGAGAATCGGTTCGCCCCGCCCATGTTCGGATCAAAGAGCGCCTTGGGCAGTTCAGGATCCTCCGTGGTAAAGACCATCCCCACACTGGTGCTCATGGACATGAAATGGCCCTTAGGAGACACGCCATTGAGAATCTCTGCATAAGCTCTTGGGCTTGGCGTGTTCTGCCCATCCATGCACCCAAACCGAAAACCAACTGAACTATTGTTAGGAATTTGAGCTAACAAATCAACGCAACCATGGTAATCGATCACAGCCCTGCGGAAACGGTGCCGTTGCAAGAGCGGGCAGGGATGCGTTATGGTATGCGTCTCCAGGGAAACGCCCTGCTGCAAGAACCACTGCATGTTCGGATGCGCTGGCTCAGGTTGATTGCACGTGATGCTAACGGGACCGCGCCCATCAATGTCCTGCAGACGGTCAATGATTGGAGAGAGGTAATTTCTAAAATGCTGACCGTCCCCTGACATGTCATCAATTGCCAAGACAATGGCCGCTTCTACCCCCATTTCCCCGATCCATTGCGGCGTGATGAGCTGCGCCGATCCGCGATCCATCAGCCACGGGTTGTTTGGATCGTCGAGATAGGCCAGGCGATTCCCGACTGAGACCTCTCCCTGTGTCGACTCCAGAAGGGGTAGGAAGCTTATTCCAAGGAGGAGGAAGGTACGAACGTCGAAGAGCTTCATAGCAGGAGATCAAGGTAACGCCGACTCCGATCTTGGGGAAGCCTCAACGTGAGAGATGGTCTCAGGGTGCCGCAGGTACATCGCCATCGCCTGTCGGCTCGCCGGCCATGAGCCAGGAGAGGTTGAACCGAGCCACGTGGGCCTGGGGGAGTTTGCCTTCAAAGTGCAGGTAGATCCAACCTTCGCTTGGTGTCTCAGGGCGTCCTGCGGAGAGTGAAGAATATTGAAAGGCGTCTTTCCACACGAGCCGCTTCAAAGGCCAGGTCTTGCCGCCGTCGAAGCTCACCCAGATCGTACCATGACTGCGACCCGATGGACTATCACAGTTACTATAGAGCACGATGTCTCGGCCTGCGATGGGTAGGCGGATGAGGCCAGCGAAGCATCCGTAGTTGGTGTCCTGCGGTCCATCCGGCAGGATCTCAACGATCCGATAGCTGGTCCAGGTCTCACCACCGTCGTTGCTCCAAGCCTCGCGTCGTCGCAATGGCGGCTTCTTCGCGTTCCAATGCGAGCGGACATTGTAGTAGAGCCGACCGTCGGACAATTCGACGATTCCGGCTTCGCCGGTTCCCATCTCTGCAAACGGCTTGCTGGTCTTCCAGGTTTTCCCACGGTCGTCGCTGTAGATGGCGGTGGAGTAGTGCGTCGGCCAATGTTCTTTAGGGTAATTGGCTTCGCCGTAATGGCGGGCCGCGCGAATCAATCGGCCCGCGTGTTTGCCATGTCGCAAGGTGATGCCGTGTTCATTCATGTGCATTGACGGCACGTTGCCTCGAGTGTCGGGACGAATGGTGACGTCTATCTTCTGCCAAGTCTTTCCGTCGTCTTGGCTGCGGTAGACCGACAAAGGAGCGGGCGGGTGCTTGTCTTCGGCAAATGCTAGGATATCTCCGGTGGTCTCGTCGACGGTCAAGCCCCCTGATTGAAAGGCTGGCTCCGCGATGATGATCTCGTCTCCCCAGGTCTTGCCGCCATTGACACTGCGACGCGCGAGAAGCTTCTTGTCTCCCAAGGTGGCCAGAACCGTCCCCGCCAGCGTGACCACAACGTTGGGGTGGCGTATTATGTTGAAGAGCGGCTGGACTTCCAGCTGGGGCTTGCCGAGAAAGACAGCGATCGGTCCTTCCATGGGGTTCTCTGCGGCAGCAAGCATGGGGGCAAAGCAGGCCAAGATGATGGACATGGCAGCAAAGGTGGGGCAGTGTTTTATCATGTTGTCCTCGAAGCTTTAGATTCAGATGGACCAGATCTCCTCAGAGTTACGTTTCGTTTGCAACGCTGGTGAGCATGTAGAGACTGGCCTCAGTAGATTCAACGGGTAGTCGAAGCCACAGGAGCAGGCTACCTCTCAACTAAAATTGAAACTATCGAGTTCACCGCCTTCTGGCCGAGCAACTTGTAGGCGGGACCTGTCCAGTGAAAGCAGTCGCCCTTGGCAAGGCTGCGCTTCGCGTCCAGCATGGCATAGAAGTCGTTGACTGGGACGCCCGCTTCCTTCATGACCTTGGCGGCGAGTCTATTGTGTTCGACGATGATAGGATTGATCTGGGGCTCAAGTTGGGTTGGATTTCCCTTGGCCGTGACAGGGGTGCTGCTGGCCCAGATAAGTTTGGCTTTGGGCAGCTTCGTCTTGAGTA
>JAACDM010000434.1 GCA_009936795.1 Verrucomicrobiaceae bacterium | reverse complement strand
GTGGCATTACCGAGTCGGCCTTGGATCAGTCGACAACGTTTAATATCCCGGTTGCCATCTTTGATAAGGCTCGCGTTCCCGAGTCGTGGCGAGGCGGCACGTTGTTTGAGGGCGATATCTTCTATCAGTTTGCGAACGTCATTCCCGCAGTCGTCCTCGTCGGAATCTTCCTCCTGGGACTGATCCACTCAGACGGCTTCCGAGGCTTTGTTTGGGCCGTTACCCAAACCGTTTTTCGCGCCCTGAAACATCTGCTGATTGACTTTCCAAAATGGATCATGAGCTTGCAATGGGCACGAGTAATCTTACGCAGTCGCATCGCCAAAGCCTTGAGGAGGTACTTGCTCACCCCGCTGATCCCAACAGCCTTGGTCTACTTGCTGGCCACCGTCTTTGTAGACTTCAATCGCTACACAGCGATTGCCACGTTTCTACTTATCTTTACAGGACTCGATTTCTTCTTCAATTCCACCTTTGGACGACGCTTTGAGGAACGGGTTGGCGCGTGGATCGCGCGGGCCTGGTACCAGTTCCGCGTTCAGATTATTCGTTCTGTGTTCGAAGCCATCATGACCATCTTCCGGCAGTTTATGGAAGTGACAGAGCGCATCCTTTACGCCATAGATGAATGGCTCTTGTTCCGCACCGGTGAGAACAAGGTTTCCATGTGGATGAAAGTCATCTTGGGAAGTATCTGGGCCGTCGTCGCCTACGGGATTCGCTTCTGTATCACCTTGCTCGTAGAGCCTCAGATCAACCCGATCAAGCACTTCCCGGTGGTCACCGTCTCGCACAAGCTCCTGATCCCGATGCAGTTCACGATCTCCAGCTCGATCGCTCCAGCGTTAGGAACGGCCATGGCGAACACGGTCGCGGCCGCCATCGTCTTCCTCACGCCTGGTGTCATCGGCTTCCTTGTCTGGGAGCTGAAATCTAACTGGAAGCTCTACCAAGCCAATCGCGATCCCATGCTCAAACCTGTCGCGGTCGGCCTCCATGGAGAGACGGTTCCTCGCTTGCTCAAGCCAGGCTTCCACTCTGGCACAATTTCAAAGCTGCATGGAAAGATGCGCCGTGTCGAACAACAATCCGACTCACTGCGTCGGAGACAATCGTTGGATCACCTTCAAGAGAGGCTGCGCCACATCGAAGTCGCCATTCGTCACTTTACCGAGCGCGAACTCTTCGCAACCTTCCGCCAACATCCCGAGATGAGAGGGCTAGGCTTGGAAGCAACCAAGATCCAGCTCTTGCCGAACATGATCGCGCTTCAGATCGAGTCCAAGGGGCCGAAAGCGCCACCAAATACGGCCCCCTTGCAACTGCTCTTTCAAGCGCGGAGTGACTGGCTCGTCGCTCGCGTTGTCGCCCCCGGCTGGGTCTCAGATCTCACCCCAGCGCAACAAGACATCTTTACATCATCCCTAGCAGGCATCTACAAACTTTCCGGTGTCGAACTCGTAGACGAACAGATCCGCCATGCGCTCACCCAGCCAAACGCCTTCTATCACTTATCCTCTTCAGACCTAGAAGTGTGGGCTGCCGAAGAACGGTCGACGCCCGTCACCTATGGCTTACGCTCGACTTGGGGCACCATTCGCCCGCATCCCTCTAGCTTAGCCAGGGCTCTCGACCTCCCTCCCGTCAACCCCAAGCAGCTCGTCTTTTCCGAGGGTGATTTGCCGTGGGAGCAATGGCTCGCCTACTGGCAGAGTGAGAACGGAGAGCGCCCACCAGCCAGCCTCCTGGCAGAGGCCTCCCACTTCGTGCCGAGACACAAGCTCCTCCCTTGAGGCTTGTCATCACGGGCGCTTTGCTTAGCTTCGCGGGATGAAACCCAAATATGCCCTTTGCAACGAGACCTACCAGAACTGGTCGTTTGCCGACACCTGCGCCCACATCGCCAAGACGGGCTATGACGCCATCGAGATTGCCCCCTTCACTTTGAAGGAAGATCCTCGTGAATTAACCGAAGCAGAGGCAAAAGAACATGCCAAGATAGCTACCGAAGCAGGTCTAGCTGTCGTCGGGTTGCACTGGTTGTTAGTCAAACCAGCATGGCTCCACCTGACCACGCCCGACGATCTGCTGCGGAAAGACACCGTCGCGTTCGGTCAACACCTCGCGCGGATCTGCGCTTCGATGGGAGGCACCATCATGGTGTGGGGCAGCCCAAACCAGCGCAACCTACAAGACGATTGGGACTACGACGAAGCCGCGAAACGGGCGGCCGGCACCCTACGCGCCATCAGCGAAGTCGCCGGGGATCTCGGCGTCACCATTGCTATGGAGCCCCTCGGCCGGAAGGAGACCAATTTCCTCACCACAGCGGAAGAAACGGTGCGCTTGATCAAGCAGGTCGATCACCCCGCTTGCCAGCTCCACCTGGATGTGAAGGCGATGAGCGATGAATCGAAGTCCATTCCAGAGATCATCTCGGAAAGCCGCGAGCACGTCGTCCACTTCCACACGAACGACCCCAACCTGCGAGGGCCCGGCTTCGGGGACGTCCACTTCGACCCCATCGCAGAAGCCTTGCAGTCAATTGACTACCAAGGTTATCTTTCCGTCGAGGTCTTCGACTACTCACCTGATCCCGAAACGATCGCGGTCGAGAGCCTCGCCTATTTAAAAAGCATCTTTGAACCTTCCTAACTCAATAAACTCTCGTTATGAAAAAACCCTATCTCTTTTTCCTTGTCGCGCTCCTTGGTAGTGTCACGCAATCTGTAGCAGAAGTCACGATCAAAGAAGTCGATAGTGACTATCAAGTTCACATCGACGACAAGCTCTTTACCGCTTACAAGGTGAAGGATCTCCGTGTCCCCTGC
Organism: Verrucomicrobiaceae bacterium; assembly: GCA_009936795.1. GTDB lineage: Bacteria > Verrucomicrobiota > Verrucomicrobiia > Verrucomicrobiales > DEV007 > JAACDM01. The sequence continues at coordinate 557 of JAACDM010000434.1, read as the reverse complement.
TTCTATCCTCTTCATGGACCAGACGAGGTGCCCATGACCCGCGCCTATCCAGTCGCCAAGACCGTTCCTGGTGAAGCTGAAGATCATCCACACCACACCTCACTTTGGTACTCACACGGTGATGTGAATGGTCTCGACTTCTGGCATGGCGGTGGCAAGGCTCACCCCGAGAAAGGGGGCAAGATCGTACATACCGAAGTCGTCAGCATGAACGATGGAGAAGACCGTGCGACGTTAAAAGTGAAGAACAAGTGGCTCTCTTTGGTCGGTGATAAAGAGATCTGTCAGGACGAACGCGCTTATGCGTTTGGCGTGTATGAAGGAAACCGCTATTTGGATTTTCAAATCACCATCAAAGCCACTCAGGGTGACGTTGTCTTCGGTGATACGAAAGAAGGTACCATGGCCATACGCTCGCACGCCAACCTACGACTCAAGGGCGATGTGGCGAATGGCAAAGCCGTGAACAGCGAAGGCGACAAGGACAAAGACCTGTGGGGCAAAGCCTCCAAATGGGTCGATTACTGGGGCAAAGTCGGCGAGAAAGAAGTCGGCGT
>JAACDM010000433.1 GCA_009936795.1 Verrucomicrobiaceae bacterium | reverse complement strand
TATTCGAGAAGGGCAATCCGCGCTGTACGATTGGGATCATACTCAATCGCAACCACCTTTGCAGGCTCATCACGGCGCTTCCGCTTAAAATCGATGAGACGATACTTGCGCTTGTGACCACCGCCAATGTGTCGGCAGGTAATACGACCGCGATTATTGCGACCACCAGAACGCTTCTTAGGCTCGAGCAGAGATTTCTCCGGCTCGGTCTTGGTGATCTCACTGAAATCCGACCACATTTTATAGCGGTTGGAGGGAGTGACTGGTTTGTAAGACTTTAAAGGCATGGATCTTCTTGTTAGAAGTTAGTCCTTCGGGAGTTAAAAGGGGTAGTTAGACGAGCTCGATGTGTTCACCGTCTTTCAATTTGACGACGGCCTTCTTCCAATGAGCGGTGCGACCAAAGTCCGCACGACGCTCGCGCTTCTTTTTGCCACGATAATTACAAGTTCGCACAGCAACGACCTCGGTTTTGAAAAGACGCTCAACGGCGCGCTTGATTTCAAGCTTGTTCGCAGCACGATCAACCTTGAAGACATACTCGTTATTTTCCTCGAGTAGGTAGGTCGCCTTCTCACTCAGGCGTATAGACTTGATGACTTGATAAAGATCCCTCATTTCTGTGTCCTCCGGGCTAAGATCGGCAAGGCACTTTGGGTCAACACAACCTTGTCGTAGTGTAAGAGCTGCTCAACATTCACTTCATCGGCAGTCATGAGAAGCGAAGGGCCCACGTTGCGGCCAGCAAGGTAGGTCCTCTCATCAAAAGCTTGGCTCACAATGAGCACTTTAGGTCCACCCGCAAGTGCATGAAGCTCACCCACGAAACTCTTGGTCTTGCCATCATTCACCGCAAAGTCATCCACCATCATCACATCGCCATCCTCAATGCGGCTACCGAGAGCAGCACGGAAAGCGAGTTTGCGAGTCGACTTGTTGACCTGCTTGGCATAACTGCGAGGGCGAGGGCCGAAGACGGTGCCACCACCGCGCCAGATAGGAGAGCTTGACCGACCCGCACGCGCACGGCCAGTTCCCTTCTGTCGCCAAGGCTTGGCATTTGTAGCCGAGACTTCGCCACGCGTCTTGGTGTTCGCGCTGCCTGTGCGGCGATTGGCACGGTAGGCCGTGACGAGATCGTGGACGGCCTGGGAACCTGTATGTCCCGTCACCACGGCGATCTCGGCTTCAGCCGCCTGATCCATTGTTAAAACTGATCCTGACATGATCTAATTTCCGGCTAGCTCGCCTGGGGCAAAGGTTTCTTGATCGCGGGACGCACAACGACGTAGCCACTCTTGGCACCGGGGAGGGCACCGCTCACGAGGATGACACCATCCTCTTCACGCACTTGAACAATCTTCAGATTCTGGACAGTACGACGGTAGTTCCCGTGACGACCAGGCATCTTGCGGCCTTTCCAAATACGACCAGGCCAAGTGCCACAACCAACCGCACCAGGGCGGCGATGCATCATGGAACCGTGCGACTGAGGAAGACCACCGAAGTTGTAACGCTTCACAACGCCTTGGAAGCCTTTGCCCTTCGTCGTCCCGATGACATCGACCCACTGACCAGCCTCAAACAAAGTCGGCCCAAGATCCTTCACCTCATCACCAGGCAAGGTGTCGTCATTCTCAAAACGAAACTCGCGCACCAACTTCTTCGGCGTGCCTCCGTGAGCAGCGACGTGCCCCTTGGCTGGCTTGTTTAAACGTAACTCTTTCTGATCATCAAAACCGACTTGGACAGCAGAGTAACCATTCTTCTCAGAAGTCTTGCGCTGAAGAATCTGATTGCCGCTGACATCAACGACCGTCACAGGAACAGCCTTCCCCTGGTCATCATAGACGCGGGTCATGCCTAGCTTCTTACCTAATAGTCCTAAACTCATGGTATGGGATATGAAGGGCGTTCTTAAAGTTAGATCTTAATGGAGATGTCTACACCGGCGGGAAGATTGAGTTTCTTCAACTCATCCACCGTGCGTGCCGTTGGGGCCACAATATCGAGAAGGCGCTTGTGCGTGCGCATCTCAAACTGGTCGGCAGATTTCTTGTTCACGTGAGGTGAACTGTTCACACTAAACTTCTCAATGCGCGTGGGCAACGGGATTGGGCCGGACACTTTGGCGCCAGTTCGCTTCGCGGTTTCCACGATCTCCAAGGTCGACTTGTCGAGGATACGATGGTCGTAGCCTCGGAGTCTGATGCGAATAGTTTGGTTTTGCATGGTTCGAAAGGTTCGATTCTAAATCAAAGAGGGCTTTTTAATACCCGCCTCCATATTGCTCAGTGAGTTGATCGACAACCGCTTGCGGCACCGGCTCGAAGCGGGAAGGCAGCATGGAGTAATCTGCACGACCGCGACTCAGCGAGCGGATGTCTGTAGCATAGCCAAACATTTCCGCCAGCGGAACTTCGGCTTTGACCACACTTAAATCATCGCGGGTCTCGATACTGGCGACGCGAGCACGGCGACGGTTGAGATCGCCCATGATATCGCCCTGAAATTCGTTCGGACAGGTCACCTCAACAGCCATGACCGGCTCTAGCATGATGCTCGAGGCGCTCCGGAAGGCATCGCGCATGGCAAAGATCGCCGCCATCTTGAAGGCCTGCTCCGTGGAGTCCACGTCATGGGAGGAACCATCCAGAAGCTCCACATGAACATCGACCACAGGATGTCCGGCAACGACGCCATTCATCATTGCCTCGCGAATCCCTGTGAAGCATGGATTGATAAACTCTTTGGGTATGTTGCCGCCGACGACTTTGTCCTCAGTGGTGTGCCCCTTGCCACGCTCGTTAGGCGTCACGCGAAGAATCACGTGGCCATACTGACCCTTGCCTCCGCTTTGCTTCTTGAGCACCCCTTCACCCTTCGCCTCAGCCGTGATCGTTTCTCGATAGGCAATCTGCGGCTTACCCGCGTTTGCTTCGACTTTAAATTCGCGCTTCATGCGATCCTTGAGGATCTCCAAGTGAAGCTCGCCCATACCAGCGATGATCGTCTGACCCGTCTCATCGTCGGTTTTCACGATAAAGGTAGGATCCTCGTCGGAGAGGCGCTGCAACGCAGTTGCCATCTTCTCAGAATCAGCGGTCGTCCGTGGCTCAATCGCCATGGAAATGACAGGCTCCGGAAATGAAGGCGGCTCCAACATGATCCCGCGACGCGAATCACAAAGCGTGTCACCGGTGACTACATTCTTAACACCAACCAGCGCAGCAATGTCACCCGAGTAACAGGTATCGACATCCTTCTGGTCGTTCGCCTGAATCTGAATCAGTCGTCCAACGCGCTCCTTCTTACCCGTGCGCGGATTGTAAACCTGATCACCTTTCGAGATCATTCCAGAGTAAACCCGGAAGAAGACCAGCTTACCAAACTTGTCTGACCACAACTTGAACGCCAATGCACAGAACGGCTCGTTGTCGTTCGTGATCGCTTCGAGCGTCTTGGAATGATCGTTAGGATCGAGCCCTTCAGTTGCCGCCACATCAAGCGGCCCGGGCAAGTAATCAACCACAGCGTCTAACAAATACTGAACACCTTTGTTCTTGAATGCAGAACCACCAACCACAGGCACGAACTTGTTCCCGATTGTCTGGCGACGAATGGCCTGCTTAAGATCTTCAACCGTGATCTCCTGCTCTTCGAGAAACTTGATGCCAACCTCCTCATCGAGATCGATCATCTGCTCACGCAAGGCCTCCAAAGCCACTTCAGCACCGTCGACCATATCCGCAGGAATAGCCTCGATGCGGTAAGTAGATCCTAGCACATCATCATCTTGATAGATGACAGCGCGCTGGTTAAGAATATCGATCTGACCGCGCAGCTCTTCTTCGCATCCAATCGGAATCAGCACGGGCCAAGCGTTAGCTTTTAGCTTTTCGCGAAGATCACCAACCGCGCGATTAAAGTCAGCGCCCACGCGATCCATCTTGTTGATGAAAGCAATGCGAGGAACACCATACTTGTTCGCCTGGCGCCACACAGTCTCGGATTGAGGCTGCACACCAGCAACCCCACAGAACACAGCGATGGCCCCATCTAACACTCGCAACGAACGCTCGACCTCAGCGGTAAAATCAACGTGACCTGGCGTGTCGATAATATTGACACGCTGATTCTGACCCGAGGACAGTTTGACCATCCCCTCTTCAGCTTTCTGCTTCCACACACAGGAAACCGCGGCCGACGTGATGGTAATACCACGCTCTTGCTCTTGCTCCATCCAATCAGTCGTCGCATTGCCATCATGCACCTCTCCGATCCGATGAATCATCCCCGTATAAAAAAGGATGCGCTCCGTCAGCGTCGTCTTGCCCGCATCAATGTGCGCCGCAATCCCAATATTCCGCGTGCGCTCCAAGGGATAGGAGCGCTTCGGATGGTTGGGGTTGTTAGGCATGTTCATCGAAGTGACCGCGGTGACGCGAACTACCAGCGGAAGTGAGCAAACGCACGGTTGGCCTGAGCCATCTTGTGCGTCTCATCGCGCTTACGCACGGCGCTGCCTTGGTTCTTGGCAGCTTCTTTGATTTCATTGGCCAAGCACTGATGCATTGGAACACCCTTCTTGCCGCGAGCGAAGCCGAGGATCCAACGCATCGCGAGTGACTCTTGGCGCTCCACGGTTACCTCCATAGGAACCTGGTAAGTTGCACCACCCACACGACGAGACTTCACCTCGACGCGCGGCTTAGCATTCTCAATCGCGCGGTGCAAGACCTCAAGGGGATCGACGTTGTCGGAACCCTCGTTGGAAAGATCGATCGCCTTGTAAACAATCCGCTCCGAAAGAGACTTCTTCCCAGAGCGCATGAGCTTGTTGATCAATTTGGCCACCAAAGGACTCTCGTAACGAGCGTCCAGGAGGACCGGCTTGTGATAAACGCGTTTTCTACGTGCCATGATTAAAAGAGGTTAAAAACTAAAATCAGGAGGCCTTGGGTTTCTTAGCACCATACTTGGAACGACCAGCACGGCGCTTCTCCACGCCGAGCGTATCCAAGGCACCTCGCACCACATGGTAGCGCACACCTGGCAAGTCCTTCACCCGGCCACCACGCACAAG
>JAACDM010000432.1 GCA_009936795.1 Verrucomicrobiaceae bacterium | reverse complement strand
GTGTTACGGTCGACATCTACGAAGCGGGCGCTCATAGCTTAAATTCTAGCATCAACCGCAACTTGGTAAAGTCCGACAGACTCCTAGAGCAAGCTCTCCTCGTAGGGCAAACATCTCGACTGTTGGTTGATCGACAGAAGCTTCCCAGCGAGCGAGCCATTTGGCGCAATCTTGGAGATCGCTTTGGTGAAGTCTGGCAGCCGCAATGCTTCCCATAAGTGCGTGCTGATTCGGATCTTTCTCCAAACAGCGGATCGCGGTTTCTGCTATGGTACTCCAATCATGACGTTTTTAGGCAGCTTCATAGGCGGCCTGAAGACTCGTTTCTGCGGGAAGCAACTGGGTTAGAAAGACCAGGCAACCTCCCAGCAAGAGGCTCCGAGAGAGGAATGTACGACATCTCATAGCGTGAACGTCTAATTAACAAGGTTTCCTTACCTGATGCATGGGAATTCCCATCACTTGACCAAGAAAGGCATTGGGGGATAGTCGCCTCAGATGCCCGCCTTATTCAAAGTAATTCAAGAAGCCTTTGAGGCGAAGCAGTGGGGCTTCGATGTCGTGCCGGACCGAGAGGTTCTTCAGGCTTCCTTTGAGGCTCACCACACTCGGGTGCCGATTCATGTGCAGGTCTTCGAGCCCATTGGGGCCATTCATGTCGTGGCGACGTCTCCCTTCTCCTTCGAGTCCTATCATTTGCTGAAACTTTCGGAGCTTCTTATGCGGACTTCAGAAACGCTGACCGTAGGGAATTTCGAACTCGTTTGGGGTCCACGGCAAGCACTCTTCAGAGCGACAAATCTCTTTGATCGCGCTCAGGAGACCTTTCCTCAGACGATTCTCCACTCGCTGGTCCACACGGCCGTGGCGGAGATGGATCGGATGACCCCGCTCTTTGCTGAACTTCAAAAAGTGGATCCTTCTGGAGTGTTCATGCTCGATATTCCAGAACTCATGCGTCGAGAGGACTGGTTGCCGCCGGTCGATATCCGGGAGGAAGCCTAATGAGATCATGGCATGGCGGAACGCGTCTATAATCTGATCGATGGTGGCCGCAAGTATGGCCCCTTCTCAAAGGAAGAACTAGCAGCGATGTTAGAAAGCGGAGAGATTGTGTTCGCAACGTTGTGTATCCGGGCTGGTGATGGAGAGATTCGCGAGGTGGCGGAACTCTTTGATAAGAGGAAGGAGCCCAAGGAAGAGGAAGTGGAAGTGGAAGATGAAGATGAAGATGAAGATGAAGATGAAGATGAAGATGAAGATGAAGATTACGAGGATGACTTTGAAGAGGTGGCGTGGGAAGACGGCATTTGGTATGCCGACGAAGACGAAGATGACGATTACACAGATGAGCCTGCGGGGGAGGCCGCGCAGGCTGAGTTGGATTCAGACGAGGTCATTTGTAGGTTGCATCCTCACATCTTCGGCTACCCCAAGCTGCTGGGAACGGTGATTTTATTGGTGGTTGGATCATTGGCGTTGTTAGTGCTGGGGCCGATGATCGGGCTGTCAGACGACTCGCTGTCCATGGGGGGCTTTGGTTTGGCTGGCCTTACCTTTGGTCTACTTCTGATTCTTCGCTCGTTTGACAATTACTATATCACCCGGTCGAGGGCGGAGATTGTGCAAGGAATGATCGCTAAGAGTTCCAAGGAGGTGCGGCTCTCTGACATTCGTCGTATTGATGTCGATAAGAGAGGCTTGTTGGGCCTGCTGAATGTGGGTGACGTGAAGCTATCGTCAGCAGGAACGGGAGGATTTGATGTGATCTTTGCCTACGTGAAGGCGGGGCACAAACTCAAGAAAGTGTTGAGGCGAGTGCAGAAAGAGCCCACAGCGAGCAAGCGTTACCTGTTGCATGGGAAGTCGTGGCTTCGGCGCAGCAAGTCTTAGGCTTCGTCGAAGGAGGGCAAGTCTACGGGAATTAGAGTGTGGCCGCACTCGGCTGCGAGTTCATTGAACTCGTTTATCTCCGCATCGGTGAAGAGGAGACCGCCAGCTTTCTCGGTTCGAGCGGCGCCTTGCGCTTCTATTTGACCGGGAAGCAAGCAAGCGTCATTTCCGTGCCCTAACACATCTTCGATTACGGCCTTGACGTTGGCGTCACGATCACGTCCCGCCGCGAATTCCCCGCTAGAGATAGCGTCAGGGTGAATGACTTGAAAATAAAAGGTTGGTGTGCGCTTCTCGCCTTCTGGAATCTCGCGCGAGCGCAGGGTAGGCAGGGACCCTCCTGTGAACGCGCTGTAGATTTCGTTGATCAAAGAGAGTCCATAGCCTTTGTGATTACCGAATGGGACCAATGCGGAAACTTCGTTAGGATTCGTCGTGTAATTGCCCGAGGCATCTACGGCGACGTTTGGCGGTAGGGCCGTCCCTTCACGCTTGAACTGCTGCACCCGCCCCATGGCCATGGTGGAGGTGGCCCAATCCACTACAATTGGGTAGCCGACGGCGTCTGTGGTCGGGAAACCCCAGCTATGGGGATTTGTGCCGAGGGTTGGGAATTTGCCGCCGAAGGGAACGACTTCAGCAAGTGCGGCCGTGCAATTTGTATAAGCGATGTAGCCACGTTTAGCGGCATCGAGGACATAGCCACCGCCCCAGAGGTAGTGGAAGGCATTGTCGACGCTGATCTGTGCGATGCCATACTCATCGGCAAGTTTGATGCAGCGTTCCATGGCCGCGAAGCCTACGGACGGGCCCAGCTTGCGATTAGCATCCCAGACTTCGCTTGCTGGGAATCTGCTAGGAAGCTTGTCGATGTCTGCCCCTGGCACGCAGCCACCCGCACGACTGCCAAAGTGGTCATCGAGGTGGATGGCTTTGAGGGCATTGTGTGTACGGATGCCGTGGCGTGCCGTCATCTCGCAGAAGCGTGCGGCATCATCGCTCTCTGCTTCCGTGTAGCCACGGAACTGGTAGGCGGCTTTGACGAGAGACTGATGAGTTTGAAAGGGTACAATGCGCATGCTTGGACAATTTCATTCAATGCCTGAGCTGTCTATCGCGAATCTTGAGGGAGGCTCGGTAGATGTTAGAGAACAATCTGAACTCGACATTTGCCCGGATACGTCCCACTGAATAGGGTATGGAGAGTACCCCTCTACGAGCAAGTGTCATTGGCAGCTACCCATTCCCAGGTTGGCTAGAGCATTCTAGTCAGCATTTGGACGCCTTTGGGAGTGCCGATATTCACGAGATGCAGGAGGATGCGACGGTGGCGGCCATTCATGACCAGGCACGTAGTGGTCTGGATGTGATTACTGACGGTGAGCAGGGGCGTTTTGATTTTAACTTGTCGTTCTATGGGTTCTTACAGGGAATCGATCTTGAAGCGGCTCCGCCGAGGCGATTCGGCCCCCCGGCTCATGATCAGCGAGGTAAGCATCCTATCGTCGGTGACTTGCTTGCGCCAAATGGCCTTGGATGTGTGGAGGAGTTTGAGCGTTTGCAGGCCCTCGCGCCTGAAGGACCTGCTCTAAAAGTGAGCATTCCAGGACCGTTTACGTTGAGTGGCCGACTGGCGCCTAACAAGCAGTATGCAGATCGCTACGCGATCACGGAAGCGCTGCTTCCCCTTGTTCGGAAAGAGATCGAGGATCTGGTTGTGGCAGGATGCCAAGAAATCTGCGTGGATGAGCCGTCCATGAGTTGCTATGCCTACAAGGAGGATCTCAAGCGCTTTGTTGACATCTTCAACCGCACGATCGAGCCGGCAGTGGGTAAGGCGCGATTGGACATGCACATGTGCTTTGGTAATTTCAAAGGTCGTGGTGTCGGAAAGCGCATGATTCGGGTCATGTTTCCAGACTTTCTCGAGTTGAAGGTGAACGAGATGCACATTGAGATGACCACCACTGCTTTTAAGGATCTTGATGTGATTGAGCAAGTTTCCAAGAAGATGGATGCGGCTGTGGGGATCATTGACGTGAAAAGTTACTACATCGAATCTCCAGAGGATGTGGCCGATCGAGTACGGGCCTGTTTGCAATACGCTCCAGCTGAGAAGTTGGTCTTTGCACCTGACTGTGGTCTGAGTCAGACCGCCCGTTGGGCGGCGCGGAAGAAGTTGGCGAACATGGTGAAGGGCATTGGCATTGTGAAGAAGGAATTAGGACTGTGCTAAAACCAGCGTTCCAGAAAGGCGATGCCTTGTTACAGGACATTGACTCACACTACAACGACGGCGATGGGTTTGGTGTGTGGTGGTTTGGTCAGAGTGGCTTCCTGATCAAGTATCGTGGGCACCAACTGCTGTTTGATCCTTATCTCTCGGATTCACTGACCAAGAAATATGCGGAGACCGACAAGCCACATGTGCGAGTGTCAGAAAGAGTGATCGATCCGGCTTCTCTGACTGGGATCGAGGTCGTCACCTCGAGTCACAACCACACAGATCATCTCGATGCTGACACCTTGGTGCCGCTTTCTTGGGCAAATCCTGGGATGACTCTGGTCCTGCCGGAAGCGAACATGGACTTTGCACGTGATCGCCTTAATGAGGGCGTGCCTGAGATGGCAGGGTTGAATGATGGTACACACGTGGATCGCGGTGTCTTCCGGATCTCAGGGGTGGCAGCCGCACACAACACGATCGAGTTGGACGGCTCGGGGCGATGCAGGTTTGTCGGGTTCGCGGTCGACTTCGGACCCTGGACGGTCTTTCACAGTGGCGACACTCTATGGCACTCTGGCTTGGTGGAGGCATTACTACTTCATAAGCCGAACGTGGCGTTGCTTCCGATCAATGGAAACAAGCCGGAACGACGGGTGGCGGGCAACTTGAACCAACAGGAAGCAGCTGCGCTTGCTCGCGCTGGGAATGTCGCCTGTGTGATTCCCTGCCACTATGATATGTTCGAATTCAATACTGCAGACCCTGCAGATTTTGTTGAGGCCTGTGATTCGCTGCAACAGGGGCATTGCGTGCTTCGGGCTGGTGAGCGCTGGGATTCTCCAAGGGGTGACTTAGGAGTCTAGCAACTGATCGGAGAGAATTGCAGAATTGGGGAATGGTTTTCGCCAGTTATGCAAATACTAGAAATCACATCCACGTGGGCTCTCGTAAATACGTTTTGCTCGAATCATTATTTCTATTCTGATGAGTGGCTTTGCTTGACTGCATGTGGAAATTCGCTCTCAATCTTGAGAACATCTCTCTAATCCTCACCTATCGCATGATAATGCTTACCAAGAAGCTTCTTGCCTCGCTCGCTGTCACTTCACTTGCCATGTCTGGCTTGAGCCAGGGTGCGATTGTCCTGTTCATCGATGACTTTAAGGACGCTATTGGGAACAACGGGGAGGGCGAATTCATTTTCTTTGATTCGGCCAACAGACAAGCCTTCTTCGTCAGTGATGCGGACCCAAGTGATATGGCGACGGTGGCTCAAACGACACCAGCAGGAACGTCGCGGACAGCGCTGGCTACAGCTACCACAGGAGTAGGAGGCGTTGTTGTAGGGGGCTTTGCGACGTTCCAATCTGGAGGCCTGGGAGGATTGATTATCCAGGTGAATGACGGCAGTCCTAGTGATACGGCGAACTTGTCGTTTGAGTATGATTTCACGCCTGTCCTTGATGCGACCTCTGGCGGTTTGCTCGATACGGTAGAGATTGAAATTGGGTCTACGGACTGGAACGCGGCGAAAGGGACCTTTTCAGTCGATTTTGTTGATGCTGGGACTGGTGATTTCGCAACCTGGTTGTTTACGCCGGACACTCCGGGGCAGGTGGAGAGTGCCTTGCTTAGCAGCTTGCCACTGACTCCCGCAGTGGCAATGACTGTACCCTCCGTCGATTTCTCCAATATTTCTGATGTTACGTTTCGTGTCGAAAGCGCCTACGATCTTGACATTGCCATGCGGGGCTTCGGTCTCAGTGGCCCTCCTGTTCCTGAGCCAAGCTCAGCACTGTTGGCTCTCATTGGCAGCGGAGTCCTCATTGCTCGTCGACGCCGGGTCTAGGACGGCGGAGTAATGAATATAATAAGCGGCGAGTTCCTACAGGTGTTCGCCGTTTGTCGTTTCTTGGCCTCGAGTTGACTAATGTGGACTTTTGAGTCGCTTATTTAGGGTGAATCCTGTCGTTCTTCCGCTCGCGTGTGTCTTATGGCTCAACATGGCGGTTTTGTTTGCCCACCACGATACTGCTTCCCAAGCTGTGACCAGCACCGCTAAAATTCAAGCGAACGGGGCTACGGTCGCCCTTTTATGTGAGCGTGCTCAGCTATGGCGAACCCTAGGTAAGCCACATCTAGCGATTCAAGACTATCGAGACGCGGTTGCCCTGGAACCCAAGTCCGTGTCTATGCGGCTCAAACTCGCGCAAACCTGCTATGCGGACAATGAACTGAAAGCGGCGTTTCAGGTGACGGAAGATGCTCTTTCGATGTCTCCGCAGCCTGGTGAAAAGGCTTCTCTTCTCATGCTGCGCGCATCGATCTATCTGGTCTGGAAAAGTTACAAGAAAGCGGCGGAAGAAGCTGAGGCGGCGTTTGCTTCTGTTCCTCAACATGGGCGGATCGAGTGGTATCTGCAACGGTCCTATGCCCAGCGTATGGCAGGGCAGTTTGAAATTTGTGCGCAGGGATTGCATGAAGGTTATGTGTCGACAGGGAGTGCCGTGCTTTACACCCAGTGGGTGGATACGCTGATCGATGCAAAGGCTCCGCGCGAGGCGTTGGCAGAGATTGAGAAACAACTCGAAGGACTCAGATTCAGTGCTTCTTGGAGAATCCGTAAAGCTTTAGCTTTGCGGGCCTTAGATCGGGCGGAAGAGGCTACCGTGGAGCTTAAACGGGCGATGATTGAGCTGGACTCACGCATCCGTCCAGATGCCGAGTATCCAGACATCACGCTACTGGTTGACCGGGGCATGGCCCATTTCGTCATGGGCAATCGCAAGGCGGCCCGTCGCGACTACGACCGTGCGAAAGCTGTAGGAGCGTTGGGCTGGATGCACTGGCGCTTGACCAGGGCGTTTGGCTCCTGATCGATATGATTCCATGTTGACCATTGCCTTAAGGGCCGGCATATCGGAGTGCGCTTGGGTGCAGTTCTTGCTATGAAAGGTTACGCTATTGGTATTGACTATGGGACAAATTCTTGTCGATCCCTTCTCGTCGATCTGTCCGATGGTCGTGAACTGGGTTCAAAGGTCTTTCCCTATCCCTCAGGTGAGGCTGGGATCTTGACAGATCCTGCGGATCCCAATGTGGCTCGCCAGAATCCTCAAGACTACATCGACGGTCTTGTCGATACTATTACGGGGGCTATTTCACAGGCTAAGGCTGCGGACTCCAACTTTAACGTCGAGAAAGTCGTTGGGATTGGTGTCGATACTACCGGCAGTACCGTCATTCCTGTGGATGCCAGTGGCACTCCTTTGGCGTTGGACAAGAAATTCCAGGGAAATCTCAATGCGCATGTCTGGTTGTGGAAGGATCACACCGCTCACGCAGAGGCGGCTGCCATCACCGAGAAGGCGGCGGAACTTCGCCCAGAGTATTTGGCAAAGTGTGGGGGGACCTATTCTTCGGAGTGGTGGTGGAGCAAGATTTGGCGGTTACAGAAGATTGACCCAGAGGTCTTTGTTGCGGCGCATAGTTTCGTTGAACACTGTGATTACATACCGGCGTTACTCACGGGAAATACCGACCCCGGGGCGTTGAAGCGCGGAGTATGTTCGGCTGGGCACAAGGCAATGTACAATGCAGGGTGGGGTGGTTTGCCTGACAAAGAGTTCCTAACAAAGCTTGATCCTGCCCTGGCGGATTTGCGAGATCGCTTGTTTGATGTTGCCGTGCCAGCGAATCAGTTGGCTGGAGGGTTGACTGAGAAATGGGCGTCTAAGTTAGGACTCAAGCCTGGGACTGCGGTGGCTGTAGGTGCCTTTGACGCGCACATGGGAGCCGTTGGCGCGGGAATCAAGGAAGGCACCTTGGTGAAGATATTAGGAACCAGCACTTGTGATTGCATGGTAACCCCTAACAAGAGGGAGCTGCCAGACATTCCTGGGCTCTGTGGCATTGTGGATGGATCCATTCTCCCCGGTTATTATGGTTTGGAGGCAGGACAGTCAGCAGTGGGGGACATCTTTTTGTGGTTCGTCAACAATTTCGTTCCCGATAGCTACGGGGAGACGATCGATGAGAAGTTTGCCAACATGGAAGCGAAGCTTGCCGCCATGAAACCAGGGGCGACCGGCTTGCTAGCCCTCGATTGGAATAATGGCAATCGGACGATTCTTGTCGATGTTCAGCTGAGTGGACTCATTCTGGGGCAAACTCTGCACACGGAGGCTCACGAAATTTATCGAGCTCTCATTGAAGCCACGGCGTTCGGCGCTCTTACGATCATCAAGCGTATTGAAGACTACGGTGTGCCCGTAAATGAAGTGATCAACACGGGAGGGTTAGCAGTCAAGAATGAGACGCTCATGCAGATCTACGCGGACATTCTTGGAAAGCCTCTCAAGGTCTCCGCAAGTGAGCAAACGTGTGCTCTGGGAGCGGCCCTGTTTGGTGCAGCGGCTAGTGGGCGCCTCACTTTGGAAGATGCGCAAGCGAAGTGCTGCCAGGTGCGGGAGCGTGTCTATGAACCCATCTCTGAGAATCAGGTGATTTACGAGCGACTCTACGCCCTTTATCGGACTCTCCATGACGCCTTCGGGACAAGTGGATGGGACGGCAGGCTTGATCGAGTGATGAAGGATCTCATTGCTATCCGCGCCGAAACCCGCTTGTCTTCGTAGGTGAGGGCTATGTTAGAATCGCTTAAACTGGCCGTTGTTGAGGCGAATAAGCTTTTGGAAACGTCGGGGCTTGTTCGGCTTACTTGGGGGAATGTGAGTGAGATTGACCGTGCCTCCGGTATCTTTGGGATTAAGCCAAGCGGTGTCGCCTACTCGGACCTCACTCCTTCTGACATTGTGCTTGTCAGTCTTGAGGGGGAGCAGGTTGAAGGAGATCTAAAGCCGTCTTCAGATACCAAAACGCATCTGGAGCTCTACCGTGCTTTTCAAGATATTGGCGGTGTGACGCACACACACAGCGTCTATGCGACGGCATTTTCACAAGCTGGACGAGAATTGCCCTGCCTTGGAACGACTCATGCCGATCATTTTTTTGGAGCCGTTCCCGTATGTCGAGCTCTAACGCCCGATGAAGTGGCCGAGGACTATGAGGCCAACACAGGTAAGGCCATTGTGGAGTCTTTTGAAGGAATCAATCCGATGGAGATGCCAGCTGTGCTCCAACACTTTCATGCGCCTTTCACCTGGGGGAAGAGTGGCATGGACTCTGTTAAAAATAGCATTGCGCTCGAAACATGTGCCCAAATGGCCTTGGGAACACTTCAATTGGCCCCTTCGTTAGAAGCTATTCCTGATCACATCCTTAATAAACACTACCAACGCAAACACGGGCCAGATGCCTATTATGGCCAGCGATAGATAGGTGGATTGCACTTGTCACGTATTCTTACTGTCACTACTATCTACCTCTCCTTCCTATGCGAAATCGATTCTCAAGACTTAGCTTTCTCCTCGGTGTGGGCTGCGCGCTCTCCTCGTGTGTCCCATCTCTCGATGAGGCTACTCCACATAAGCTTGGTAATTCGGCATTTGTTCCGGGCAAGGCCAAGGGGTTGGAGGTGTCTTTGACTGAGGAGGAGAAAGACGAGGAGTATGTCAGGGCTCTCCCAACATTTGAGGACCCTGGGGGAGATTTGGGGTTGCGAGAACTGACGCAAATGGCGGTGGCTAATTCCCCACAGTTTGCCGAGGCGGCGGGGAACCTTCGTGTGGCGAAAGCTCGTTGGAATATCATCGGTGGATGGAGGGATCCGGAATTCAGAGGAGGGTTTGATTGGGATGATGTGAGGGTTGAAAAAGCTTCGGGTGGCCCAGGGACCGACACGGTTCGGCGAAATGAAGAGGTAAATACGAGCGTCCGACTTTACCCTCCCAATCCATTCCAACTTAGAGCTGAACTTGATAAGGCCATGGCCGAAATTTCCTTTGCGGAATTTGCACTACGCCAGGTTGGTAAGGAGTTGGTTGTTGATGTGCGTAGGCTCTATCAAGATCTTCAGTTTATCCAAGAGAGCATTCGATTGGGAAAGGGGTTACACCGCCTGGAGATCGAAGAGCGTGATCGTCTTGAGCAGTTGTTAGAATCGACTGCGATTGTTCTCGAGCCTGTCGTAAAACAGAGGATCCAGGCCATGAGGAAGCAAGGAATCGCAAGTCCCTCAGAGATTCGGTTTGTGAAAGTGCGTTCAGAACTCGCTGCCTTGATTGGGCTGGGCGATCCAAGGCGCATTGCTGTTAGCGGTGTGCCGAATAGGCCCGTTATCGGATTCCGTGACGACACCGTGATGGCGCTCAGTGAGATGGCGTTCATCAATAATCTTAAACTTGGTGATCTTGATCGCCTGCAGAAACTGGCCAAAGGTGATTTGCGAGCTTTTAAAGCGAAGCGTATTCCATGGGTCTCTTTCCTGGAGGGCGGACGTAATCGTACTTACAATGAGCGGTTAGCGGTTAACGACAACTGGTCTGTTCGCCTTGCTATCGATGTGCCGATCTTCTCGCTTTTCAGCAAAGAGGGTGACATTTACAAAGAGCAGATTAGAAGCTATCAGAAACAGGCAGAGCTCTATCGGAAGAGAATTCAGCTTAGCGTAGCTACTGCGATTGCAAGTATCAGGGATGCCCGTGATGGCCTTGGGCGCTATGATAAAGAGACGCAAGGAATCCTTGCTGATATGAAAAGAATGGAGACGGAGCTTGAGAATTCCCCGTTTCAAGCGGACGTGCTCCATCTCCGTAAACTGACGTCTTTAGGACGCTCGCGGGAGCGCTTGGCTGCGGAGCAGGCCTATCATGATGCTTTGCTCAATCTTGAAGAAATCATCCGCGATGACATTGAGAAGGTCTTTCGGAATCGGGGTTAGGCATCGTCGATGAAGATTGTGTTCCTCGATGCCTGCACGGTGAGCCGTGAGGATGATATTGATTTGTCAGGATTGATGGCCCTTGGGAATTGGATTTCCCATGTCATCACCGCGCCCTCTGAAACGGCGGATCGAATCGCGGATGCAGATGTTGTTATCTCGAACAAGGTGCTGCTCGATGCTGCGGCAATTGCTGCTGCTCCGAAATTACGTCTCATCGCTGTTGCTGCTACCGGAACGAATAACGTTGATTTCGAGGCCGCCAAAGCGCGCGGGATTCAAGTGTGCAATGTGAGTGGATATTCTACCCATAGTGTCGCTCAGCACGTGCTGGCGCTCATTTTAAATTTGGCGACAAACATCCATCGCACGGTCGCGAGGCCAGAGGTTTGGCCGCAATCTCCCATCTTTACTCGGTTGGATTATCCCATCCAGCAACTCAGCGATCTGACCCTGGGTCTTGTTGGTGTGGGCAACATCGGATCGCGAGTCGGAGAGATTGCGGAGGCCTTTGGAATGAACGTGCAGTGTTATGCGCGTCCTGACACCAAGGCAACCTCGCATTTAGAATGGCCGCGCGTCCCAGCTGATGATTTCTTTGCCAGCAGCGATGTGGTGAGTTTGCACTGTCCGCTTACTGCGGGGACACAGGCATTTATCAATGCGGAGAGCCTTCAAAAAATGAAGTCTGGAGTTCTTCTTATCAATACAGGGCGAGGTGAGCTGGTTGACGAAGCTGCTTTGCTTGACTCATTGCTATCAGGGCACCTCGGCGGCGCTGGATTGGACGTCTTGTCTCCCGAGCCGCCTCGGGTGGATCATCCCCTAATCAACGCGGATCTTCCTAATCTGCTTATCACCCCGCACTCAGCCTGGAGTTCTCGCACGGCGAGGCAGACGCTGATTCATGGGGTTGCGGCGAATATTCGCGCGTTCCAAGAAACTGGCCAAGCGACGAATCGCGTGGCCTAGGCACTACCCTAACTGAGCAAAGATATCTCGGTAGAAGTCCGCGTGGCTTTCCCAGGTTTGGGCCGTGATGATTTTGCCATCCACGACACTTTCTTGATCGATCCATTTGCCACCACAAGTTGTGACTTCCATTCGGACATTGCAGTAAGAGGTGACCGTGCGTCCCTCGACGAGGCCTGCCGCAGCCAGGATCTGAATGCCATGACAAACAGAGAATAGCCACTTGTCTTGGTCCGCGAAGTTCTTCACACCCTGAATGAGCGTCTCGTCATGGCGGAGAAATTCTGGTGCTCGTCCGCCAATGAGCATCATCCCAACGTAGTCATCAGCATTGACCTCGCCAAAAGTGATCTCACTCTGAATGAGGTAGCCGGGTTTCTCGATGTAGGTATTCCAACTAGGATCGAAGTCGTGAATCACCCCGTTTAATAGCTTCTTGCTAGTCGCTGCTATGATCGGTTCATAGCCCGCTTCGCGGAAGCGGTGTTGAGCGTAAAGAATCTCGAAGGATTCACCCGCGTCGTCAGTGACGATGAGGATCTTGCCGTGGCTCATGGTAGCGGTAAATAGAACTTTCTAGCGAAGCTGGTGTATCATGGGTGCCATCACAGCACCGGACAGGACAGCGGGCATGACTGCAGCGTAAGCGAGGGAAAGCTTGTAGGACATGGGGGCGAGGCCATCTGCGAGGATGCCATCCGGCGTGTTTGCCAGGACACTAACGATAGACTGAGGCTCGCCATAAATGAGTGCCATTGCTTCGCCCTGAAGGGGGCCAAGCTCGGATGAGACTTCTTCCATCACCTCCGAGAAAACGTCGATGAATCGATAGATATCCTCAGAGGCGTAGGAGAACAAGTTTCCCTCTTGCGGCATCAGGCTTGCTGCCCGAACGAATTCAGCATTGCTTGAAAGTCGGTCACCGATGACCATGCTTGCTAGGGCCTCCGGCCGCGAAGCCATGACGAGCTGTTCTGAGTCCTCGGTGATTTGGAAAAGTGGAGCGTAAAACCCGAGAGTCGCTTCGTCTGGGATAAGGAGTCTCAAGGTCGTGGTGCCGTCGATGGCTTCTTCGCGGATTGCTCCTTGAGGCGCGTTCACCTCGAACAAGCTTTCGATCTCTGCGTAAAGAGGCTTGCCTGTTTTGTGCGCGACGACGAAATCGATTCCAGGTATTTCGGCAGGGAAATCTGGCTCGGGAATCTGAAGGGTCTTGGTGTCATCGATCGTGGCGTAGGCAAAGAGCGTTCCCTTAAGGCTCGCTAGTAGTTGTTCGATTGTGAGAGTTGTATTAGGAATCGGTTGCTGAAGGGCGTCAGCCAATGGATTCATGCCCATGGACTTCTCTAACTGGCCACCAATGCCTTCGAGTAGGTCTTTCACGCCGCCTAGTTCAATATCCAGTTCCATGGCCAAGACGGACGATGCAGGTGCAAAGCCCCCAATCTCGAAGGGGCGCGCTGGACCGCCACTGAGTTTAAGAATGCCCTGGCGGTCTCCCTTAATTGCGGCAAACGCGCGGTTCCTAAAGCCCTTGTCGAACTTGATAGAGCTGAGGCCCAGTGCCTCAAGATTTTGGAGGCCTAGCTCTTGCAGGAATCCAGTGATGTCCATGCCTGGAAGGATCTGTCCCTCAGCCATCTCGGCGATCTGCTCATAAATCTCCTGAGCTTTGGTAGTCAAGCTGCTGAAATCTCCCTTCACGTTGAGGTAGCCGTAGAATTGGCCGCCCAGGTCGAGATTTTTGTTCACAGACTCGAACAGCGCCTGGGTGTCTGGGGCTTCTTGGGCATTCGCCAGGTCTGGCAGGCCGAAGAGGGAAAGAGATGAGAAGATCGTAAGGAAACGTTTCGTCACAGTCATAGAAAGACGCTACGACGTCTCGGCAAGAAATCCAAGGATTACACGGCGGACCTCATGGCGTGTGCCTTACCCCCTTTTAGCTGGGCAGACACACAATTGGTGGTCGGTTTGATTTCAGAGCGCGACAGGCCCGATTAGACAATGAAGCCAGCGGACGATACTACCGCACACTAGATGTGTTTTGATAATAGGGTGATTGTCACGACCGCAGTTCATGCGGTCTCTCGGGGACTAACCTTAGGCTCGACCCGGCGAGAGCGGCCATGACTATCGTTTCAATCAGATCGAAGGCATTGTGTTCGGTATGATAAATAGGGTATTCATACCTTAGCGCCGGAAGACCCTGAACTGGATTGGTCCCAACACTTACTCAATTATCAAGCTGTCCTCGTCGACGCGAGGCGTCTGACCACCACGTAGCACGGAGTTTCCGTGGAACAGATTTCGCTGATCAACAGGTAGTGGGTTGAGCCAATCCTCTTCGTTGATTTGTCCGCTCTGGCCGTAGCAGGAGAGGGCATTGTGATAGCAGACTTGTTCGATGTCTGCTTTGGTAATCCCGCGCTCGTTCATCAGTCGGAAAGTCTTGGACACGGCTAGGGGATCGGACACTCCCCAATCAGCAGCGGAATCGATAAAGATCTTTTCGGAACCATATTCACGGACGATCTCGACCATCCTCTCGTTCCCCATCTTTGTGTTTGGATAGAGGGTGAATGCTGCCCAGAAACCTCGATCGAGAACTTCTTTAACGGTTTCCTCGTTGTTATGATCGATGGCGACCTTGGCTGGATCCACTCCATGTTCTTTTAACACGTCCATGGTGCGCGATGTGCCGCGCTTTTTATCGCGGTGTGGCGTGTGGATCATGATGACCATGTCGAACTCCTTCGCCAGCTCAATCTGTTTGCGCAGGTAGCGGTCCTCAAGCTCGGTCTGATCGTCGTAACCAATTTCTCCCAAGGCAACGACGCCTTCCTTCTGCAAATAGAGTGGGAGGATCTCCATGACCGCCTCCGCGAGTTCCTCATTGTTAGCTTCCTTCGAGTTGAGACCCACAGTGCAGTAGTGGTGAATACCGAATTGCGAAGCGCGGAAACGCTCAAAGCCAACTAGACTAGAAAGGTAGTCCATGTAGGCACCGACGGTGGTGCGTGGTTGGCCTAACCAGAATGCAGGTTCGATCAACGCAACGACACCAGACGCAGCCATGCGCTCGTAGTCGTCTGTCGTCCGCGCGCTCATGTGCACATGCGGATCGATGAGTTTGATTGGTTCGTTAGATTTGCTTGGGTCTTCAGACATGTCTCAAAGCTTGGTGAATTTCCTCCCAGGACAGGACCTTGTCTTCGGTCGCCTCCAATAGCATCTTTGCCTCTGGGAGATTTGAAGCGGCGAGAGCAAGTCGGGCAGCTTCTTGAGAAAGAGGATTGTCCGATTCCAACGCTCTTTTCACATCTTCCAGCCGGTTGGTGTTGATAAATGGCCCCACACACCGCCAGAGCTCAGGATTCACCTCGCGCCCCGCCGCCCAACGCTCGTGTGCTGAATCAATTAAGGTAGCTGCGAGAGGTTCGTTGGCCCGTTCATCCAGACCTTGGATCGGGTGCAGGCTACTCCCAATGAATAGAGCCTTCAGGACCATCTGGTTCCAGGCAGCATCATCGAAGTAGCGTTGAGGGTAAGGATTTCTATGCGCAACGGCTTCGAACACCGGTACGACGTTCGAGCGCAATCCCTCGGCGGCCCGTTGCGTGAGTGATGCAGGGTTTTGATAGAGTATCAGGGCTTGATAAAGGGTGATCTGTTCGCCGACGTCTCCCGTGGCGCAGAGTTTCTCCAATCGGGCGATGAAAGACTGATCGGGGCCTGCTAGAAGTAGCGCAATACGGGCTGCTTGATCGACTGTCCAATTGCTCGGATCCCAATCGGTGCAGGCACTGCGTTCTTGATCGGTTAGTTCCAAGTCTGCCTTGCCTAGGTTTCTTGGAACGAGAGCGAAGGCTAGAAAGAACTCGCGATCTGAGCCCAGATCTGCACGTTTCTTGTTATACCATTCCTGGGCGTCGGCAGAAAGACGTGAAGCCAACCATGACTCTAACAGAGCTAGAGCACTTGTAGATTCGAATGCCAAGATATGCTATTCAGACGTCTTTTTGAAGAGTTTGAGATACTCACTGAAACCTTCTTTTTCCAGGTCCTTCTTTGGAATGAATCGGAGCGAAGCCCCGTTGATGCAGTAGCGGAGGCCCGTGGGCTTGGGGCCATCGGGAAAGACGTGACCGAGATGAGAATCGGCCGTCTTTGACCGGACTTCAGTGCGGACTGAGAAGAAACTACGGTCTTCTTTCTCCACAACTTCCTCTTTATGAATAGGTGCCCAGAAACTCGGCCAGCCAGAGCCCGAATCAAATTTTTCCGTGGAAGAAAAGAGTGGCTCATTAGAGACAATGTCTACATAGATGCCTTCTTCTTTCGTATTGTGGCGTGGATCGGTGAAGGCGCGCTCCGTGCCTTCATGTTGGGTGACTTTGTATTGAAGGGGACTAAGCATTTCTTTGAGGGCTTTGTCAGAGAGTGGCTTGAAGCCACGATCTTTTTGCTTGATCTTGAGAGCTGTAGCGGAGTCCATGCGTTTAGAATCGGTTGAAGTGGTGGCCTTCTTTCCGCCACTCTTCATGGCAGCGGCATTGTCATCGGCACAGGCGATCGGAAGCACCGCCATCGCGGCGACGCTCACGAGAAGGAGAGGTTTAGAAAAGGGCTTCATCCAGTCTATCATAGGGATGGTTCCTCTGGCTGCAAGTCTCTCTAGCGTCGTGTCCGGTTGCGTTCTTGCTTAAGAAATTGGGGAATAATTTGGTCTGTGATCCATCCGCGCGCGGCTTCCAAGCCCTCATATTGGTAGAGCATTCCGATTTGAGCCTCTACTTTGGTAGGGTTGCCCAGGGTATTCAAGAACGCATTTGAGGTGAGATTCTCGAATTTGGCCGAGGAAACGCGTCCGTCTTGGTGGAGCAGCCATTCGCGAATACAGAGAGCAAGCACTGCATCACCGATCCACGCTTTGGCTTGGAGTAGTTTAGGATCGTCAGGGAGATTCATGACTTCGATCGAAGCTTAAGATAACCTTCGTCATCGAGCGTGCCTTCAATGGGTAATGCGGCTCCGGGCAAAAGCCGCCCCGAGGCACCCGGAAGGTGTCCTGTTTGTGGAGGGTCTTTGGACGGTGGGTGGGGCACGCTGAGACTGACAATGAGACCACTCGATTGAGATACCCAACCATAGCAGGCGGTGGCCTTGAGTCCGTCGAAGGGGCCGTTCTCTCGTGGCCGATCAAAGGTCGTGACGGTTCGGGTTAGGTTGTCCTTGAGTTTGAAGGCCTCCTGGCAGAATGATAGACCAGCCTCGCCTGTGATGATTGCTGTGACACCTTCTTTGTTGATCAAGGCTTCAGGGGTGGCCGGATGCGAGCCCATGGTGTGAACCACGAACCGTATTCCTTGCAAGATCGGCAGCCAGAGACCGAAGACTTGGCCAGTCACCTGATGATTCGGATAGAGATTGAGAAGAACGTCGTCTTGGAGAAAGGCATTCACATCACTGATTTGAGCGACCTGTGAGAGAACTTGGGAATGACTTAAGAAGTGATAGTTCCCCTCGTTGTTCAGAATTCCGAGGGCAGGAGACTCTGGCTTCTGGGTGAGCCTGCGTTTGAGTAGCCATCGCGGGCTAAGAAAGACGCGGAACCGAGCTTGGAGCCGCGGTAAGCCGTCGACAGCTCGCAGTTCTTTCGTCAGTGACAGCACATGCTTGGGCCATGGTAAATCTGAGAGACCTTCATGGATAGCTTTCGTCGTGATGACGGTGGAGATATTTGTCTCTACCAAGGATTTTGCTAGACTAGATCGATCCGCGGCTTGTAGAGGTAAGTTGACTACCATTTTGCCTGCGAGGATGAGTCCTAGATGAGCAAAGACACTTGGACTGCTCGGCGGTAGGGCAATCCCCACACGATCCTCGGCGATGCTTTCTTTCCATCGATCAGCGAGTTGTAGGCTTGAGGCGAGCACCATGCGACGGGTAAAACGGGTTCGGCGTATTTCAGACCGATCGATGAGGCAGACTTGTGTACCCTTCAGTTTCAGGGCATCGATAGTAGCGTGGGCAAGAGTGGGTTGTTTGCTGTAGGCCTCTTGGCGAAGAGTGATCAGGGCATTGCGAACGGCGTCACGATCCGCCTCCGCAGCGATTATGGGTGCGCCAAAGTTGACTGTTGCTGGATAGGGAAACTTGCTGAGGCGTTTAAAAAAGAATTTGTTCCCCGAGAAGGAAAAGCTAGATCCCCACATACCGTCAATGGCTACAGGAATTACCGGTGCCCCCTTTGCTTGTCTAGCAATGAGTTCAAAACCTTTCTGGAATTCATTGAGGAATCCCGTGCGCGAGAGCGTTCCTTCTGGAAAGAGGCAGACAAGACCTCCCTCGTTGACGGCACCAGCTGTCGTCTTGATGGCTTGTCTAGCGCTCTTCGACGATATGGGAACGACTCCAAAGAGTCTTAGCCCCCAGCCGATGATGCCACGTTTGAAGAATCCATCATAGGCGACGAAACGGACGTCCCTGGGGCTGGCGGCACCAATGAGGAGGCCATCGATCCACGTGACGTGATCGGCGAGCAGAAGGGCACCACCCTTCTCTGGTAGATTGGCTTCGCCCATAATCCTAAGCCTGTAGAAGAACCGCATGAAGATCTTGAGTAAAATCCTCACAAAGTGCGACGGTAAAAGGCGAATGCAGAAGAATGCCGTGACGACACAGGCAATGAACAGAATCCAAAGCTGGCCACGACTTGAGATATTTGCGCCTTCCTCGAGAGCATACTGAGCGACATTAGCAAAGATCGCCGCCGCTGAATTGATGAGATTACTTGCCGATAAGACGCGTCCTCGACGCGCGGGATCTGCTTTATCCTGAAGAAAGGCATTCTGCGGCACGAGAAACATGGCCGATGTCGCGCCTAACAAGGCCAGGGCAGCATAAAACCAGCTGCCCAATGGCAGCAAGGCGGCAAGAGCGATGCTGATTGCCATGCCAATCACGCCGAGAGGCACCAAGCCGAGTTCCAGCCGATTGGACGAGATCATGGCGACGAAGACGCTACCTAACGCAATGCCAAGGCCGGTCGCTGCCAAGCAGTAAGAGGCGACGGCAGCAGCTGTTGCGCCATCAATAGGATAAGCTTCTTGGGCGATTTGCGTGAATACGGCAATTGAGAACGCGCCTGTAAACCAGAAGACGGCGATCCCGATTGAAGATAGCCATACAGGGCGAGACCGATAGATCTCCCTGAGGTCGACAAAGTGCCGGAAGAAGACGCCAACTGTGAGTTTCTCTCCTGCATGAGCAGGCGTGGTCTGAATCCTGCGCACCATGATGAGCGCAGTAAATGCCATGAGAAGTATGAGCCCGACGGGCACCAGTCCGGCCATCCAAATATCGGGTATGTAATCGGAAGCTTTCTTGAATCCTGCACCTCCCACGGGCGACCCAAAGATGATCGCGACGATCGTAAGCATCTGCATCCATCCGGAGACGACCGATAGCTTCTTACTGCCCACCAGCTCTTTCATGATGCCAAGCTTCGCCGGACCAAAGAACGCGGATTGGATCGCAAGGACAAAGAATCCTGCAGTAGCTAACCAAATGCTACGGCTGATCATGGCACAGATGATTGCCACAATGATTGCGATTTGCGCCCAGAGACAGGTCTGAATGACCGAACGTTTGGAGAAGCGGTCCGATGCCCAGCCCGCGATCGGTGCAAAGATGACGAACGGCAAGGAGATGAGAATGCCTATGGTGTTTTTGTAGGCGGTATCGATGGCGACAGGTTTGCCGTTGATCATCATGGTGTGCCCTTGTAGGACAATGAGGGCGATGCCTAACAACGTAAACCGAACAACATTGTCATTGAACGCATTCTGCGTTTGCACGGTCATGACCGCACGCAGAGAGCGCCAAGCTTGCGGGCTAGGCTCGCCCGAAGAGGAAGTGCTCGCCATGACCTAGCCTAACAAGCGAGCGGCTTCTTTAGCGAAATAGGTCAGTGTCATGTCGGCGCCTGCTCGTTCGATAGCGGTGAGCGTTTCTAGAACGATCTTCTCTTCATCCAGCCATCCAGCAGCTGAGGCAGATTTGATCATCAGGTACTCGCCACTCACCTGGTAAGCCGCGATTGGCAGATGGGTGCTTTCTCGCATGCGTTGAATGATATCCAAGTAGGCTCCTGCCGGCTTCACCATGAGTACGTCTGCGCCTTCGTCTTCGTCCAGGTGCGCTTCTCTAATAGCCTCCCGCGTGTTGGCGTAGTCCATTTGGTAGGTCTTCTTGTCTCCAGATTTGGGCGCGGAATCAAGTGCGCCACGGAAAGGACCATAGAAGGCAGAAGCATACTTTGCGGTGTAGGACATGATGGAGCCCTCCTTGAATCCTTCGGTATCGAGTGCGTTACGCAGCGCGGCGACGCGCCCGTCCATCATGTCGCTAGGAGCAACGATGTCTGCCCCGGCTTGGGCCTGACAGATGGCCTGACTGCAGAGTATTTCAATCGTCTTGTCGTTCTTGATTCGCCCATCGCGAGCGACAATACCGTCATGTCCATCACTGTTGTAGGGATCAAGTGCCACGTCCGTGATGACAGTGATGTCAGGATGTGTCTTCTTAATGGCACGAATGGCACGTGGGACAAGGCCTTCAGGATTGTGAGATTCGACAGCTTTGGGATTCTTTAAGGAATCCGCAATCGCTGGAAAGAGAACGACGGCTCCGATCCCCAACGCTTTGGCATCGGAAATCTCCCCCAGGAGTCCGTCGATACTCCAACGATGACATCCTGGCATCGAATCAATAGCGTCATTGCTAGACTCGTCATGAAGGAAGAGTGGATAAATGAAATCTGCTGGCGACAACTGAGTCTCGCGAGAGAGTCCTCGAATGACAGGATTCTTCCTGTTACGGCGTGGGCGAATGGGGATGTTCATGAACAGGGGGGCTACTTTCGAATCACTGTATACCCTTCTTTCCCGTCCTGGACAAGCCATCCCGCTTCGGACAGTTCATCGCGAAGGCGATCGGACTCCGCCCATTCTTTCGCAGAGCGAGCTTGCCAGCGCTCCTCGGCCATCGCCTTGATCTCCTTCGGAATGTCTTCACGGTTCTCTTCTTTCTCGAGTAGTTGGAGACCGAGGGCCGCAAGGATAAAGTGGTACTGTTGATAGAGCTTCGCCGCGATCGGCTGAGAGAGGGTCTTGGTATCGATACTCTTGATTGCTGTGAATATCTTGCCCAGGGCATCGGGCGTGTTTAGATCACGGCAAAGCGCTTCAAAGGCGGGTTGGAAAGGCCCAGCCTCGCCTGCTTGGCGGGCTGTTTCATAGTCTGGAACTTTCGAAGTCTGGGCGCGTTCTGCCAAGGACTTCTCAAACCGCGACAGACGATTCATGGCCTGGCGAGATGCTAGAAGCGAATCCAACGTGAAATTGAGATGATGGCGATAATGTCCTGACAAATAGACATAGCGCAATTCTTCAGGGGTATAGCCTTTCTCTTCCAAGTCGGCCAATGTGTAGAAATTCCCCAGACTCTTCGACATCTTGCCGCCATCTACTAACAAGTGCGTGATATGAAACCAATGATGGGCAAACGTCGTGCCGGAACAGCACTCGCTTTGCGCAATTTCGTTTTCATGATGGGGAAACATCAGATCTACGCCCCCGGAATGCATGTCAAAGGTCTCGCCCAAATACTCCAAACTCATTGCGCTACATTCAAGATGCCAACCGGGGCGTCCTTCCCCCCAGGGGCTATGCCAGTAGTTGTCGCCATCCTCAGGCTTGCGCCCTTTCCACAGCACAAAGTCTGCCAACGAATCTTTGTCGTACTCGTCTGAATCATTGGCAGTCTGAGCTGCTCCAGGTTTGAGCTCACGATCTGCCACACGTGAGAGGCGTCCGTAGCCGGGAAAGGATTTCACGCTAAAGTAGACAGAGCCTTCTTTCTCGTAGGCGTTGCCTTTCTCGATCAGTGCCTCGATCATGCGAACCTGGTGAGGAATGTGATCCACGGCGCCTGGCTCAATGTGAGGCTCAAGCATGTTTAGAGCCACGCAATCAGCGCTAAACTTGTCCTTCCAGTGCTTCGTGAAGTCGCCAAGCGTCTGTCCTTGGGCCTGAGACTCGCGAATCGTCTTGTCATCCACGTCGGTCACATTGCGCACGTGTTTCGTTGCGATACCTGCGCATTCTAACACCCGCCGAAAGGTGTCTTGGCCGACGAATGTCCGGGAGTTTCCGATATGAGCTGGACCATATACGGTAGGCCCGCAGCAATAAAAGCGGTAGGTCTCGCCATCAATGGGAGAGACCTCGCGCGGTTCGCGGGTCATGGAGTCTTGCAGGGTCACAGTCGTCGCCATGACCGTCCCTGGCCCCAAGTTCGGGGCTTTTCAAAGGAAATCCAAGCATTGGCTGCCTTTCAGGGTGCACTGCATGAGAAGCGGGCGTTGATCAGAACCCAGGTAGGGCCCCACAATGGCGTCAAGAATCCGCACTGAATTGCTGGTAAGCAGGTGGACGAGGGGGGGGGCGTGAGCAAGGATGTGTGTGGGGCGATGAGTGCGTTGACCGTGGTGGGCATGCTAGGCGTTTCCTTATTGGCCTCGTGGAGTTCTAGCTGGCAAGTGAGTTTTCCCATGGGTAAAGGTGAGCGTTACCACGCACGGTTACTAAGGTTGAGCCAGCCCCTTCCTGTCGGGAGTTGGAGGCATCGAAGCGTCACCCGAGTGTTGTGGAACCGGCAGAGGCGAGACCTCATTCGATGTTTGTTAGACAGTTTAGTCACGATTTATGGTCGGTCGCCATCTGCGTTTGGACCGGTGGATGCTTCACGTGCTTCTCCCTATTGTCGTTGGGATGGGGTATTTATTGAAGATCCGTCGCGCCGCACGTTCTCTCCCGGATTCGGTTTGGCTTTCGATGGTAGAGGGCTTAGTCACGGAACTGGGAATCCAGTGTAGAATTGTCTTACTCGGTAACGGGATATTGCTGATGACGGTTGCTCCGCCCTGTGATCCTTGCGCCGACTGGAGCCTCAGAATGGTCTGAGGAACCCTGCCGTCTGGTCCTGCTTCATGAAATGGCGTCTATCAAGCGGTTCGACTGGTTCACACATTTGGATCGGGAACAGGCCTGCGACGGTGTCGTCGTGGCCGCCGGAACCCAACCGTGCGATTATGCCGATGAACTCGCCGAGATGGCAAAGGTGCTCAAGGTACGTTCCTGGATGGCTCGGGTGGCCCTATCCATAGCGAGACATTCGAAGATTGGAACGCCACGCTGCCGCAATTTCAAAAACATGGCTACACTTTCGAGGTGGCTTCGGTCATGATGTCACACGGCATGAATGAACACGAACTGTCGTAGCTATTGGCAATCAGGAAACCGGGCAACGAAGCCTCTCAATGGCTACTAGAGAAGTTTGGCTTCCGTTTTGAGCGTTTGGTGAAGATGAATGATAGTTTCGAGGAGGACGAAGTCTATGTGGTGGATCTCTCTGCTTAATTTGATGCCCTATCTCCAGGCGGAGACACCCGCTGACGCGAACGTCAGCGGGTGCTTCGAAATCCTGCTATTGGAAAAACCTTAGTCCATTTGCTCGGCGAACGGAGAAGGCTTCTTTGTCACCAAGGTAGGCAAGTTCTTCGGACGCAGGCCACGTGCTGGACGGGGGCCTGGATCCTCTTTCTTCTGAAGCGCGCGGCGAAGCTTCTTAAGCGCAATGTTCTGCAACTGACGAATACGCTCACGGGTGACTCCAAATTCCTGACCGACTTCTTCGAGGGTCTTGGGCTTTTGACCATTCAGACCGAAGCGGGCGTCGATGATGGAGCGCTCGCGGTCATCGAGAACACTAAGAAGGCCCTCGAGCTGGCCGTGCATGTTCTTGTGACTGAGCAGATCGAGAGGCGTGTCTGCGGTGTCGTCACCAACGATTTCGCCAAACTCGGTGCTGTCATCATCGCTGATTGGGGCGTCGAGAGAAGCGGGACGTAAGGAAGCTGCCTTGAGCTGTGAGAGCTTGCCGCGATCAATGCCAATCTCTTCTGCGAGTTCGTCATCGGTCGGCTCGCGTCCAAGCTCTTCGCTCATTGACATAGCTACACGCCGCATCTTGGAGATCTTATCGACCATGTGGACTGGTAGGCGAATGGTCTTACTCTGGTTGGCAAGAGCCCGCTTTATGGACTGCTTGATCCACCAGGCAGCGTAGGTGCTGAGCTTGCCGCCTTTATTCGGGTCGAAGCGCTCAACGGCTTTCATGAGTCCGATGTTGCCTTCGGAAATAAGATCGAGAAGAGGGAGGCCGTAGTTGGCGTAGTCCTGAGCGATCTTCACTACAAGACGTAGGTTCGCACGGATCATGTGAGCGCGTGCTTCCATGTCGCCGTTCTTGATTCGGTCAGCGAGTTCGATTTCTTGCTGTGGCGTGAGCAATGCCGTCTTACCAATCTCACGAAGGTAGATCTTGATGCCGCCGTCTAATTCTAAGGATGCCATAGTGGTTAGCTTGTTTGGGTAGGTGGAAATCCGTGGGACCTCGTTCCGATATAGGTAGTGGGGTGGCTGAGCGTTTCAGAGCTGATGCAGCGGCAGTTCTCTATAGAGTGGGCTCTGGAGTGATGCGGAAGGCCTAGAAATTTGTTTGCTCGAAACGGGGGTGGAGTTCAAACACGGTAAGTGTCTGGGTCAACGGAATAGTTTAGGAATTGTCTGATAGTTGCAATAATAATTAGTAGGTTTCTGTTCCCACTAGAAAACCGGTAGATTTTCTAGTGGGAATAGAGTCTCGCCCTACCTAGGAACGCTTTTTGAAGGGGTTTGTTTCCCCGATAGTCAAATCTTTTTAACTGTTTCCGTAAATGATGTAAATATAGGTATAAAAGCGGCAACCGCTGGAGGCTGATGCTTTCTTAGCTGCTCAGATGAATATTATTCATGAATGGTATGGAAGTTGCTAATCGGGGGTGGATTGGGCTTGCACGTCCCGTTTCCAACTCAACTTAACCTTCTAATGATTAATACATTACGCTTTAGGCCGAGCGCGCTTTGCCTCTGTCTCACTGGAATACCAACGCTTGCTTCTGCTCAAGAAGCCGCACCTGCCCTCGATTCGGGTGATACCGCCTGGATGATTGTCGCCAGCGTCCTGGTGCTTTTTATGACTTTGCCTGGCCTTGCCCTCTTTTACGGCGGGTTGGTTCGCGCTAAGAACGTGCTTTCGGTCTTGGTGCAATGCTTTGTCATCGCCGCATTGATGTCCCTGCTCTGGGTCGCCTATGGCTTCAGTCTTACATACACCGAAGGGAATTCACTGGTTGGAGGGTTCTCGGAATTATTCCTCAAAGGCACGGGAGTCGACACCCTCGAAGGGACGATTCCCAAGACGGTCTACATCATGTTTCAAATGACCTTCGCCATAATCACTCCAGCGCTCATCGTTGGAGCGTTTGCTGAAAGGATGAAATTCAGTGCCATCCTGATCTTTTCAACAATCTGGTTTACGTTCAGCTACTTGCCTGTTTGGCACATGGCTTGGAATTCTGGTGGTCTCTTCTGGGGCTGGGAAGTTCAGGACTTTGCGGGAGGCACCGTCGTTCATATCAATGCGGGCATCGCGGGACTCGTTGCCTGTATCATGGTCGGTAAGCGTCAGGGCTACGGCAAGGTGCTGATGGCTCCTCACAACGTGCCGATGGTTTTGATCGGTGCCGCAATGCTGTGGGTGGGATGGTTTGGTTTTAATGCAGGAAGCGCCGTGGCGGCGGATGGGACGGCTGGCATGGCCATGCTCGTGACGCAGATCGCTGCAGCTGCAGCAGTGATTGGCTGGCTAGTGATGGAATCGCTTGTCTCAGGAAAGCCGACAGCGGTAGGTGCTGCGACTGGCGCTGTGGCCGGACTTGTTGCGATTACTCCTGCTTCTGGCAGCTGCGGTCCAATGGGCGCGCTCCTGATTGGAATCGTCTCTGCTGTAATGTGTTATTTCACAGCGACGACGATAAAGCGGAAGTTTGGCTATGATGATAGTCTTGATGTCTTTGGTGTCCACGGTGTCGGTGGTTTGGTCGGGGCGCTGTTGACTGGTGTGTGCATGGCTCCGGCTTTCGGAGGCATCGGAGGCGAGGAATTCAATATGATCGGCCAGGTAGTCGTCCAAGGAAAGAGTGTGGTGGTCACGGCTGTGTGGAGTGGAGTGGTATCCGTGGTCGTCCTGGCGGCTTTGAAAGCCACGATTGGTTTACGGGTGGATGATACCGATGAAGAACTTGGTCTTGACCAGGTGGCTCACAACGAGAGTGCCTACGAGAAGTAGGTCTATTTGCTGACAATATGTCGCGGTGAGAAGCCGTCTGGGATCATTCTGATTTCCAGACGGCTTCTTTACGTCTGGAAATCGGCACTTGCGGCGGCTGGGGATGGTCCGCACAGTCTAGTTATGCATCTACGACTTCTCTTGGTGACGATGATCTTGTTAGGTAGTCTGCATGCTCAGACTCCCGGCATTCACACCTCACGCGATGGCAAGGCGCTGGCCTTGCCCAAGGGAGATGACATGTTTCACTTTGTTATCTATGGTGATCGAACGGGTGGTCCTGCGGAAGGCATCAAGATTCTTGAAGATGCCGTTGTCGATACGAATCTGTTAGATCCAGACCTCGTCATGACGGTGGGCGACTTGATCGATGGCTACAACGAGGAACCGCAGTGGATGGAGCAAATGCGGGAGTTTCACCAAGTCATGAGCAAGCTTAAGGTGCCATGGTTCCCAGTGGCGGGCAACCACGATGTCTTCTGGCGCGGAAAGAATAAGGATGACCGGCCACCGCTGGAGCACGAGGGCAATTATGAAAAGCACTTTGGCCCCCTATGGTATTGGTTCGAGCACAAGGACTGCGGGTTCCTCGTTCTCTATACGGATGAGACGGGAAATACTAACAAACCCAAAAGCTTCCAAGATCCTGAACAAATGCAAATGAGCGATGAGCAGCTTGCATGGCTCGATAAATCACTCGGCGAAATGAAGGCGCTGAAGCAGGTCTTTGTATTTCTCCATCATCCTCGATGGCTTGCGAACTACAGAGAAAGCAATTGGCCTGAAGTTCATCAACGATTGGCCGAAGCTGGTAATGTAAGGGCGGTGTTTGCGGGGCACATTCATCGATTGAACTATGCTGGTATCAAGGATGGCATCGAGTATATGGCGCTGGCCACGACGGGTGGAGGTATGCCAGGGCACATGCCGGATATTGGCTATGTGCATCATTACAATTTGGTCACGGTGCGGGATACGGGGATCACGACCGCCATTCTGCCCGTTGGAAGCGTCATTGATCCCAAGCAGTTTACGAAAGAGCGCCTCGGCGAACTCGATTCCCTTCGCAATCTCGCCGTGGCTTCTGCTTATGGGCCTTTGCGCATTGATGAGCAAGGCTCGATCAATACCGAGTATGCGGCGCGCTGTACTAACCCAACCACGCAGCCGATTGAACTCACGTTGTTCGCTGAGCCTGGCCAATCGCCCTGGCGGATCTCTCCGAGTCACCGGCATGTCACTCTCGGCCCCAAGGAAACGCAGACTGTTTCATTTCGAGTATTGCGTGCTGAGGGAACACTGGATGAGCACTTCAAACTACCTCATCTAGACTTGGACATCGACTACTTGGAACGGCAGGGTAACCGCGTGACTTTGCCGTCCCGCCGTTTTGAGATTCCCGCTACTCTCAGCAGTGCTTTGTCAGAAGACTTGTTTGCGGTCGATGAAAACCAGGTGCTTGCCGTTGGTGGCAATGGTGCGATTCGCGTGGACTCAAGGAGTCTTTCGTTGCCGGCTGATTCCGCATTCACTTTGGAAGCCTGGATATATGTAGGCGAAGAGCTCACCCAGAATCCGGTCATGGCCAAGACAGAAAGTTCTGACTTTGGTTTTTACATGCATAACGGTCAGCTCCAGTTTGATGTGCATGTGGGCGGCGATTACCAATCTGTGCAGACTCAGGAGAAGCTCCCTATTGGGTCCTGGCACCATGTGGCCGGTATCCATGATCAGCGTGAAGTTCGGCTCTACGTCGATGGCAAACTGGTAGGCACGCGGGCTGCGGTCGGCCGCCGGAAGGTGAATGAGCATCCCTTCTACATTGGAGCTGATCCAGACCGCAGGGGCACGCCTAACCGATTCTTCAGCGGCAAGATCGATGAAGTTCGTGTCAGTAAAGTG
Source organism: Verrucomicrobiaceae bacterium (assembly GCA_009936795.1). Classification (GTDB taxonomy): domain Bacteria; phylum Verrucomicrobiota; class Verrucomicrobiia; order Verrucomicrobiales; family DEV007; genus JAACDM01. The sequence continues at coordinate 144 of JAACDM010000432.1, read as the reverse complement.
GCGCGTTATACGGGTGATGGCTACGACATGCCCTTACGGCATGAGCCTGACAACGACACGATTCTCCTTCTTCACATGGATAAAACTCTGGGCGTCTTTCACCCAGACCAAAGTGCTCGGTCTGCCCACGGTGTCGCCGTGGGT
>JAACDM010000431.1 GCA_009936795.1 Verrucomicrobiaceae bacterium | reverse complement strand
TCGGTTGTTGTGCCCTGGTTCAGGGCCTCTTCACGTGACGCCCCTTGAGAAACGCAACCGGGCAATTCATCGCAAATTGCGGCGAATCCCTCATCGGCATTGATCAGCGTTGCGTGGTAGGTCATTTCTCGATCGTAGGCGGAACGGAGGGTGGGTGCAAGGCACTCTACAGTCTGCCTTCGGGTGAAGCGGAAGATGGGCTGAGGAGAAATAGGGCGAAGAAGTACGAGTGTAAGTAAATTAATTGACGATGTGCGATCTTCGAGGCTGCGGCTCGGGCAAGATATCTGAGTTTCACTCGGCGGAACGCGAACGGCCTCTTTGAGACCGGGTGGGTCTTAAAGAGGCCGCGGTCATTAAATGACTGTATTGTTAGTTTCGCTCGTTGGGATCGCGTGGAAGGCCAACGGTGATTTCCTCGTTGGAGGCGGCATCAACGATCATGACCTGCTCGCGGTGATAGGTCGGGTCGGCGCGGAAGGTGAGGCGGCCAACATTGCGGCGCTGGAGTTCTTCGAGGATGGCTTCGTCTTCGGTACGAAGGCGGTGCATCACGTCCGGGTGCACGACGACAATGAGGTCGCGACTGCGTTCGCCACCTTGACTTTGGAACACGAGGTTGAGCCGGCGTTGTAGTTCCACGCTCATCGTCATGGTGGATTTGACAGAGCCTTTGCCTTGGCAGTAGGAACACGGTTCCATGACCGAGCCTGTGAGGCTTTCGTTGAGGCGTTGGCGCGTCATCTCCATGAGGCCGAGCTGGGAGATGTGTAAGATCTGAGTCTTGGCCTTGTCTTTGCGGACGCGATCACGCATGCGGCGGTAAACGGCCATCTGATCTTTGCGGCCTTTCATATCGATAAAGTCGACCACGACGAGCCCCCCAATGTTTCGGAGCTTGAGCTGACGCGAAACTTCGTCGGCGGCCTCTAGATTCGTCTCAAGGATCATCTTGTCCATGTTACCTTTGTGCCCCTTATTCCGGCCCGTGTTTACATCGACGGCGATGAGGGCTTCTGTTTCATCGATGCAAAGGTAGCCACCGCAGGGCATCCATACTTGACGGTGGAAAGCGTTCTCAATTTGGCGATTGATGCCTAATTTATCGAAGATGGGCTGTTTCCCTTGATAGAAATTGATCCGCTTCTTGGCTCGACGTGAAATGGAGGAAACGAGTTCGCGCATTTCTTCGGTGACTTCTTCGTCGTCACAGAGGACTTCAGCGACTTCATCCGTGAGGAAGTCGCGCACGGTACGCTCGACGAGGCCGGGTTCTTGAAAGACACAGAGAGGGGCTTTGCCGTTGTTCTGTCTTTCGTCGATCTCGTCCCATTGCTCTAATAAGAGGCGAAGGTCGCGGACGAAGAAGCGAGCGCGTTTACCCTGGCAAACGGTGCGCATGATAATGCCCATGTTTTCTGGGACGCTGAGGCGTTCACAGATCTTGCGAAGCCGTTGACGCTCTTGAGGGTCATCGATCTTCCGAGAGATGCCGAACTGGTCGTTGCGTGGCATGAGAACCATGAAGCGTCCTGGCAGACTGATATTCGTCGTCACGCGAGGGCCTTTATTGCCGATGGGGCCTTTGGTTACTTGGACGAGGACTTCGGAGCCGACTGGGTAGATGTCAGGAATGTCCTTGGAGGTGATGCGGTTCTTTTTCTTGGTTGAGCGTTTAATCTCCTCGAGGCCGCCGTCGAGAGCAGCCGGGATGGCATCCCAGAAGTGAAGAAAGGCATTTTTCTCGAAGCCGATGTCAACGAACATGGCTTTAAGTCCGCCTTCGATGTTTTTGACTCGGCCTTTGAAGATACTGCCGACGATGTTGGACTGACCTGTCCGTTCGATGGTATATTCTTCAAGTGTCTTGTCTTCTAGCACAGCAACCCGTGTTTCCAGCGGCTCGCAATTGACCACTATTCGGCTGCCACCTGACGCGGCTGAGAATCCGAAGAGTTTCTTAAAAGTATCTAACATGGTAATTAATAAAGTCGTCAAGTCTGCTGGCTAACGTTCACGCGATTCCCTGGGGGAAATGATGCTGGCCCGTTCTCTGACTTCTGACGATTGAGGTTTATGTTCTGAATTGGTTGTGTCTAAAGTCCCCAGGACTGCAGGATCATTAACAGACACCACTGTGTCCGCAGTGTCTTGCTCGCCTTCAGGCACGGTCCAGAGACCACCGTCGTAGGAGATCTCTTCGTGAGTATCGAAGTGACCCTGAGCATCTGCGAGAGTGCGATAACGCGCGAATGAAGGTCCCCGAAAGAGTTCTTGTAAAATACGCTTGGCAATCGGTGCGGCTACTTTGCCACCTGATTTGCCGTCTTCGACGAAGACAGCGAGAGCGTATTGCGGTTTGTCAAAAGGGGCGAAGGCGATGAACCAGGCACTGTTAAGAGTCTCGCCATTCTTCGTGTATTGTGCGGTACCTGTCTTCCCAGCGACGATCACGTTGTCGAGGCGCGCGCGGCGAGCAGTTCCGCCGGTGGCGTTGACCACATCACGCATTCCGAGCCGCACGGTATCGATAGTCTCAGGTGTCACGCCGTGCTCGGTTAGGTCGAAGAGGACTTTGGGAGCGAAGTCTTCGACTCGGGTGCCGTCTCCTTCTTCGATGCCGTCAACGAGTCGAACTTTGTAATATTTGCCTCCATTCGCGGCGATGGCGGCGACGTTGGCCATCTGTAGAGGAGATGTGCCGACATAGCCTTGGCCAATTGAGATGTGTGCCGTGTTGGCGGCTGTCCATCGTTCCCCCTTACCTCTTGCTTGAAGATAGGCGGGGTCTCCGACTAATAAGAGAGAGCTCTCAGAGATAGGAAGGCCCAACCGGGTGCCTAGTCCCATCATCGTCGTGACTTTCTTGATCTGCTCGATACCGGCATGGTTGCCATACTGGTAGAAGTAGCAGTTGCAGGACTTCATGATGGCCCGTTGCAACCCGAGTGTGCCATGGCCAAGAATCGACATGCATTTGATTCGTGTGTTCTTTCCGTAGGTGATTGCGCCGCTACATCCGTACTGGTTTCGCACATTCTTGTTTCCTTCGGACCTTGCTAGGGAGCCGGCAAAGGCGGTAGCGATTTTGAAAGTGGAACCTGGAGCATAGGCGCTTGTTGCTCGGCTAATGAGAGGATGGCTATCATCATCGCGGTAGCGCTTGAAATCTTCCCGCGTGATGGCAGGAATAAACTTGTTGGGATCAAAGGTGGGAACCGATGCCATAGCGAGAATACCGCCATTGTTGGGATCGATGATGACGGCAGCGCCCCGACCGATGCCTTTGCCATCGTTTGCTTTGCGTAAGGCCATCTCGGCGATGTATTGAGCGCGGAGATCGAGGGTCAGTCGAACGTCGTAACCTTTCTGAGGGAATTCATTCCGAGTGTCTCTGACATAGACGCCTTTTTGATCAATGAGATGTTCGCGTTCACCGGCGCGCCCTTTGAGATACTGATCCATGGACCGCTCGATGGCGGAGAAGCCAAACGGGTCTGGTTCATAGACATGGTCGTTGCGCAGCCAACGTTTAGCTTCGTCTCTCTCCGGACCATCGGATAGGGCAAGAGCTTTCAAGTCATCCAAATCCTTCGTTCGGTCGGCCTTCCTAACATAGCCTAATGTGTGGCAAGCAAGCGAACCGTAGTTGTATTGGCGCACGGGAGCGGCCTGTGGTTGTAAGCCGGGAATCTCTAGGCTGCGCTCACTGAGCATCGCGAACTGATCGTAGGTGAGTGCAAGCGGGAGCGTGTAGGGAACCAGTCCAGCGGGCCAGGTCATGTCATAGTGGTTCGCGATCTGGTGACGAACCGGACCGAGATCAATCTCAAGGCCCAATTCTTTGAGCGGGCCAATGACGGTCTCTTCAACGATTGTGGCAATATCCGTGATTTTCGTGTTCGGTCTGAGATCATCACGCGGAGTTTTCCTGGCGATCTTGGGGCGCTCTGTCCGTCCATGAGCTGCAGGATCGTAATCTTTGACGATGACGCGCAGATTAAGAACGAGCTGGTACTCCAGGCGATTTGAGACAAGGGTCTCCCCGTTGCGATCTTTGATTTCACCGCGCACACCAGGAACTCTCACGGTGACCTTACTGGTTGGCGAGAGCTGGCTTGCATAGAGCGCCTGGCTGGTGATTTGCACATCCCAGAGTCGGAACAGTAAGCCGGTGAACGCGCTCAAGAGGATGAGTGCGACCAAGTAGAGCCGGAGTCTGTATTGGAGGACCATAGAGAGTGGAAGTGGCTAGTCGCCGTGAGCATAGCGCGGGTGCCCGTGGATCGCCCGTTCTAACCACCACAGGGTGAAGTAGATCAGCGGGGCGAGGATCATGGACAACAGCGCCGTAGAACACATCTCACGAAACACGGGCTGCGGAAACTGAAAGTTGCCGCGTCGAAAGTTGAGAAACAGGTATTCTAGCATGCGGAAGATAAAAATTCCGGCTCCGGTGAGCAGGATGGGGAAGCCCATCTGACGCTTCTTGTAGAGCGGGCGTACCCCATGCATGAGGTGCCCGAGAAGGCCGAAAAGAAGGATACTTATGCCGAAAGGGGTGGCCCCGGTCGAGGCGTCGCCAGCGGGCCCTAGGCCTGGATCGACGGTGTGGCGGAGATCCCAGAGAAGCCCGGCAAAGAAGGATGCGCCCAACATGACAGGGTACGGAAGGGTGACGGCGGTGCAAAGAAACCAAACAGGAAATAAGAGAACGACTCCGTAGGAGGCACTTTCACCTAAGCGCGGAATGAACTCTTGCAGGCAGAGTGCAAGGAACATCATGACAAAGCTGAGGGCCGCATACATGGGGTTGC
>JAACDM010000052.1 GCA_009936795.1 Verrucomicrobiaceae bacterium | reverse complement strand
GCCGCCGCGCGAACTGGTCGCACGACGGCTTTGTTGCTGCTAGCCTTTCGGGTAAAATCGTTGCCTAGTAGCGGTAATGCTCAGGCTTGTAAGGACCTTCCGAAGACACACCGATGTAGTCAGCTTGTTCGTCTGTGAGGACTGTGAGCTTGGCACCAATCTTCTCAAGGTGAAGCCGTGCAACCTCTTCGTCGAGGTTCTTGGCAATGAGATACACTTTGTTTTCGTAGACGTCCTTGTTTTTCCAGAGATCGAGCTGTGCTAACACTTGATTGGCAAAGCTGTTCGACATGACGAAGCTTGGATGGCCAGTGGCACAACCGAGGTTCACGAGTCGGCCTTCGGCTAGCATGAAGATGCTGTGACCTTCGGGGAACTCATAACGATCCACCTGGGGCTTGATGTTGACCTTCTTAATACCGTCATATTTCTCAAGGGCATCAATCTGAATCTCGTTGTCGAAGTGGCCGATGTTACACACTGTGGCCTGATCTTTCATCTTCGCCATGTGATCGATGCGGATGATGTCTTTATTACCAGTGGTGGTCACGTAGATGTCCGCCCAACCAAGCGTGTCCTCAACAGGCATAACACGGAAGCCTTCCATAGCAGCTTGCAGCGCGCAGATCGGATCGATCTCGGTCACGACCACTTGGGCGCCCATGCCACCCATGGCTTGAGCACAGCCTTTGCCAACATCACCGTAACCACAGATGACCGCCACCTTGCCAGCGATCATCACATCAGTAGCACGCTTGATGCCGTCGATGAGGGATTCGCGGCAACCGTAGAGATTGTCGAACTTTGATTTGGTGACCGAATCGTTCACGTTGATAGCCGGAATGAGCAAGCCGCCCGCTTCGACCATTTGATAGAGACGATGAACGCCCGTGGTCGTCTCTTCAGAAACGCCTTTCCACTCGCTGACCACACCGTGCCACCGCTTCGGCGTTTCCCCGTGAATCTCTTTCAGCAAATCTTTGATGACACTCTCTTCGTGACTATCAGCTTTGCCGTTGACCCAGTCGGAACCGTTCTCGAGCTCGTAGCCTTTGTGAATGAGCAAGGTAGCATCGCCACCGTCGTCGACGATCAACTGAGGACCGAGACCGCCCGGGAAACTCAGCGCGCGTTCCGTGCACCACCAGTATTCTTCCAGGGTCTCACCTTTCCAAGCGAAGACAGGCACGCCCGCTTGGGCGATTGCTGCCGCCGCATGGTCTTGGGTGGAGAAGATATTACAGCTACACCAGCGGATATCGGCACCGAGATCCATTAGGGTTTCGATGAGAACGGCCGTTTGGATCGTCATGTGCAATGAGCCCATGATCCGAACGCCTTGGAGAGGCTTGTCTGCCGCATACTTCTCGCGAATCGCGATGAGGCCAGGCATCTCCTGCTCGGCAATTTCAATCTCTTTACGACCGAAATCGGCCAGGGATAGGTCAGCGACTTTGTAGTCGTTGTTTTCAGGTACGCTCATATATATAAATTAGTTAGGGTAAAAGCAGTAAGACCGGTTAGACGCCAGCAGCCTTCTTGAGGTCATCAACCTTGTCCTTCTTCTCCCAAGTAAGGGCATCCGTATTGTCCTCCCGACCGAAATGGCCGTAGTTCGTCGTTTCACGATAGATCGGACGCAGAAGGTTCAGTTGGCTCACGATTTCGGCTGGCTTAAAGGAAAAGACGGCATTCACCGCATCGACAATCTTCTCATCAGAGACATTGCCCGTACTAAAGGTATTCACACTCACGCTAACTGGATTCGGGTAACCAATCGCATAAGCCACTTGGAGTTCACAGCGATCCGCCAAACCAGCGGCCACGACATTCTTTGCCACCCAGCGGCACATATAGGCCGCCGAACGGTCTACTTTACTCGGGTCTTTTCCAGAGAAGGCACCGCCACCGTGGCGGCCCATGCCACCGTAAGTATCGACAATGATCTTCCGCCCCGTAAGTCCACAATCACCCTGAGGGCCACCGATGACGAATTTGCCAGTCGGGTTGATGAGAATCTCGGTGTTCGAATCAATCTTGTCCTCTGGAAGAACCTTGTTGATCAGCTGCTCGCTAAGAGAGGACTTGATTTCACCGTGGGAGACTCCCTCCGCATGTTGTGTCGAGACGACCACAGCGGAAACACGCAGGAGCTTGTCACCTTCATATTCACAGGAAACCTGCGTTTTGGAATCGGGACGAAGCCATTCGAGCTCTCCATCCTTACGAAGACGTGTGAGTTCGCGGCCTAACTGATGGGAATAAACAATCGGAGCATGCATGAGGTGCGGCGTCTCCGTACAAGCATAACCGAACATCAGTCCCTGGTCGCCTGCGCCTTGCTCGGCCGTGTCTTTGCCATCGGCAGCAGCGGCGTCCACTCCCTGAGCGATGTCAGGCGACTGCTGACTGAGCGCATTGACGAACATGAAGGTGTCTGCGTGGAACATGCAGTCATCATTCGTGTAACCGATCTCTCGGATGGCCTCGGCCACGACGTCGTGGTAGTTGAAATAGGACTTCGTCGTGATCTCTCCTGCGAGCACTACTAAGTTGTCCTTGACCAGGGTCTCACAAGCGACTCGGCTGGCGGGATCATTCTCAAAACATTTGTCGACAACGTAGTCACTAATGGTGTCGGACACCTTGTCGGGATGACCCTCAGTGACAGATTCGGAGCTAAAGATGGTGCGATTGGCCATGGGATTGATGTAGATAAAAAGAAGATGCCCCCCGGTTTCTAGAGAACATATTTACAAATCTTGATATGTTGATACATAGGTAGCGCCCTCATGCCGTCAATCGTTAAATCGCTGCGAATCATCGCCGATCCCACCCGGATCCGCATTCTGTCGCTCCTCCGAGAGGAAGAGCTTTCAGTCGCAGAACTCCAGGAGATTCTCTGTATGGGCCAAAGCCGCATTTCCACGCAGCTAGCCCAGCTCAAACAAGCCGGTTTAGTCACCGATCGGCGTTCGGGGAAGCACAGCATCTATGACGCTCAGCCCCTGGAGAAGACTGGGAATATCGAGACAGACCAGCTGTGGACCGTCGTAACGGTTGCGGCTTCAGAAATCGATGAGATTGCCGACGACACCAGAGCGCTTTCACTCGTCCTCAGCAAGAGACAGGACAAAGCGCGTCTCTACTTCAATGAACTCGCTGGCAAGTTCGGCCGCCATTACTGTCCTGGAAGATCATGGAAAGGGCTGGCTGAAATGCTCCTCAAACTCATGCCGCCGATGGTCATCGCTGATCTCGGGGCTGGCGAAGGCACGTTCTCTCAACTCCTCGCTCAGAAGGCCAAGCACGTCATCGCCATCGACAACTCGGAGAAGATGGTCGATTACGGAGCCGGCCTTGCCAAGGAGCATGGCTTTCTCAACTTAGAATATCGATTGGGCGATCTCATGGCCCCACCAATTGACGACGAGACGGTCGATGTCGCCTTCTTCTCTCAAGCGCTCCATCATGCAGCCAAGCCACAACGGGCTGTCGATGCTGCCTACCGCATTCTCAAACCAGGCGGTCGCATCGTCATCCTTGACCTCCTCAAGCACCAGTTCGAGGACGCACGCGAGCTCTATGCGGATCTTTGGTTAGGCTTTTCCGAAATAGAATTGTTAGGCTTCCTCGAAACTTCTAACTTTGTCAGTCCAGAAGTTGCGATCGTTCATAAAGAAGAAGAGAAACCGAACTTCCAGGTGTTGCTAGCCATTGCTGAAAAACCTTTCTAGCTAAAGTCTAAGGCACCAAGGACATCTAAGTCGTGAACTCTGGCAGGATGCTGGAGCTACTTTCCGAACAGCTCTTTGCTATCCAGAATCGCATCAATCAGACCGGGAATGGAGTAGACTTCCGCATCAATGTCCACCTCAAGGCCATTGCGCTCAACGGACTCCGTCGTGATCGGCCCGATACTAGCAACCTTCAAATCCTTTGGAATAGGAAGTTCGAGATCCATGAAGCAATCAACAGTCGAGGCACTCGTGAAGGTGATCAAATCGGCGCCCTCTTCTTCAAAGCGAGCACGTGCTCCTGAAATGTCTTCGGTTTCTTTCACAGTGCGGTAAGCGATGGCCTCATCAAGTATCGCCCCCATCTTGCTCAGTTCCTCTCCGACGACTTCACGCGTCGTCTCGGCTCGAACCCACAGCATCTTCAGGTGCTCGACGGAACCCTCTTTCTTGAAAGCCTCTACGAGAGCTTGAGCAACATGAACCTCAGGCATGAGATCCACCGTCAGATGAAATTCTTTCAGCTTCTTGGCCGTCCCTGGACCGACCACCGCAATACGCACCCCACCGATCGAGCGCGCATCTTGGTAGACCTTGTAAAAGACTTCGAAGAAGGCCTCCACTGCATTTGGACTTGTGAAGATAAGCCAATCGTAGGTATGCGCATCTCTGACGAGCTCACCAAAGGCCAACATATCCTTCGGAGGATCAATCCTGATCGTAGGCAATTCATACACATCTGCACCTAACAATCGCAGGCGACGACTGAGTTCCCCCGCTTGCTTGCGTGTACGCGTGACCACAATGCGTTTACCAAAGAGCGGTCGGTTCTCAAACCAATTGATCTTGTCATGATAACGGACGACCTCACCAAACACAGCCACTGCTGGCGCCTTGAAACCTGATGCCAACACTTTCTCGGCAATGTTGCTGACCGTGCCCACCAAGGTCTTCTGTTGTCCCGTTGTCGCCCACCGAATCAGCGCCACTGGCTCCTCTGGTGAAACTCCACCTGCCAACATGGCATCCGTGATCTTGCCAAGACGCTGTATCCCCATGAGCATGACTCGCGTGCCCGGCGTTTTTCCAATGGCCGCATAATCTATGCTAGACTCTTTCTTGGTAGGGTCTTCATGCCCCGTAAAGATGGTCAGCTGCGCATTGCATGCTCGGTGAGTGACCGGAATACCCGCGTAGGCCGGGCCACCAATGGTCGAACTAATCCCTGGCACAATCTCAAAGGCCAGGCCCTCGTTGACCAAATCCTCCGCTTCCTCACCACCACGACCAAAGATCATGGGATCACCGCCTTTCAAGCGCGTGACGACCTTCCCTTCTTTGACCTTCTCTACGAGCAAGGCATTGATCTCATCCTGAGTCAGGGTGTGATCCCTGGCTTTCTTACCCGCATAGATCAGTTCGGCATCACGCTTTGCCCAGCGCAACATCTCCGGATTACTAAGATAATCATAAACGAGCACATCGGCTTCCTCGATGCACTCCTTGGCACGCAAGGTGGCTAGACCGACATCCCCGGGGCCAGCACCAACTAGATAACAAATACCGTTCTTCTTCATTCGAGAGAGTCCATGACTTGATCCACCAGCGCCACCACATCGCTCCGTGATCCTGAAACGCGCGCTTCTTTAGGAGTCGCCGTCAAATCGTTTTCGTCAAACACCCGAAGATGAATCGACATTTCCTCGCCATTAAGCCACGTGTTCACACCCACAGGCGTGTGGCAGCCCGCTTGCAAGCGGTCGAGGATCATTCGTTCAGCATCGATACGGACATACGTATCCGCGTCATTGATCAATGCAAGGATGGCATCGGTCCCCGCATCCGCAGCCCGAGTCTCGAGGGCAATGGCACCCTGACCACATGCTGGAAGGAAGTCCGGCGGCGCTAACGGACTCACATAAATTGTTTGCCCTTCATATCCAAATTCAGTCTCGCCTTCACTGATATAACCAAGACGTCTCAATCCTGCCAGTGCCAAGAGTAGGCCATCGAGCGAAGGATTCTGCAGTAGCTTGCCTATTCGGGTCGGAACATTCCCACGAATCTCTTCGATCTGAAGATCAGCGCGTAGCCATTGAAGTTGCGCATGACGCCGCACACTGCTCGTCGCGAGGTTCGCGCTCTTGGGTAGCTCCGCTAATGTCGTGCAGGCTGACTTAGTTAAGAGGGCGTCACGAGTATCCTCGCGTGGCAGAACCGCTTCGAGCTTAAATTCCACGTCCAGTTGAGTAGGCACATCTTTCAAACTGTGCACCGCCACATCCACCTCCCCTGCAGCTAAAGCCACCTCCAATTCCTTAGTGAAGATGCCCTTATCGACAATCTGCTCCTTGGCAAACTCCGTCAACTTCAGGTCCTGACGCTCATCACCGATCGTGGAGATGATTTTGGTCTCGCATTCCAAGGCAGGGTGGGCCGCTTTCAAGATTGCCTCGACCATGCGCGTTTGGGTCAGAGCGAGATCGCTTCCACGAGTACCTAGGATAAGTTTCTCTTTGCTCATGCGTTTGTCAGTGGATCATTCATATCACCAGAATCAGCCCCTACTTGAGGCGGCCGAGTTTGGGGTAAAACTTTGGTGTAAAACTCGCTCACGTGCTGATCAACCACGGCATAGCAGGCCTCCAACTGCTCCCGTCGGCGCTCTTTCCCCGCCTCTGCCAAACGTTGCAAGGCATCGAGATCGTGGACATAGACACTTTCGAGATTTTTCACTTCTGGAGCGATATCCCGTGGTAACGAAAGGTCAATCAGGAACAAGGGGCGCCCCCTGCGGCGCCTTAGGGAAGGCGTTAGAGTATGCGACGTGACTACATGATGCGGTGCCGCCGTGGAGCTAATAATGATGTCGACCTTGACCAGCTCCTGATCCCACTCGTCAAACCGAATCGCCCGCCCTCCAATCTCTTCCGCAAGCTCTACAGCCTTATCATGCGAGCGATTCGAGACGATGACCGCGCTAGCACCTCGTGATTGTAAGCTTTGCGCCGTGCGGCGGCTAATCTCCCCAGCACCAATAAGCAGAATCTGACACTTCGCCAGATCGCCAAAAATCTTTTCCGCCATCTCCACGCCAACCGCACCAACTGAGGTCGCTCCACGCGTGATGTTCGTATGGGTGCGCACGTGTTTGCCCACCGTGAAACAACGTTGAAAGAGACGATTGAGAAACTTACCCGTCGTGCCCGATTGCTGAGCCGCCGCGTAGGCTTTCTTGACCTGGCCAAAGATCTCGGTCTCACCGAGCACCATCGAATTCAAGCCACTGGCGACCGCGAACAAATGCCTCGCTGTGTCTTCAGCTTCACGATGGTAAAACGCCTCGAGATCTTCTTGCTTGAGCTCGAAGTGATCTTGCAGCCACTGCCCAGCCCTATCTATCACATGCCCTGTCGACGACTCTTCCGCAGCCACCAAATACAGTTCCATACGGTTGCAGGTCGAAAGAATAGCCGCCTCAGCGACCCCATCTAGAGCTTGCAATTGCGCTAGAGCATCAGGCAAACGTGCTTCAGTAAACGCCACCTTCTCACGCGAGGCTACCGACGCGGTCTCGTGATTGTATCCGAAGCAAACGAAGGACATGCGGAACGTTAGAGAAACAAGCAGGATAGAATTGGGAAAACAAACGCACCGACAGCAAGAGTGGCCAAGCGGCGACCTCCCAGGCTCCTCACCACGCGCACGGCAATGACAACACCGTAGGCTAACCAGACAACACTGATAGCAATCAGCTTATAGGACTCAGGAAAGCGCTCCATCTTGAAAGCAGTGAGGATGCCGACGGTTAACAACAGAAACCCCAGCCACAGCAAACGGCCGATTGCCTGAATCAAGTAGTGGATGGGCGGCAACTGATGAAAGAACATCCCCGTGCGCCCCGCCCGCAAGTTGCGGTCTTGGATGAGAAACATCACACCAGCGACGAAAGCCAAGGCAAAGGCCCCATAAGAGATCAGAGCCAAGGCCGCATGAAACTCCACCCAGTAATCAGCATGCCCAAGGCCAGCATCGACGGAGGGCACATTCGCCGGGTGAAAGAGCAGGAGAGCCACTCCTTGAAAGATCACGATCAATGGCGCCGTAAAGAAGCCTAACAACGACAAACGAAAGCCACCGCCGACTAAGAAATAAATGAGTGCGATCGACCAACTGACAAAGATCAAGATCTCAAAGCCACTGGTCAGCGGACATTTCCCAAGCGTTTGACCTCTCAGGTAAAGAAACGCGCACTGCAAGGCAAAGCCCACCGCCATGAAGCCGATGCGGAACCATGCAGAGGCCCGCCGCTGCTTTCGCAGGGCCTTCCAAGACGTCACACAAGCCAGGACGAAGGTAATCGTCGAGGCGATGAGGAGACCGAATTCCATATTGACCCCAGACTACGCCCCTCTACTATCGACGCAACCGTTTCTCCATTTGAGGTGAGTTAGATTTCTGGACCAGAAGCTAAACAACTCAGACACTGTGAACGTGAAACCCAGAAAGCGATACTCGGAAGAATTCAAGGCCCAAGCGATCGAACTCGTGGCGCTTGGGAAACCTGTGAGTGAAGTTGCCAAAGATCTCGGTATCCCCAGCGATCTCATCTATCGGTGGAGACGAGAGATGTCACCACTTGGGCGAGGGAGCCAAGGCTGCCGAGCTGTCGGTGAGGAGGTGGAAGTTTCCGAATTGCGCGAACTCCGACGCGAGGTTGCCAACCTAAGGGTTGAGACCTTTAAAAAAAGG
>JAACDM010000430.1 GCA_009936795.1 Verrucomicrobiaceae bacterium | reverse complement strand
TCAGAATCACCCTGGTAAGCTCGCTACGATCCGAGGAGCTACCGCTCCTCGGCGCAACACTCTATCGCATGCCAATCGCACTCGCGAACCAGCCATGGCGGAGAATCTCTTTTGGAAAGTGCTCGAACATTGTGAGAGCCAATCTCCAGGATTTAGCAAAAGAAGCCGTTACAGCAAACTTCCAAAGCGATTCAAATATCCGGTCCATGCGGTTGACTCGACGACGATTGCTTTGGTTGCTAATTGCATGGACTGGGCCAAGCATCGACGGCGTAAGGCTGCAGCCAAGTGTCATCTTGGGCTGGACATGCAAGACATGCTTCCCAGATTTGCCGTGGTCGATACGGCGAAGGAGAGCTATTTGAAGCGGGGGAAATCATGGTCTTCGATAAAGCCTACGTCGACTTCGATCATCTTTATGAACTGGCTAGCGAAGACATCACGTGGATCACGCATGCCAAGGACAACATGGCATATCGAGTCGTGAAGAAGCTCCAAGAATCCAGCGTTCAGGGCAAAGTGCTGCGTGATGATGAGATCATATTGAAAGCCCTGAAGAGTAGAACTGCCTAGCCACAACGGCTTCGACGAGTTGAAGCACGAGTCATCGTCAACGGTGAAGAGAAGGTCATGGTCTTCATCACCAACAACATGGACCTTGCCGCTAGCAGCATCTGCGATCTCTACAAAAGCCGCTGGGCGATTGAAGTCTTCATCAAAGAGCTCAAGCAATGTCTACAGCTCTGCGACTTTGTAGGTTATAATGAAAGGGCGGTGAAGTGGCAGATCTGGACAGCGTTTATCAATTACATCATCCTACGCTACCTTGCCTACCTCAGTCACTGGCAGCACAGCTTTACGCGATTATGGCCGTTGATTCGTGGAATCTTGTGGTCTCGGTTAGACTTGCTGTCGCTGCTCCAAAGCTATGGGACCGCCAGTGGATACTATCGAGCGCTGGGGCAGCCAGGACAGCTTTTCTCCCGGGATTGCAACCCACTTGAATGGGACAGCCAAGCTGACCAACTCGCCCAGATTACCCGGCCATGCCACAAACCTGAGTTTGCAAGATTAGTTCCCTGATCCCGAGGCCCTTCCAAACAAGGGCTTCACGTAACCATATTGTCTAGTTGCAAGCATCTATGGGATGGCTGTGATTCAGTTTGGTAACGTCTAGGTTCACAAGCCACTTTCTATCTGCGGAGTCATAGAGCACGATATTTAGACGGTGCTCAAACTGTGGCCTAAGCTTAGGCGAGCAACGCGATCCACGTATTCTCATACAGCCTACGTGATCCCGTCTCCCCTTAGACCTGAAGGTAACTCGACCGTGACCTGACCAATCATCTCGACGCCTAAACCTGGCAGGAGCTTCGAAATCGCGTGCTTCGTGCCGCTGTATTCGTCAGACCATACAAGCTGAGCCACTCGTAGCGTGACGAGTGCGACGATCGATACTATAGTCGCTGCGTTGAGCAGACCGCGTTTCATTTTCAGGTCTGGCACCAGCTAGCGGCGGTGCGCCTTCGCCTGCGGGTTAAGGGTCGTAGCTACAAAAATCATGTCGAGTCGAACCGGGTTTCCGGTTGTCCAGCATCGCCTTGTTCGGCGAACTCCTTACCAGTAACCGGCGTCCTGGCAGGCGATGCCTGTCGTACGGTCAAAGTAGTAAGTCCCTCCGGCAGCACTCATCTTACGCGGTCCGTCGTATTTAGTTGCGTTCTCCAGCAGTTCCCAGACGATGGGTTTGTCGAAAGTGATTTCCGTTGATCGGACCTTCGGCTCATAACGTCCCACCTTTCGGCCTTTGCGCGCTGCGGTGATTTGTTCCTCGCTGTAATCGACCCACGATTTCGGCTTGGCGTCACGCTCTTTCCGATAGCGCTCCCAGACTTCATCAAGAAACGTGTCGAAGGCCTCCGCCGAGATGCGGTAGTGCGCCATGTGCCCGTTACGATCGCTGATCAGTCTGATGTCTGTGGCTTCCGCCGGCAGGTAGCGCATGACCCGGGGATCGGAGATTTCTGATCCTTTGTGGAAGCGGTGCATACCGGTCAGGTATTCAAGCTCCTCAGATACCTGGGGCGCCTCACCTGTGCGGGCTGTCGCCCGCGCAGTCGAGATCTGTCCAGCAGGCAAGTTCTCGCTGTTCCGAATAGAGATCTTTCCGGAGGGGGCGACCACCATCTGAAATGCTGCTGCCGTCGCCGGTGCCGGCGTATCCGGCTGATTGACCTTTTTTCCGGGCAAGCGCCGCGGGGTCCAACTGACTGTCTGTTTTTCAGCATCCCATTGACCCATAAAGATAATGGGCGGGGCCTTGGGCTTCTGCTTGAGTTGGGCCTCGGAGTATTTTACGGGTCCAAAGCGGATCAGCATCAAACCGAATCGTTCGTTTTTTTCGGGCATCGCCACGACATTTTCGACGATTGCGTGTTGTGGATTCTCGGCGGGCCAAGACCAGATCAAGTTCCAGGCCGATGCCATGCCCCCTTGCGAACTGCCCTTTGTCACAAGGTTGCCCATCAGGGCGGTGACGGCATCTCCATCAACGGTCTCCGCCTCGAACGACCAGGTTCCGCTGGCTGCGTTGAGTCCCTTGAAGAGGGCAATCTGATCAGGGGAAAAGCTTTCGGGCAGTGTCCATCCAAGGGCCTTCCAATCGGCAGAGACTTGCGACTGCAGTGTCTGGGCGGCGGCTTGCCGCGAAGGGACAACGGTACAGATGAACATCGTGGCAATTGCGATCACGTGTCTCATAGATCTTCTATGGGGATTAATTAGAGTAGAGGTTGATTGGTCCATAACGTTGGGTTTTATCACCTGTATGTGAAATCCTTATGAAGGTGGGATGAATTGGTCGTGAATTTTGCTGCCGAACGTCACAGAGATGTCAGCCACTGCTGAGGACCTACTCTCAACTTAAGGTTAATAATTCAAATAGTCTTCACGATTTCGATTTCATGGTGGCAGCGGCTTGATCATTCTCGTCCTGTTAGGCGCCTGGATTGAATGACTACCGGTAAGCTTTCAATATCTTTGTTCCCAATTATCATCAATGGTAATAAATCCGCAATCAAAGAACTCCCTGATGGTTTTGATTGCTATG
Source organism: Verrucomicrobiaceae bacterium (assembly GCA_009936795.1). Taxonomy (GTDB): domain Bacteria; phylum Verrucomicrobiota; class Verrucomicrobiia; order Verrucomicrobiales; family DEV007; genus JAACDM01. Next base: position 507 of record JAACDM010000430.1, on the reverse strand, counting down.
TTTCGGGACAAAGTTAGTCCGAGGAAGATCGCGGGGCGCCATCACAGGATCCCAAATCTCGACTGAAGGGCCTCTAAACTTGGGATCGCAGGAGACAAAGCGACTGGGGCGTCGTTGATATTGCAGATAGGCCCTGTCTGGAAATCCCAAACAAACGATAAGCTCTGTATACGAAGGGAACACTCTAAACCAGAAATCATCCTCGCTGGCAGTCGAATCTGTTCCGCTTCCCGAGGGCACGTCCGCGGAGTTGTTATTGATGGAATCGATCACCTTGGATAGATCGGATCTCTCGTGATCGTGGAGACACGATTCCTTGGTTGAGAACGCGATACTCGCCAAATTCGACAGTCGCCTTTAGGGCTAATCCATTAATTCAGATTTTTACCCAAGTGCTTATAGCCCAGAGGTTTAGAAACAATTCGAAGTGAGAAGCTTTACGCTCGCGGCGGAGTTCCAATCTTGTCCACCGCCCCATTCTAGCAAAGACGTTTTCAATGTTGTGCC
>JAACDM010000429.1 GCA_009936795.1 Verrucomicrobiaceae bacterium | reverse complement strand
CTCGTCCTCATGGAATGTCGGGTCGGTAGCGGATGGAGCGGGTGCCATCGGCCGGATGCTCCTGCTAACGTTCGAATATTCCTACTCTCGGATGGCGTAGAGGTGTTTCTCCCCACGCAAGAAGAGGTCTTTGCCGGATAACGCGGCAGATGCACTGATCGACTCGTCGAGCTGGTTGACACCAATTGGCTTTGGCGTGTCACCGTGCTCGAGAACCATAGTGGCGCCATCGAGATCGGTTAGGTAAAGGCGTCCAGCCGCAGCGACAGGTGAGGCGTAGATGTTTGATAGGGCGCCTAAGCGAAAGGGGCCGGCCCGTTTCTCACCAGTAGCGCTGTGTAGGCATGAAAGAATGCCTTGATAGTGATTTAGGAAATAGAGGGTGTTGTCGTAGAGTAGGGGCGACGGCACGTAGGGCGTGCGCTGATTCGTCTTCCAAAGGACCTGATCGGTGTCCGTGATGTCGGCTGTGGCGCCGTCGAGCTTAATGGCGACCATGGCCTTTTTCTCATAACTTGAGCCGGCGATGACGATGCCGTTTGTCGCGACTGGCGACGCGACCACATTGTTAGATAAGCCGCCGCACTCCCAAATCAGCGTCCCTGTTTCAAGGTCGTAGCTGCGAATGCGTTTGGTGGCACTGACAATGACCTGGATTGTCTCCTTGTGTGCGACGACGATCGGGGCTGCCCATGAGGTCTTCTCATCGCGTGTCACTTTCCATTTCTCCACCCCCGTTTGCTTGTCGAAAGCATAGATCAAGGATTCACCTTCGTGATCCCAATTCACCACCACAGTGTTCCCATGCAAGACGGGAGAGGCGCCCTCGCCGTGAGCGTGTTTGGTCTCCATCTTTCCGAGGTCCTTCTTCCAAAGCACCTTTCCGTTCGGATCTAATCCGTGAAGCCCGTGCGAACCGAAGAAGGCGATGATGACCTGGCCATCGGTCACCGGCGAATTCGATGCGAGGGTTCCCGATTTGTGGCCGCCATGGTGGGGAAAGGCTTCGTTGACGGTGGTGTCCCACACGATCTTCCCGTTGGCTCGATCAACGGCGAGCACGACAAAGCGATGGGATTTGATCACGGGCAGGTTGTCATGCGATCCAGGTGCATTGTCGAAGATGGGCAAGCGGGATTTGCCAAAAGGCACGGCGGTCGTCAGATAGACACGATCACCCCACACGATCGGAGAGGCATGGCCAACCCCGGGGATAGGCGTCTTCCAAAGGACATTCTCGGTTTCACTCCAAGCTTTGGGCGGGTCAGCGGTAGAAGACTCGCCGGTGCCCAGTGGACCCCGCCACTGGCCCCAATCGAGTTCACCTCCCTGGGCCAAGCCGATAAATCCTAGCAGAAGCAGTATGGCCGCCGATTTCATGCCAAGACTTTAACCCAGTCTTGGCAATGGTGGAAGCGATTCAATCCAACGGAATCGACTATTGAATCAAGCCCACTTTCTTGGCCACTCGATCATAGAGGGTGGGTGCTCGGTAGTCCATTTCCTACGTGACCCAGAAAACTTGGTCAGTTCTATGATCTCTCGCAGCTTTCTTCACAGCATCGATCAAGGTTCGGGCGGCGCCGTTGCCTCGTGCGTCCTGAGCGCCAATCATATCTTCAAGGTAGCATCGTTCCTTCACCTTCCAAGGGGCTCCTGAAAGTGATCGTGAGTAAATCCTAGAAGGTTGCCGCCGTTATCGACTGCGAGTAGTGCGCGAATGGATGGGGCAGGATCCCACGCCCGCAGCTAGACATTGTCGGCGACTTCTGGAGCGAGATCGACTGCGTAGAAGCCCAGGTAGTTTTTCCAAAGGACTCCTTGCCTGGCACGTCATCGTTCGCAACCGCCCTAACATCTAGGCCCATTGAACAGGGACCTAATGCGTGTGGCCACCAGAACCCACGATCTCGTCAAGCTGCCTAGTAACTTTCTTGATATTGATTACGTTATCAATGATTACGGCTTCATTCTGTTCCGGGAAACTGAAGATCAATCGGCCGGAGCGCACGAACGGAAGGTAGTATTCCATCACATCGTGGATCTCTTTCGTGTAGCGCATGCGCATGGTATCATAGCGTTGCTGCCGCTCTAGCATGCCACCCACGACCATGACTTCTGAGGCTTCTACCTTTACATAGTGGAAGCGGGTGATGAAGAAAGAAACACACATCAGGAAAAACCAGACCAGGAAGACTCCCAGGAAGAACTGCGCGTTCGCCATCGGTGTGATGTGATCGAGGATTGGCGTGACCATGGGGAAGAAACCCACGGTGATATCAAGTATCCACAAGAGTAATGCTAGGATAACAAGCGCTGACGCGTAGATGATTGCCCAGCGCACATCGAGATCGACACAGATGGCGAAAAGCGAGAAGAACAAAGTCAGGAGGAAGATCACGGCGAGGGTTCGATCAACGCGTTTCTTTTCCAGTTCCTTCTCAGCGTCGTCTGCCTGAGGAGTATCGGGCGCTGGTGCCTGGGCTACCAATACGGTGGCCTGTCCCGTGCTGGCCTGTGGATTGGCGGAGGTGCCTTCTGTCGGCGCCTCTTCCGCAGGAGCATCGTCATTTCCTGGTGCTCCTGATTCTTCAGCCACCGGATCGTTCGTGCCAAGTGGGTAATTGCTGAGATCACTACTCCCAGCGAAGTGCGCTACGAGACAGCAGATGAGTGCCACCAGCGCCATGGGATAGAGAACAGGCGTCTTCGGCCACATGCGAATGATGATCTTGCGGTCTTTTGGCGGGGCTGGTTTAGCGGCGGCCGGTTGAGGATCAGGGGTGGAAGCAGGAGCGGCGTCTGAATGAGCGTGTTCTTCTGTCATGATATTAGAAATGAGGTTGGCCTGAGCCGGGCGTCTTCTGACGGACAACCACCGTTAGCAGTCATCCCACGGGATTCAACAGGAATGGCCATTGGAGGTTTTACAAAAGACGTCAGTAATTCTACACCACAAGTTCCGGAATGACTCGGCCAGCCACATCGGTGAGCCGGAAATCACGTCCTTGGAATCGGAAAGTGAGATCCTCATGGTCAATTCCCAAACAGTGCAACGCCGTGGCATGGAGATCTGGCACGGCCACCTTGTCTTTCGCTGCATGGAATCCAAAGGCATCGGTTTCCCCATAGGTGGTGCCTCCTTGAATCCCACCACCGGCCATCCACATGGTGAATCCGTGAGGGTGATGATCACGACCCCACAATCGGCCCGCTCCCTCGACGACTGGCGTTCTGCCAAATTCACCTCCCCACATGATGAGGGTATCGTCTAACAAACCCCGACGCTTCAGATCCTTGATTAATCCAGCTGTCGGCCTATCAATACCACGACACTGGCGCGGGTGATCCTTGATGAGGGAGCCATGCGAGTCCCAGCCCATGTCATAGAGCTGGACAAAGCGAGTGCCGCGTTCCACTAACCGCCTGGCCATGAGGCAGTTGTTAGCAAACGAGCGCTCGCCAGGCCGCGCTCCATACAAAGCTAAAGTCTCGTCTGTTTCTTGACCGAGATCGATCAACTCCGGTACTGAAGCCTGCATACGAAACGCGAGTTCGTACTGCTTGATCCTAGTGAGAATCTCCGGATCTTGCGTCTGCGCATGGTGCCTCTCGTTCATCCATCGTAGCATATCGAGATCCCGTCGCCGCCGTTCTCGGGACACGCTCTTGGGCGAACGTAAATGCAAGATGGGATCGCCTGAAGGACGGAATTCCACGCCCTGGTGCTGGGTGGGTAAAAAGCCGCTGCTCCAGTAACTATCTAACAAAGGCTGTAACTTGACACCCGAAGTCAGCACGACAAAGGCAGGCAGATCTTCATTAACGGCCCCCAAGCCATAACTCATCCATGCGCCCATTGTCGGTCTCCCTACCCGTTCATGGCCAGTATTGAGCAAAGTCACCGCAGGATCGTGGTTGAAGACGTGGCTGTGCAAGGACTTCACAACGGCGATCTCATCCACCACATCCGCAGTATGCGGGAGGAGATCTGATACCCAGGTTCCGGCCTGCCCATGCTGGCGAAACTGATATGGCGAGGCTTTCAACTTTGGCCGACCGCTTTGCCTGCTGATTTGTGCGAAATGAATCCCTTTCGCGATACTGTCAGGAATGGGTTCCCCATCCCATTTCACGAGATCAGGTTTGTAGTCAAACAGGTCGACATGGGACGGCCCTCCTGACATAAAGAGCACAATGACATGTTTGGCCTTTGCCGCCCGCTGTGCCTTGCCGATGAGTTGGGGGCTCAATAGAGAGCCCAAGGCGGTAGTCCCGAGGAAATGACGACGAGACAAGAACAGGTGTCTGTCAGGATAGTTCATTCGCGGGTAAGAAACTCGTCGAGGTTGAAGAGCACGGTGGCCAACGTTTGTGAGAGTTCAGAAACCGGCACCGATCCCCACCGCTCGCGCTCGACCGCAGAAGGTTGACGAGCCAAAGCCAGGCAGAAGGCGTGGGTTAGCCTGCTGGATTCTGGCAGCTCGTCCAGGTGCTCTGCAAACGCTGTTTGGGCCTCGACCATTGCCGGATCATTCAGCATGGCGAGTGCCTGCATCGGTGTGTTTGTTCGAGAACGTGTCACCGTACACCATTCACGAGACGGCGCATCAAAGGTGGTCATGGCAGGATGAGGCGCCATCCGCTGCCAGAACGTGTAGAGCGATCGCCGGTATTGATCTCCATCTTCACTCACCGTCCACTCGCCAGCCGTGGCATCGCGAAACTCGCCCACGCCCTCCGGCTGCTGTGGAAATACGCTCGGGCCTCCTTGGACATCAACTAGCAATCCACTCACAGCCAACGCTTGATCACGCAAAGCTTCCGCCGACATGCGAAACCGAACGGATGACTGCAGGTAGGCTGCGGAGGTCACCAAATCTCGGTGAAGTCGCTTCATCGACCATCCCTCGCGAGAGAAACGCAACGCCAGCCAGTCTAACAACTTGGGTTGGGTGGGGTGCTCTCCATTCACTCCGAAGTCATTCGCTGTCCTCACAAGTCCCACGCCGAAGAAGCACTCCCACGCGCGATTCACCGCTACCCGGGCGGTTAGGGGCTGCTCCGCCGAGACTAGCCATCGGGCGAAACCTAATCGATCGACTTCACTCCCACCAAACAGGGCAGGAAGCTTTGCCGAAACCTGCTCACCACGAGTCTCAAAGTTCCCGCGGACATGAATGTAAGTTGGGCGTGGCGTCTCGAGGGTGTTCATGATCTGGGCTTCGACTTCTTTCCCATCTCGCTTTACCGTTAGGCGTGGCCCACGCACTTTAAACTTCTCTCCGTAGTGCGGCGTCTGATTGAAGATCGCGTACAATTGAAAGTACTCCTTCTGCGAAATAGGATCGTGCGTGTGATCGTGGCATTCTGCGCAGGCCAAGCTCAGGCCTAACCAAACCTGTCCTGTCACATCCATACGATCCACCACCCCACGGACACGAAACTCTTCCTTTCGCGGGTTGTTCCCTAACGCTTGCATGGAGTTGCGATGAAACCCCGTTGCAATGCGCTGGCTCTCGGTAGCGTTTGCGAGGCGATCGCCGGCCAGCTGCTCTACCGTGAACTGATCATAGGGCATGTCCGTATTCAGCGCGTCGATCACCCAATCTCGATACAACCACATCGTCCTGGGTTGATCCGCCGCGTGCCCGGTCGTATCGGCATACCTCGCTAAGTCTAACCAATCTTGCGCCATGCGTTCGCCATACAGCGGCGATGCCAGGAACCGATCTGTCAGGCGGCTCAACGCCTCAGGATGGTCGTCCTTTAGAAAGGCCTCCTGCTCCATTAAGGACACCGGCAATCCGCGTAAATCCAAACTCAATCGCCGCATAAGCTGCCGCTGATCAGCAAGATCGCTAGCCTCATGTAGAAACGCATCCACTGGAGACCGTGCCCACTCAGGCGCAGCCGGAACCGCAGCGTCCACGGGCGGCACAAAAGCCCAATGCGTCTCTGCTACTAACAAGCTTGGCGAAGCCAGGAGAAATAGAAGGGCGCGCATGTAACTCCAATTAACACCGGTCTACCCGCTGCCAGCAAGTGCGGAACGAAGAACTGCGAATGAAAACGAATGGAACCGTTGATTGCCATGAAGGGAGGAACCACGGAAAAGCCTAAGCGACGAAGGGAGGAAAGCATGGTGAATCAGGAAGGCGTGGCGGCTGGAATGTTGCGCGGACCTACGTTCCTGGAAAGAAGTGTTAGCGAGCCTCCATGGAAGGAATATCCACGCCAATGCAGTGTTTCCTGGGGGGCCGCTGCCTGTCATTTGTCCTTCTTTGTGGAGCTGGATCCCAGGAAGGGCTTTCTGCCAAGGAAGCGTTAGAGAAGGTGGCAATGACGCCTTTGTAAGAAGCGCGTTCGGAGCAGGTGGCGTGGATAGTGAATCGCCTGCCTGCAGAGCAGCACTCTCGGACTTTGCGCAAGTTTATTCAACAATGGGCCACCCACGACCTGCCTGCCGCAGCTCAGTGGCTTGGCCGGCAAACCGCCCATTGGAAAGCCGATGTGGTTGAGGCTTTGATGAAGGCGATAGAGCCCATGGATCCTGCTGCTGCCCTAGCTTGGCAGGCGTCGTTGTCCCAATCCTGAAGAGCATGATCTAGAACAGGTTATAGCTAACGGATGCGTCACCGCTGCCACTGCCAAAGATCACGATACCTAAAATCAACCGAACCACGATGATGGCGCCAACCCCCATTCCTTATCGTCGCTCATGGTGGCGATCAGCTCGGCACAGGGTTGCTATCTTTGTCTTGGCTGGTTTTGAGGAAGGTGTCCTTTTAAGAATTCTCGTCTGACACAAACTTAGTATTGTTTGTAGTACTGAACAGCAGGGGGCATGGGCTTCCGCTTGATCCAGTGACTGCGACGATCACCCGCGTCGCGGGTCATGGGGTCCTTTCCTAGCACTTTCAATCCAATTGCGATTGGCGTGAACAGTCCAAGGTAGATTAACGGCAGGGCGATCCACCCAATGGCCAGGCCAATCGGAAAGGTTAGCGTGATCAGCATCCAATAGAATGGGAGAGCTAGACGAGGTGTGAGAAGCCCTAGAAGACAAACTGTCCCGCCGAGAATCAACCCTATCATCACGATATTTGATGGTGGGTTAACGTTGACCAAAGGTAGTAACTTTCTCAGTAGTAGAGCAATAAGCGGGAACCCCACAACGGAGGCGATGGCGAACTGACGCAGTTTCTGGGCATTTGGATTCCAATCGATGTCGATCATGGCACTGTATCAGTTTAGTCGAGTGAGAACTGGGCAAGGTATTCTTCTCTCTTGGGTAGATTCTCTTTAGGTTGATCGCTCTTTCGCAAGATGTGGCGTCCGAGGACGAGGACGTCCATATCTGTGCACATGAAGCAATGGTAGGCTTCGTCTGGGGTACAGACAATGGGTTCCCCGCGCACGTTGAAACTCGTGTTGATGAGAACGGGTGAGCCCGTGTTCTTGGCGAACGTTTGAAGTAGCTTGTGGTAGACACCATGGCGGTCTGCATCCGTCGTTTGCACTCGCGCTGAGTTGTCGACGTGTGTCACGGCTGGAATCACGGATCGTTTCACCTTCAATTTGTCCAGGCCAGCGGCATCACCGCTGGCTGCGACCCGTTTTGACTCCTGCACAGGTGCTACCAACAGCATGTAAGGGCTATCCTCTTCCGAACGGGTCTCGAAGTACTCATCGACGCGTTCTCGCAGGACCACTGGAGCAAACGGCCTGAACGATTCGCGGAACTTGATCTTGAGATTCATCGTCTTCTGCATGTCCCCAGATCGAGCATCCCCCAAGATGCTACGGGCGCCGAGGGCACGAGGGCCAAATTCCATGCGTCCCTGGAACCACCCGACCACGTTCTCGCTGACCAACAAGTCAGAGACTTTCACGCAAAGATCGTCGTCATCGTTGGCGGTTTCATAGACGGCCTTCTTGGCATCGAGAATGGTGGCGACCTCGCCGTCTGGAAAAGCGGGTCCGAGATAACTCGGACCCTGATTATCCAGATGGGTTCGAGGATTCTCTAACAGTTGATGCCAAACAAATTGTGCGGCACCCAGGGCACCTCCGGCATCCCCTGCTGCCGGTTGGATCCAGACGTTTTCAAACGGACCTTCACGGAGTAGGCGCCCATTGGCGACACAGTTCAAAGCGACTCCACCGGCGAGACAGAGATTCTTTCGACCCGTCTGTGCATGGACATGACGCCCAAGTTTGAGCATGATCTCTTCCGTCACCTCTTGTATACTCGCGGCGACGTCCATGTAAAAGGCGGTGAGTTCCGTCTCGGACTCTCGCCGGGGTTTGCCGAGTAGATCTGCAAAGGCGTCATTGGTCATGGTGAGCCCCTGACAGAAGTTGAAGTACTTCATATCAAGGTGGAAAGAGCCATCGTCTCTAACATCAATCAGTTGATAGATCTGATCGACGTATTTGGGATCACCATAGGGGGCGAGTCCCATCAGTTTGTACTCACCACTGTTCACTTTGAATCCACAATAGTAGGTGAAAGCCGAGTAGAGTAATCCGAGCGAGTGAGGGAAGCGGATCTCTTCATGCAACTCGATCTTACTGTCTTTCCCTACGCCGTAGGTCGTCGTTGCCCATTCTCCCACGCCATCGACGGTGAGAATGGCGGCTTCTTTAAATGGGCAGGGAAAGAACGCACTCGCGGCATGGGACTCATGATGCTCCGTGAATACATAACGACCCTTATACTTTCCTTGTAGCCCGCGATTCATCTCGCGTCGGAGATACAGCTTCTGCTTGAGCCACACGGGGAGTGCCATCTTGAAACTGCGGAAACCGGATGGTGCAAAGGACAGGTACGTCTCCAGAAGGCGATCGAACTTCAGCAGGGGCTTCTCGTAGAACGCGACAAAGTCGAGATCCGACGCACTGATTCCTGCTTCTTGGAGGCAATACTCAACCGCTTTCACCGGAAAGGCCGAATCGTGTTTCAACCTGGTGAAGCGTTCTTCTTGGGCTGCCGCGATGATCTTGCCATCGACGAGAAGGGCCGCTGCCGCATCGTGGTAGAAAGCGGAGACTCCAAGAATGTTCATTAGAAACGGAAAGGGATTAGCATCTTGATCGGGGCTATGCCCATCCATGCTGAGACTCTAGGCCTACAAGATGAAACCGAGATTGTCATCCTCGATCGATCGCTTCCAAGATCTGCCTGCGGAACGGGTCGGCCAGAGCCTTCCAAACGAGATCTGTAGCCGTTGGAAACATATCGCTAATTAGTGACATGTTATGCAAAGTTTCAAACAAAACCTGGAGGGAGCTGTTGATCTAGCGAGATACTGCTTCTCGGACTTCTGCTCTCATCTTGGCTCGGAGAACTTCGATCGATTGAGCGTCCATCCATGCCGGGTAAGATTTTGGCTAGGATACAAGTCTCTGTCGCAGGCGTTGAGGTGAGCGCGAGCTTGGCGATTGATTCCGATGCGATGAGAAGAGCGTCTTGATTTAGACAAGCGCCCATGCCAGTGCCAAGCGTGGCGGGTGGGATCAGGATGCCCCGCTTCGTAAGTAGAGAAGCCAGTTTCTCAAGGGCACGATAGACACGCTTTCGGCAAGCGTCCTCAGACATGCCGTGTCCCCTGGCGAGTTCCTTAAAGCTGGTTTCTCTTAGAATCACCGCCTCACGGCCGTGGGTTGGAGTTGAGCGATGATATCGTCCAGATGTAGTAAGGCTTCGAGCCAGCTTGCCATCCGCCGCCATGAATGTGAACCATGACCGGGGCAGGTTCTTTCGTTTGCGCCGGATGGAAGTCTAGCAGTTGACTCTTGTGATCATCATCATAGGCGATTTCATTGCGGACGAAATCTTCGCCGAACCCGAGACTTGTGGTCAGAAGAAGGGCAGTGCTGAGGAGGATCAGGTTTGTTATGGCTAAGAGTAATCTTCTCGGTGTGGCCGCGGCCAATCCAAAACGCTTCACAATATTGATGGACAATGAGAGAATGACATCATCTCAATTATGAAAGTCATCTTCGCAATTATCACAGCGGCTACGGTTGTATCACAAGTTTCGGCTCAAACGATCGCTCCCACGAAGAGCAACATTCCCTACGTCGAGAATGGGCATGAGCGTCAAGTGCTAGACATTTATGCAGGTTCGGAGGCGAAGGATCTGCCAGTGATGTTCTGGATTCATGGCGGCGGCTGGCACATGGGTGATAAGAGCAATGTGGGTCTGAAACCTAAGGTGCTTGTAGAACGAGGATTCGTCTTTGTCTCGACCAACTACCGACTCTTGCCGGAGGTTGAGATGGGTGTGCTGATCGCTGATGTTGCCAAAGCGCTAGGCTGGGTTCATCGCAATATCTCGAAGCATGGAGGCGATCCGAAACGGCTCTTTGTCGGTGGGCATTCTGCCGGAGCCCAGCTCGCTGCGATTCTTTGCACGGATGACCGTTATCTGAAGAAGGAAGGCGTGAGCTTCGACGTCCTCAAGGGCTGTGTGCCGGTCGATGGAGACACTTACGATATCCCTAAAATCATCTCCACAGCAGAACATCGGCAGATGCTCTACGGATGGAAGATGTTCACCTTTGGTCACCGGCAGAAGTTTGGTAATGACCCCGTGAAACATGTTGAGTTCTCCGCCGTGACGCACGTGGCCGGAGACAAAGGGATTCCTCCCTTTCTGTTGCTCTACTTTCCAGAGAATCCTGACGCAGCAGCACAAGCAAAGATTTTTGAAGCAACGTTGAAATCAGCAGAAATTCCTGCGCGGGCCTTTGGGAAACGGGATAGCAATCACAGAGCGTTGAACAACGACTTGGGGAAACCTGAGGATCCGGCGACGGAAGCCCTCTACCAGTTTCTGGACCCGCTCGTGGCCAGCCAGCAGCCCTAGACTAGCGCGGCGCGTGTGCGCTGGATGAGCTTATTGTCAGGTTCCTTGGAGCCTCTTAGATTGTAGACGCTGGCGGCGAGGAAGGAATCACGCAGGCCGGGGGAAATTTGATAGTAGTCTTCGAGCACGGCGGAGGTGAATTTGTAGTCGTGCGCGTTGTTGCCTTTCATGAAGAGCATGCGCCTGGCATTGTCAATGAATTGAGTGGCGTGTGCGGCATCCTTCCGACAGAACGTGAGGATCTTGCGTGCGGCGACATAACGATTCTCGGTAATGTCGGTGAAGATGCTTTCGAGGGCTTCGGGCGACGTCGCAGGGAGGTCGATAGGCTCCAACAAATGAATGCGTTCTTTCCGATCTTCGAGATTCTCAGGATTGCTCCGAAACTTTGTGAGGAAGGCAGCAAATTGCAACACGAGCAGGCGTCGGGTTTCGTCCTCGCTACACGCTTGATAGGCGAAGTGCATGGCATTGGCCGACGTGACGGCGTGGAGTGAGACAATACCAGGGTTCCGCATGAGCAGCTCGCTGGAAAACTGGAAGCCCGCATCCCAGACCGAAGCGGGAGCGAGTCCGTTCTGGAGATGGGACACCACAGCTTTGCAGGCATCCTCTGGCGAGGCCTGTCGGAATATTTCTAACAGAGCAGCGACGGCTTCATTGCTGAGTTTGCCATCTTGCCAGTCTTTGGGGATCTGTTTCTGCAAGGACTGGTTCTGCCGCCAAGGTCGATCTGCATCAGAGTCGCGCTCCGCAGGATTAGTACCTTCATGGGCGAGCAAGGCGTAGGTGAGGGAGCGTAGAATGGGCTCGGCGTGTTGCCAGCCGATGGTCTGGAGGACGCGGAAGCTGTTGGCGACAAAGATAGCTTTGTGACCGATGTCACGGAAATCCCTGGAGCCATACCTAGCAAAGAGTTCAAAGAGTTCACCAGCACTGCTTGAGCGGACGAGGCCAGCAATGGCAGCATCGGCGGCGGATTCATCCCAGTTGTCCATCGCACGGATAAACGCTTGGCGGGCATGATGTGCGGCGGGGACGTGTGATTCGTTGACAGGAGCCATGGTCCAGTTGTTCTGCGCGACATCCTCGGCCTCAGACTTCTTGTAGTAGTCCAATGCCCAGAAGATCGGCAGCCAACGGTCACGATCTGGTGACGCCATACTGGCGAGATGCGCGGAATTCACCACGAGAACGGCGTGGAACTTGAAACCGACTGGTCTCGGTTGGACATTGCGCACCCCTGCTAACAGAAGTGCGGCCAAGATCTGCTGGTAATTCAGCTGACCGGATTTCACCCTTGCACCGACATGTTCCAAGAGGCGCTTTCGAGGAGTCGTTTCTAACATGCGCACGACGGGTTCTATTTCTCCACCGACCCGGACCATGTTTGGAGTGATCAGGGTATCGGCAGCGGTGATGGGCTGGAGACCCTGCAGGAAGGAAAAATTACCCAATAGGCAAGCGGCGCTGCCACTTGAACGCGTGAGAAACCGACGACGGTCCATAGAAGATGGGGTTAGGGCCATGAGGCAGTCTAGGGGAAATCGGGATTTCAGAGCAACCTTGTTCGCCAACCAGCTTGAAAAATTGGTTTTCGGCAGAACCTTGCATTGTGCGTCTTAATATGAACACGCCTCGCCGCCGTTACTTACTTGGCTGGCTGCTCGCGCTCTATTGGATTGCCCTCTTCATGGGCACACACATCCCGGTGCCGCCGTCGGAGGTTGCTCTCCCAGAGGGTTCAGACAAACTGATTCATTTCGTGGCCTACTTCGGATTGGCCTGTTTATTAGGCCTGTTTCGCGGTACACAGAAATGGGCGAGTAGCTTCGCCATCATTGCTGTCTTCGCGATGATCGATGAACTTCTACAGATTCCCGTAGGACGTTCATGTGATGTCGCCGACGGATTAGCAGACTGGTTAGGTGCTGCAATTGGGATCGTTCTAGCGACGAGGCTCCAGGCGAGGTAATCCTACTTTTCGCCGTAAAATGCCTCCTCCTGCTCCTCCGGAGTAAATTGGTTCAGTATTGTGGCTAGGGCTAATCCATTAATTCAGATTTTCACCCAAGTGCTTATAGCCCAGAGGTTTAGAAACG
>JAACDM010000428.1 GCA_009936795.1 Verrucomicrobiaceae bacterium | reverse complement strand
GCCTTACGGCCGCGAAGAACTCTCACGAACCCAGGCCACGCCTTCTCGGCGATCAATCTGATTGGCGGTGTAGCGGTTCTCGTCACCATCTGGCCATCGGACTTGGATCGCGGCAATGGCGGGCCATCCGCCGCCCCCCACCAAGAAGAACAAGGTTGGTGCCGATTGAGAAAGATAGCCGCCACCGGCATGAACTTCGCCAGTGTACTTCTCTCCACCTCGCATGACCATGGTCACACGTGCCCCAATACCAGTGGGATTTCCGGGAAGGCCAACCAAACGCACTTGGATAGGCCTACCTGAATTCGCCCTTTGGTTCCGGAAAGCGCGTTGTCGTCCATGGTTGACCCCCACATAAATTTCTGGCTGCCCGTCCCCATCGCCGTCAGCCATCGTGACAGCCGTGGCATCGTCGGGTACGACCAAGCCACTTTGATCCGGCCATATCGGAACGAAGCTTCCGTCACCACGCCCTTCTAACAAGAGACTCACGCCACCATCCATCCGGCCGGTTTCCCGCTGTGGTCCAAAGAAATTCTGGGCCACGTAGAGATCGGGAAAGGCATCGTCGTTCACGTGTAGAAAGGCCATCCCGTAGATTGGCGACACTTGAGCCACGCGTGGTAGCGGGCGAAACTCGAACTGCACTTCTCCGTCGGGCTTCGTCTGATTGATCAGCACTCCCGACTCAAGGGTGGTTGCCGATAGTAGTCGTGATTGCTCAAGTCTATCAGAACCATATATTTCTTCCAGCGATGCTACCGCAAACGATTTGAAGGTCGGGAAACGACCTCCCAAAGTCGGCATTGCGCCACTTGAACAGCTCCTTCCTCGTACTGGAAACGCTGTGGATCCTTCAAACTCGGCTTCCACAAGACGCGGGCGGCCAGAGCCATCCAGGTCACCATAAAAGAGCTGCGTTGGATGTTCAGCGGAAGCTTCATACTTCGTATTTAGTCCCACATTGCCCACCGCGTAATCCATATCGCCATCGCCATCGATATCCGCTCCCGCAATGCTGTTCCACCACCCTGTCCGCTCATCGAGCCTCGGCAGCGGATGTCGCGTTAGCTTGCCCGTACGATTAATGAACAACCTCACAGGTCCCCAATCATGAGTTACTAACAAATCAATACAACCATCGAGATTCACATCCGACCACAAGTCACTCGTAACCAAACCCGTGTCGGCAAGTTGCTGAGGGGTGACGTTTGAGAACGTGCCCTTTCCATCATTCTGCAGCAGTTGACTCTGAGGTGTCTCGGGGTAACGTCCCGGCACGATCCGGCCGCCGACAAACAGATCGAGGTCTCCATCGCGATCGTAGTCAGCCACACAAGCAACGCTGCCACTCACGCGCTGCTCGGGAAGAGCCGACGACGCGGCTCTCACAAAGTTGCCAGCGCCATCGTTCAAGTAGAGGCGATCTTGGAGAAGGGGATCGTTTACTTCAAACTCCACGCCGCCGCTTACCACGAACAGATCGAGATCACGGTCGCCATCGGCATCAAAGAACAGCGGCGCCATGTCCTCTGCATTCTGATCAAGTTCTAATGCGGGGACTTGGCGGTAGCGCAACTGCCCGTTGTCGTTCACGTGAAGTCGACCGCTCTTCCCCAAGGCGCCACCGACAAACAAGTCATCATCGCCGTCTCCATCCACATCGCCCCAAGCCATGCCCGGTCCCAACTGAGAGTGCTTCTGCGGGAGCAAGGGCTGGCGTGCATAGTCATCGAAGGCCTTCTCTTCGTGCGCGATGTTGAGAAATGTTTCTGAAGGTGTGAAGATAGGTTTCCCAAACTGTTCTTGCCGATGCTTGCGAAATGGCTGGCCTACGGATTTCTGGCTCTCGGTGATCGTGTAAGTTAGATCGGCATCAAGGTTCTCCAGGGTTTGCACGATGCCACTGGGCCACTCGATGACCAGACGATTGATCTTGTCGGTAGATCCAAGACCGAAGTGCAGCACGGGTTCGTCAGAAGAGTAGAACCCTCGCGACAAGGTCAAACAACGCGCCTGCACCTTTCCATCGGGCGTCCACAAGCGAACTTTCGCATCGATGCCAAACGGATTGCTCTGCTTGCCCACCAGACGAATCCGCACGCGATGATTCTTTGTGCTCACATCGTTTCGATAAACGCTCACGGGATCCTCGAAATTGTTCACCACGAGATCGAGATCGCCATCACCATCGAGATCGCCTAACGCTGACCCGAAGCTGGCCGCCTTCTTTCCCAGGCCCCAAGGCACACTGACATTCTCAAATGCGAGTTCACCCAGGTTGCGGAACGCCAGATTGGCGTCCCGCTTTGGCTCAGGTCGAGATCCTTTGACGATTTCCTGACCTTCCTCGATGTCGCTATTGAAGAAATCTCCTGACATTCCATTCGCAATGAAGAGATCTTCCCGCCCGTCGCAGTCCAGGTCGCCAAACTTCAGCGACCAGGTCCAATCGGAATTTGCCAGTCCGGTAAGATGCGCTGCTTCCATGAATCGCTCTGTGCCTGTGTTGATGTAGACGGCATTGCGCATGTACTGCCGGGGCTCGGCGGAATCGAGAAACCACGCGTTGCGTTCCATATTCCCCATGCCGGTCTTCTGCCGGAAATGGTTCGTGCCCATCATATCAGAGCCCATGAAATCGAACAGGCCATCGTTGTTCAAATCACTCACATTGGTACCCATCGAATACCAAGGCGTGTGCGGAAGGGCTTCCCGAGCAACATCCTGAAACGTCCCATCGCCCTGATTTCTAAACAAACGATCTGCACCATAGTAATCATTCGCCACGTAGAGATCAGGGAGGCCATCGTCATTGTAGTCCCACCAGGTCGCGGATAGCCCCATGCCATTATCTAACATTCCGGTATCTTTGGTCACATCCGCGAACTTGGGAACTCCTGTGTCCGTAGAGATGCCGTCGTTCCGATAAAGGCGATCGTGTTGACCCGCTTTGATAAACATATCGATCTCATCCTCGGGATTCCATCGGAGATCGAAGATCTCGCGAAGCTTCTCTGGCATGACCAACTTGCCGTCCTTCTTTTCCAACTGCTTGTAGACGGCATCGGCGAGACGTCGATCAGTGACGCTGTAAGACTGCTTCGTCGAGAACGGGCGGTTGGTGACGAGGTAGCCATCGAGATCCCCGTCAACGTCATAGTCGGCAAATGCCATCATCACGCTGAAGCCAGAGAAGTCTAAACCGGTTTCCTTCGCACGTTCACGGAACACGCGCTTACCTTCGTCAGACTCTTCATTCACGTAGAGTCTATTCGCCCCACGAAACGCGCAAACGTAGAGATCGAGATCACCATCACCTTCGATATCGACAAAGCTACACCCCGCCTCCCAAATCGGAGGGTTGTCTAGCAGTCCCACTGTCTTGGTCACCTCTTGAAATCGAAAGTCACCCTCGTTTCGGTAGAGGCGTCCTCCGCCAAAGGGGCGAGAAAGATAGAGGTCCGGCAGACCATCGGCATCGTAATCACCGATGGCAACGCCACCTGCCACAAAGGACAGCGTCAGTGCTCGCTCAAACACCTCAGGAGCTTGCCATGAATTCGCAAACCTGATGTTTGTGTGTTGAGGCGTGAGTTCGACAAACCCCGGCGTTGGGTCGGCGTGAGATCCTTTCGACACGAAGGCCTTAGCGTCGACACCCGGCGGGAGGGGCGTGTCCAACGCGAACGCCGCTTGGAATGAGAGGGTTGTCACCAACACGCACACTAAATTAGAGGCATTCGCCACAGACATGATGCCATCCTAAGAAGGAGTCGCCAGACTTCGCAAGCCCGCCTTCGAATCTCTGACCTATATTGTTGCCGTGCACCAGGCTTGGTGAACTACGACGTCGCCGCCGCTCGAAATCGCTGGCTGATCACAAAGATGGGTCTTCAGCAGAATCTGTGGGTGAAATTCCGGATCTGCTCCGGGAACGCTGG
>JAACDM010000427.1 GCA_009936795.1 Verrucomicrobiaceae bacterium | reverse complement strand
GGTCATCTGGTACATAAGTTAAGCCCGCTGGGGCTCGCAGCGACTGCCGCAGGGCGTGGCATTGAGTTTGCCCGAGAGGTTTCGACCTTGGTGTGGGGCGGGCAGGTCGACGGTTGGGACCAAGGCAATCATCTGAATTTGGCCGCACGGCGCGCGGGGCTTGAGTTGCCCGCGCTGCAACAGTGGGTGAGTGATAACGACGATTTCTGGCGACAGCAACTGCTCGCCAATGACAACGCTTTGGAGGAGCATCACTGGGGTGTGCCCACGATGGTATTCCAGGGGGAACCCTTTTTCGGCCAGGATAAAATTGAGCTCCTACTGTGGCGTATGCAGCAAAAAGGACTGTGGAGAGTAGGCTAGGCTGATTCTATGGGCGCGGGTGTATCTCTTTTTCTACCAACCCGGCGGAGTTAATCCGTTGTAGCCTATTGATTCTTAAACAATTCAACTGAGCAGAAAGCTGCAGAGATTCTGGCCCACAGCTGAGTTGGTTAGATCTGTCTCGACTCATAATCGATTGGTCCCAGGTTAAGTCCTGGTGGACCCACCATTTTCATTAAATAAATAGACTTACGCAGCGAGTCCTAGTCCTCCCTTAGCTACCGCTGTATTGATCTCGAGACCCGCATGGGATCGTCGATGGCGATGATCACCGGTTCAAGATCAGCTGGGCCTGGCTCTGTGTACCGTATTCCCTCGAAGGGTTCCGGTCCAGGGCCTCCTGGATTGTAGAAGGCCTGATAATCTCCGGCGAGTGATGGGATCTCAACGTGCGTAACACTTCGCGCCGCATCCAGATCACCACTCAGAATGATGTCGATGTAGTTGTCGCGATCTTCTGAGTAACAGTCGTCGTAGAAAACGCCGTTCTCTTCATCGACCGCTTGCCCAAGATCCGATAGGCCCAGGACCCGTAGCGTGCCTCCATCAACTGCATAATCTTGGCCTGCATTCTCAAGAAGTACTGATTCGCCGTCTTCTCCTCGAGCATGTATGCGGAAGAAATCGTCATAATCGTCGGGATGTAAGCCCGTTATGCCGTTTGGCGAGAAGCCACCCGTGGTGAGCACGCGAAGTCGGAAATCTGCTGCTTCGCCGTAGAGTGAGATCTCATCATTCGGCATCGCACCTATGTTTTGCTCGAGAAGCGGGAGGCCACCTTCACCTGAAGGGACGGTTTCAACGACATTGAGCTTGGCACCTACCAGTACGGGCCCTGCGCCATAGCCGGTGGTGTCTGGGGAGGCCCATATGAGACCCACAGCGCTGAATTCTAAGCCGCCAGGTCCTATCAGAGTCAGCGGTGTTGCGTCCTCCACAATATCGAGCCGGACGGGATAGACGGCATCAGACTCTGATGGCTTCCCTCTATTCCCGAAGTCGCCAAATACAACGATAGTATTGCGCTCGTTCAGTTCCCAGTTTGGTAGTAGGGTTACTGAGTTTGGAAATACGACCTCGCCCGTGTTTAGCATGAACTGAAAGTCACTGACATCAGCAGTTTCCGTGGCAACAGGCCAACTGAATACGATCGGTAACCCATCGTCAAAATCAGCGTGGCCTTTGGAGACATTCCTCACTCCATCTGCGGTGGCCATGCTGGTTCGATTGGAATCTGAGGGTTCTTGATCGCTGGTGCACACCACTGACCCATACCAGGCCCCTCCGGCCTCTAGTGCTGCTCCTTCAGTGATCTCGTTAACACCAATGATGTTGTCGAATCCCATGCCTGCAGAGAGGATCTTTGGCTCAGTATCCCAGTAGTCAGCGCCCGATAATTCGCCGTTAAATGTGGCATTGGTCAGCGGTGACTCGTCCCCTGGCGCAATTGTGACCACCAGAGTGTCCGTGACGGTGGTTGTGCCATCGCTGGCAGTAACCTCCAGACTCACTTGCTGCTCTGATGCTACATCTGGTGCTACAAACTGAGGATTAGCAACACTCGAGTCGGTAAAAATCATGAAGGGGCCGTCGACTCTGCTCCAGTTGTAGGTGATTGATGGGTTACCGGTAAACCCTGAGGCAGCAGCTCTGAGGCTGACCACCTCATCTTCAATAACATTTTGATCATCCCCAGCATTGACGGCGGGCATGGCAGCCGGGGGAGTAGCTGTTCCATCATCTCCACCGCCACTGCAACCACCCAGCGTGACGCTAACCAGAATTACAGCGAAGTAATACTTTAAAAAGTCGTTCATCGTCGTCCCTAAATCAAGATTCATTAGCGGCCTTCATCATTTGGGCCTGAGCCAGTAGTGGGCGAATGAAATTACGTCGAACAACTGTTGACGGGACTTCAGGATCATCTCCAAACAGATGTTTCGTCCGAACCAGCGGCTGTTACGGTCAGTAACCTTGAATCACGCCATACCGGTCACGCAGAAAAGCTGAGTTTCCAAGGGAATGCTCGCAGACACGTGACCGCTTCATGAAGAATCCGATCTCGTATTCGTCAGTCATACCGATACCGCCGTGCATCTGGACGCCTTCGTTGCTGACAAGATTGTAGGTGTCGTTCAATCGCGCCTTTGCGAGGCAGGCTAGCTCAGCTACCTGGTCTGAATCCTCGTCCAGCGCTGACAGAGCCTCTAGGACGGCAGACTTTGAAAGTTCAACCTCACAGAACATCTGCGCCGCTCGATGCTTCAGGGCCTGGAATGAACCTATAGGCACACCGAACTGTTCCCGAGTTTTGAGATATTCAATCGTGCGCTCAAAGCATTCTTGGATACCACCTAGCATTTCTGCTGCGAGAAGGATACGACCGGCGTCCAGTACTCTGTCCAGAACATCTCAGCCTTTACCCTCTTGGCCAATTAGTTGACCTTTTGCTCCATTGAATTGGATGTTCGCGGCGTTGCGACTGTCAGCCATGACAGTTCGGGTAACCAGGACACCATCAGCGGTGCGGTCTACGAGGACTAGGGTAAGTCCTTCCCTTTCGCCGGAATTACCGCTCGTTCGAGCGACCACAACCAGCTTGTCAGCGACATGTCCATCGAGCACAAAATTCTTGCTGCCAGTTACCGAGTAACCTCCACCAGATTTCTCCGCCCTGGTTGCACTGCCGTAGGGGCTGTGATGTGGTCCTTCTTCCAGAGCAAGTGCGAGCAACAGCTCGCCACTTGCAATCTGCCCCAGTAATTCAGATTTCTGTTCCTGGCTGCCGCCATGCAGAATCGCGTTTGCACCAAGGACGGCTGTCGCAAAGAGCGGAGATGCGGCAAGCGTGCGGCCGCATTCTTCCATCACAATCCCCATACCCATGTAGCTAAATCCAAGGCCACCAAACTCCTCAGGAATCGTGATGCCAGCCCAGCCAAGTTCAACCATCTGCTGCCAGGTATCCCGATCAAACCCTGATTCGTCTTTGTCATCACGCAACTTGCGCAGCTGACTGATAGGCGTGCCGCTGGTGCAAAAGTCCTTGGCCGCATCCTTGAGCATGTTCTGCTCTTCATTTAACACCAGTGGCATTTTTTCTGGTTCCGTAACGTGTTAGTCGGGTAACCCAAGGACCCGTTTCGCTATAATATTCAGTTGAATTTCCGAGCTCCCTCCCGCGATGGTGCTGGCTTTGGACCGCAACCATGCGCGCGTCAGGGTCTTCTCGAAATCGGTGAAGGTATCGCCTTCCCAGCCAAGGGACTGTGTGCCCATCAGCTCCAGCTGTATTTCAAGTCGGCGGTTACCGACTTCCGAGCCGTAGTACTTAAACATTGACGTTAGGAAGGTGGGCGTGCCGCCTGTCTCGCTTTCCGCCATGGCTCTGCGTTGGGTCAATCCGAAACAGCGGCTGTCCATCTGGCTCTTAATCACGTCATCCCGAAGTGCTGGATCTGCCATTTTGCAATCGACCGTACCTAGATATTCCTTGCCGATGTCGGGCAATCGACCGAGTATACTGCCGCCGCGACGACCGCCTGAGTTTAAGCCTGAAATTGAGCTGCGTTCGTGCTGAAGCAGCCGCTTGCCGACAGTCCAGCCACGGTTCAGTTCACCAACAAGATTGTCTTTCTCGCACCTGGCGTCATCGAAGAAGGTTTCGCAGAATGGCGAGTACCCTGATATCAGCTTGATGGGTTTGACGGTCACACCGGGCTGTTCCATATCGATCAGGACAAAGCTGATACCTTCGTGTTTGGGGGCCTGCGGTTCAGTGCGCACCAGCGTGAATATCCAGTCGGCGTACTGTGCCCCCGATGTCCAGATTTTCTGTCCGTTGACAACGCAGTGATCGCCTTTGTCCTCACATTTTGTCTGAAGGCTCGCAAGATCAGAACCGGCCCCTGGCTCACTGTACCCCTGGCACCAGCGGATTTCTCCAGAAACAATCTTGGGAAGATGCCTGAGTTTTTGTTCTTCGGTACCGTAATCAAGCAGGGTGGGTCCAATCATTGAAACCCCCATTCCAGCAATGGGTGCACGGGCGTTAATGCGCCCCATTTCTTCCTGGAGTACAAGGAATTCCTGCTTGGAGAGGCCACCGCCTCCATATTCAGTTGGCCACATTGGTGCGGTCCAGCCGCGGGCCGCCATACGATCAAGCCACAGTTTCTGGTCGGGTTCATATTCCTGGCGCTTGCCACCACCAATAATCTGATCTTCCGCAGCCGGCTCCCTCATGGATGTCGGGCAGTTCTCTTCGAGCCATGCCCTCGTTTTTTCTCGAAATGTTTCAAGCGACATCAAGACCTCCTTGCAACATAAAGTAATCTCTGATCGGGAAAATCATCAGGTTCAAGTCGAGCCTTCTTATATGAGAGCGTCGACTATGCCAGAGAGGTTAGTGATTCACGTGTCACCTAACTGACAGGAGATTTTGGGCTGCCGAGAGTAAGAGGAAGTTTTATACCGTAAGCGTTTAGTCTTTTTAGCCGCTACTTACCACACCGCTTCCACCAGGATGTACAAGTGAGATTGCGCGATTTTTAAGTCTGTCTCGGTTGCGCTGCGAGGAAATTTTCGCCCTTGTTTCTGGGATTTAACGGTCGCGGAGTTCTTAAATAGTCTGGATGAGCCCGCTGGCCACGGCGGTGCCAACTCGGCCTGACCTGCTATATAAGATGTTCGAGACGGTCGTAATCCCATCCTTCTGACTAATTAAGGACGGCCGCATGCCCAACCACTCGCCGGTGAATGGACGCTCCCAATACGAAGTCGAATCGACGTTGATGCTTAGAGCGGGGATAGCATGATCACCTAAAGCCAATGCTTGTTTTCGCGCTGCTTCCATCCGTAACCCTGAGCCTAGCGTCATGTCCATCATAGCTACCGCCATTTGGAATGGTGAGGTGGGCTCACCGGCAACTAGGCCTAGCTCCATTCTCATCCAGACATACCGTCCCGTATCGTCGACGCCGGGTCGAGTATCGAGCCGCTCGTGAAAGAAAATAGGCGGCTTGCTGTTCTCTTTCCCTCGAGCCGTCTCCCTAGTGGCGTAGGGCAGAGGGTATTCGGAGTTTCCCCTGTAGGGACTATCGTATTGCCGAGTGCGAAGCAGCAAACCGCTCGCGCGCGCTACGGGCGCCTCTCCGTTTACAGGTCGCAGTGTGCTCGTAATGGCGGCGATACGGTTGCCTAGGCGCTCGAACTGGGTTTCAGCCACTAAGGGTGCCATAGGTACAGCCTTGAACAGGTCCATGGTCAGCCGGGCCACGTGCATATCGGTCTGGACAGCAGCTTTTTCGATTTCACGACCGAAGAGCCCCATTACCGGGCCACCGTGTTGCATCGTCTCCGACCATGGGCTTCGGGCGTGCGGGGTCGGTCGGTAGGTGTTCGCGCCCTCAAGTGCATAGAGAAATTGTTTTTCCTTATTCTTCATCGACGTGACCGCTACGAATATGATTCCGGCCGCCACATTGCCAGAAAAAATCCGGCCAACCTGTCATCTGGCTGACAAGGTTGGTTGGTAGATAGCGAGCCAGAAGGGCTGCGACCAGGTTTTGTCACCTTCCCGTCACCTCGCTGAAAGGTGACTTAACGACATATCAGACTTACCTCACCGCAGTCTGAGGAAGGTGCCTCAGAAGCGTATGCATCGTTCCAAACTTCACGATCATGTCGCTGCAGTCCAGGAATCAAACCAACCGTCTTAAGAATTCTTTACGTAAGGAACACTTCCTTTCTTCTAGGATGGGTCAAGCAAGGGATAGTTGAAAACGGTGGAATTTCCCGCCACTCAAGCTGCCGTTATCAAGGCGCTGACGATTAGCGCACCTTGTCCATAAGACTAGAAACCAATCTCCGTGATGAACGGAGTAGCAGCAGGAGAAGAATGATGAGAAAAGCACTGTTTACAGCGTTGGGGTTTAATTTATTTGTGGAGGGGCTGACGTCGCTCAGATTAATTACTCTGCCCAGGCGATTAGATGACTTCGACCCTACTACTCACGGTGGATTGGTTCTTTACGGATTCGCAGCTCTCGCTGCTGCGCTAAGCATTTTCTGGTTCAGAAAGTACGGCGACAACGAGTCAAGTTTAGCTATGGGACTGGGTCTTCTCTCAACGTTCCATGTTTGCATGGTGATCGCCTGCCTTATGATTTCTATGCCACCCGGTGTGGTTGGACACGGACTTCTTGCAGTAGCGTTTGTGTATCTGTTCATTAAGCGACGAGCATGTCTGCCGGTGGCGGCTCAATAGGAACCAAGTGCCAGGTTGGTTGTAGAGCTATTATCGAGACAGTAGCGATTCTGCAGTTTTAAATATGAAAGCCCTTGCGAGACTGTACTGGTTAGCGGGGCTGGCGC
>JAACDM010000051.1 GCA_009936795.1 Verrucomicrobiaceae bacterium | reverse complement strand
GTCATGATCTCGGTGACGTTTGCTGACAAGTCTAGTCGGACGTTGACCGGCCAGACCGTGGAAGCATTCTGGAATTCCATTGCCCACGCCAAGCCGCTGAGTGTGGGGATGAACTGTGGTCTTGGTGCGCTTGATCTTCGCCCGTTGGTTGAAGAAATGAGCAAGCTAGCAGATTGCCATACGAGTTGTCACCCGAATGCCGGTCTCCCTGATCCATTGAGTGACACCGGCTTCTCCGAGACTCCGGAGCAGACCCTTGAGGCCGTAAGTAGCCTAACCAAGGCAGGTCTTCTCAATATCGTGGGTGGCTGTTGTGGAACCACCCCTGCGACGATTAAGTTGATCGCTGATGGCGTCGAGGAAATGGAGCCCCGCGAAGTGCCCGTGCACGAGCCGGAGATGCATCTGAGTGGACAGGAGGCGTTTTCACTAACGTCAGCGTCCAATTTTACGATGGTAGGTGAGCGCACGAATATTACGGGGTCACCGCGGTTTGCCAAGCTGATCAAGAACGGCGATTTGGAGACCGCTGTGAGTGTGGCCGAGCAGCAGGTGGCGAATGGAGCCAA
Organism: Verrucomicrobiaceae bacterium; assembly: GCA_009936795.1. Taxonomy (GTDB): domain Bacteria; phylum Verrucomicrobiota; class Verrucomicrobiia; order Verrucomicrobiales; family DEV007; genus JAACDM01. The sequence continues at coordinate 12,605 of JAACDM010000051.1, read as the reverse complement.
CGTGGTCGATGTGAACATGGACGAGGGGCTCATCGACTCCGAAGCGATGATGACGCGCTTTCTAAATTTAATCAGTGCTGAACCAGAGATCGCGAAGGTGCCCATCATGGTCGACTCTTCGAAGTGGTCTGTCATCGAAGCAGGCCTGAAGTGCTTGCAGGGCAAAGCCATTGTCAATTCGATCAGCTTACAAGAAGGCGAAGAGGCCTTTAAAGCGAATGCTACACAGATCATGCGCTATGGGGCTGCCACCGTGGTCATGGCGTTCGATGAAGAAGGGCAGGCGGCGACCTTGGAAGACAAGAAGCGCATTTGCGAACGTGCTTACCGCATCCTTGTGGACGATGTCGGCTTCAACCCTGCCGACATTATCTTCGATCCGAACATCCTCACGGTGGCGACTGGCATCGATGAGCATAACAACTACGCGGTCGATTTCATCGAGGCCACGCGATGGATCAAAGAGAATCTTCCTCATGCGAAGGTTAGTGGGGGTGTGAGTAACATCTCCTTCAGTTTCCGGGGGAACAATCCTGTTCGCGAAGCCATGCATGCGGCCTTTCTCTATCATGCCATTAAGGCAGGGCTCGACATGGGTATTGTAAACGCGGGCATGTTAGAAGTGTACGAGGAGATCCCGAAGGACATGCTCGAGAAGGTTGAGGATGTGCTTCTCAACCGCAATTCAGAAGCGACCGAAGCGCTCGTGGATTATGCGGAGCAGTTCAAAGGAAAGGGTGGGAAGAAGAAGGAAGTGGATCTAACCTGGCGGGAGAAGTCCGTGGAAGAGCGCCTTGCCTATGCCCTTCTCAAAGGCATCACAGACTTCATTGATGACGATACGGAAGAAGCACGTGCAAAGTTAGGGCGTCCGATCAAGGTGATTGAAGGGCCGCTCATGGATGGCATGAGGATCGTCGGTGACCTTTTTGGCGAAGGGAAGATGTTCCTTCCACAGGTGGTGAAGAGTGCTCGTGTCATGAAGAAGGCGGTGGCCTACCTCACGCCCTTCATGGATGAAGAGCGAGCTGCGACACCAGATGCCAAGCCGCAAGGAAAGGTCATCATGGCCACGGTGAAGGGCGATGTGCATGATATCGGAAAGAACATTGTTGGGGTGGTGTTAGCGTGTAACAATTACGAAGTGATCGATCTCGGCGTGATGGTGAGCTGCGATGCGATTCTGAAACGTGCGCACGAGGAGAAGGCGGACATCATTGGACTCAGTGGTCTCATCACGCCGTCCTTGGACGAGATGATCTACAACGCTAAGGAGATGAAACGCCAAGGTTTTGACATTCCTTTGCTGATTGGCGGTGCGACGACGAGTAAGGCGCACACGGCGATAAAGATTGCGCAACATTATGATCATGTGGTGCACGTGCTCGATGCCTCGCGTTCTGTCGGAGTGGTGTCGACCCTGCTTAGTGAAGACCAGAAACCTGCATACATGGCGCAGCGTTTAGACGATTATGAGGAGCTTCGTCAGCAGCATGCCAATCGGGGTGAAGCGAAGAAGTTGTTGCCGTATGCGGATGCCGCAGCGCGAAGTTTTCAATGTGATTGGGCGACTCAAGAAATCGCCGTGCCGGAATTCACGGGTCCACGGGTTATTGAAGACCTACCTTTGGAGGAGCTGGTTCCCTTTATCGATTGGTCACCCTTCTTCCATACCTGGGAATTGCGTGGTCGCTATCCTGCGATCTTTGAGGATGAGTATGTCGGCGAAGAAGCGAAGAAGTTGTTCTCAGATGCCCAGGAGTTGCTAGAAAAGATTGTGAAAGAGAAGGCCTTCAAGGCCAGTGGGGTTTACGGTTTCTTTCCAGCGAATCGTGTTGGTGACGATATCGAAGTCTACAAAGACGCCGAACGTTCCGAGGTGCTTACCACGTTCCACATGCTGCGTCAGCAGATGGTGAAGAAAGATAAGCCAAACTACTCACTAGCAGATTTCGTAGCGCCGAAGGACAGTGGGCGGATCGATTATGTTGGCGGCTTTGTCGTGACAGCGGGTCATGGGGCCGATGAGTATGCCAAGCTCTTCGAAGATCAGCATGATGACTACAATGGCATCATGGCGAAGGCGCTTGCGGATCGACTGGCGGAAGCCTTTGCCGAGTACCTTCATAAACGTGTGCGTGATGAGTGGGGCTTTGGTGAAAACGAAGGGCTTTCCACGGACGATTACATACGAGAGCGCTACCGGGGAATCCGTCCAGCCGGTGGCTATCCGGCGAGCCCTGACCACACCGAGAAGATCACCTTGTTTGACCTCCTGGATGCGACCAAAGCCAGTGGCACCGTCTTGACTGAATCTTGTGCCATGCACCCAGGTGCCAGCGTTAGCGGTCTCTACTTTGCTCATCCAGAGTCGCGATATTTCGCTGTGGGCAAGTGCAACAGGGATCAGATTGAAGCGTACGCAGAGCGGAAAGGGCGGCCAGTCGAAGAGGTCGAGCGCTGGCTTGCGCCCAACCTAGCGTACGGTTGAGGATTAGCCCCAGTGGGGCCGCAGGAAAAGTAGGCAACGGGCTTGACCTAGAGCTGGGGATTCTCTCAGACTGGCGCGTCAGGGTGAAAGTTGAGTTGGTTTATCAACCTAATGTCATCTTAGGCACCCACTTAAACACGAACCCCATTTCATAGATGATGAGAAGACACTCGCTCACACGATTGAGAACATTGCTTGCTGTCTTGGCTGCCCCTTGGGCATTCGCGGCAGATACTCCGCTGGATGAAACGAAGACTCGCATTGCCTTACCGATGGACGAGGCTCCTATCATTGATGGTGTGATCAATGATGACGAGTGGGCTCAATCCGGAAACGCTGGTTGGGAATTCCGCATCGTGGAAGATGATGGTGACGATGGCATCAAGGGGGCCGATCTGAGAAATGGCGATAAGCCTGACGATGACACCGATCTGAGTGCAAACCTCTATGCGGGTGTCGTGGGTGAGAATCTCTATATTGGAGTGAAAGTGACAGATGATGACATCTCGACAGACACCGCGTCTGCTGGGAGTGAGAATGAAATGACATGGCAAGATGATAGTGTCGAAATCTTCATTGATGGGGACAACAGCAACTTTGGGTCACGAGACACAACGGGTGAGAATCCTGAAGTCGTCGACTCCGGGGGGCAGTATGTTATCACCGCGAACAGTGCCTATCGCCACGCAGAAGCCGGAAACCCAAGATTCGATCCGAGTTCAGGATGGTTCGCCGAGACGAAGGAGAATGAGGCCGGGGACGGTTATCATGCAGAGTTCCGTATTCCGTTAAGTGAGATCGGCAATCCTCAGCCGGGCGAGCACATTGGTTTTACGGTGGCGATCAATGATGACGACGGAGGAGGCAATACCGACTCTGTGCTAATCTGGACGGGGCTCGACCACGTTGAGGAGACCTTCGGAAACTTGGTCGTTGGGCATCGTCGATACGAAGGGCTGAAGGCGGCACCTCCGACCATTGATGGAAAGATTGAAGACGGTGAGTATCCAGGGGCAGACATTGTCTCCATCAACCCGTTCACGGGAGTCTTTCGAGTAGGTGACGACCAGCCCAAAGCGGATGACATCAGCTTCGACTGGCGGGTGACGCATAATGAAGACGCTATCTATGTGGCAGTTAGGGTCACGGATGACGTTCTTTTTAATGATGGTGCCGAGGCGGGGGAAGAGAATGGAAACACGTGGAACGACGATAGTGTGGAGATCTTCTTTGATTCCAATGAATCAAATCTCAGTGGACGGGATCAGGAAGAGATGTTCGACGGCCAATTTGTCATGACCGCGAATGGTGCTTGGCGTCACAACGAAGCGAACAATCCCACCTATGGTCCCGATGAGCATTGGTGGGCTCAGACTTCCATAGCTGAAGATGGCAAGTCGTGGGATGTCGAATTCATAATCAAGAAGAGCACGCTTGTTGGTGGTGACCGGGAAGACGTACCAATGGGTTTCAATGTGAATATCAACGATGACGACGATGGCGGGAACCGTGAGACTCAGCTCAACTGGGACGGCAATCCGCATACAGAATCGTCGTACGGAGAGTTGGTTCTCCTAAGCGCGATCCCGTCAGATCCCAATGCTGTGGCTGATCGTAGTGTGCGCTTTGGTCTCTTGGATCAATCTGATGGGGCTCGCACCGAGACCCTCAAGATTCGGAATGCTGGCGATGCCCAAACGCTTACTTTAAGCGACGCGGCAATTACGGGTCCTGACGAATCTGTGTTCACGCTTGGTGATTTCCCGACGAGTCTAGCACCGGGAGAAGAAGGCCTCGCTACGATCACCTTCGATGCAGGCGGTGCGAAGGGGAGCTACGAGGCTACCCTTAGCTACAAGACGAATGATCCTAATCCAAGTGAGGCAGATCTGACAGCATCGCTTTCGGCTAGTGTTGCGAATTTGGCGGGGCCCATTTCGCGTTACTCGCTCGATGACATGGACGGCACGATGCTCGACGTGAGCGGCTTCGGGCGTTCCGGAACCTATGTCGATGCGACCGTGGGTCAGGAAGCGCTCATCTCTGGCGGAGCGTCTGTTCTGTTCTCAGGGGGAGGTTATGGCCAGGTGCCTGGAGATGTGTTTGATAGTTTCATTCGCTTCTCAGTTGCGGCCTGGGTCAATCTCAATGATCTCAGCGACCAACAAACGATCTTTGCCAAGGGCACACCGGATGGAGCGCCTACGTTTGCTCTTCTGAGTTCGGGTGGGAACCTCGAGTGGTTTTCGAACGGAGAATCAGAGTTTGCCACGGACGGAGCCGTGCTGACCGCAGGAACAACCCATCATGTGGTTGTCACCTGGAGCACGAACAAGGCCGTTCTCTATGTCGATGGTGTTGCCGTAGCTGAGCAAGACGCGCCTAGTGAGATTGAGATTGTTCAAGAGAACCCTTTCTTGGTAGGAGCTTTTCACGGCGGATTGAAGATGGAAGGTCGGATGGATGACGTGCAGTTTTACAACCGCGCGATCACTGGGGATAATGTGGCCGCCATGTTCGCCGAGCCTGGGTGCGAGTTGACGAATCAGGGATGCGTCGGCGATGATGAGGATCCGAAGGGCATTGTGTCTCAATGGAGCTTCGAGAACAATCTCGATGATAGCGGTGCGGCGAGTTCGACGGCGGATGCCCTAACGGCAACTGGCGCCGCTGCCTACGCTGCCGGGGTCGTTGGTCAGGCGGTCAACATCACGGCAGATGGACTGCAACGTCTCCGGGCCGAAGATTCGGATGATCTGGAGCTAGGTGAGAACTGGACGCTTGAAGCCTTCGTCTGGCCTGACGCGAATAACACTGGTGAATGGGATCGGTTCTGGACGAAGTGGGGCGATGGCGGTGAGCAATGGCATACTTCCTTCCGAAGCACGGGTACCGTGGATGTTGAGAACGGACTCGATCTCTTCATCAACGGTGGTGATAACATCATCAACAGCAACACCACCGCTGAGGTTCCGCTGGAACAGTGGTCACACGTGGCGTTTGTTGGCGATTCGGCTGAAAATACCATCACCGCGTGGCTGAATGGAGTGGAGGTAGGGAGTACAGCCTATCAGTCTGTGACGCCTGGCGATGGCGCGATGAACTTTGGCAACTTTCAGAGTCCTGCCAACGGCCTCCAGTATACAGGGCTCATTGACGAAGCCGCGATTCACAACGTTGCCGTGTCACCAGACTACCTGGCTAGTCAGGCAGCCTTGATCCCCCCAGTGGGCGGTGGGATCACCTGGGGTGAGGTGGATCTAGATACGACCGTAGACGATTTGATTGGTGGCCCAACCCTTACCTTCACGCCATTCGCTTACGATGGTGGAAATGCTGAAGGGACGTTCTGGACCGGGGACGGCGGGACGACAGGGGATGACATTCTGGATTCTATCTACAACAGCCACGGCTGGAACGGTGATGGAGCGTCGATTACGCTCGATGGCTTGACCGCCGGCGAGTCTTACCAAGTGCAATTGCTAGGCGCGGGAGACACGCGCGGCTGTTGCAACACACGGAACCAAGCGGCTTCTGACGGTACCAATGTCAGTGGCGACTTCCCCCGCGGAAATAGTTCGGTTATCGGCACCTTCACGGCGGCCGGAGCGAGTCAGGAGATCATGATCATCTCAGGCACGGACAACGGCGTTGATCCTGGCCTCAGTGCGTTCATCCTTACGGATGCGGCGGGAGGCTTTATCTCAGCTTCGAATGTCGGTCGGACTGAGGGTGACGATATTGTCCTGTCAGTGGCTGTCGATGGCATCCCAGCCTTAGTCGATCTCGACGCCTCGGGCCTGTCCGCAGGAGCGGCCGGTGCTTGGACTAATGCAGGCTCTCTTGGAGGTGATTTCCAGCCATTTGGAGATCCGACGGTCGAAGTCATTGATGGTGTCACCGGGGTGACGCTGGATGGAGACGGTGACTACTTTGAAGGACCGGTCTCCACGCCGGAAATCGAAGGCTCCAGTCCGCGCTCGATCATTGCCTGGGTATACAACCCTCAGCTGGCGTCTGAGGAAACCGTGATTTCCTGGGGCAAACGCGGTGGACCAGACGGCACGAACATGTCGTTCAACCATGGTTTTCACAACAACTTTGGGGCCGTGGGGCACTGGGGTGGTGGTGGGCCTGACATTGGTTGGAACCCTAACAGCGATGTTGAAGATGAAGAGCCGAATGTTCCAGGAGACGCCATGGCGGGTACATGGACGCACATTTCCTATACGCAGACTGGCGCTTTCACGAAGGTGTTTACGAATGGTCAGCTCTCGAACTCTGAGGATGCCGCTCTCGATACCTTTGGCGGCCTCGGGATTCTCGTGGGGGCGCAGCGTGAGGGTAATGGCGTCGATGTCACGGATCCGCTCAAAGGTTCGCTCTCGATTGGTAGGGTTCGCATCTTCGATAGCACCCTGTCTGACGAGGATATCCTCGCTGACTTCGTCGCCTCTGCGGCGGACTTTGGCGTGCCCGTTGATTTTGAAGACGTGGCGGGAGTGATCGGCTATTGGCGCTTCGACGAGGGTGCTGGCGGAACTGTGGCCGATTCTAGTGGCCACGGCAACCATGGCACGGTCGTTGCGCCAGAAGCTGCATGGGTGACTGATGATACTCTAGGGAGTGTCTACCAATCTGGTGGCGGCTCTTATGTCGACCTGGGAACATTACCCACCATTAGCCTCGATACGGACTTCACCTGGTCTTTCTGGGTCAATGCTGGCGAAACCGACAATAACAATATTGTCTTTGGCAATCGCTACATGCCTGATGGCATGGACTTCGCGCCTCGCGAATTTGTGAAGTTCACGCCACGAGTCTTCGAATGGCATGTGGATGGTGGAGGCCAGAATGTTCCTGGTGACAACACCATGTTCGTTGTGGGCGAATGGTCTCATCGCCTTGTGGTGAAATCGGGAAACAACCTGACCTACTACATCAATGGTGCAGAGGTTGCTTCAAGCGATGTCACTTCGGCTCCAGCCAATGCTCAGCCTCTCTATCTCGGTGGTCAGCCAGGTGCAGATGGGGCAGCGGTCGAGAACTTTAACGGGTTGTTTGACGAAGTAGCAGTCTTCAACCGGGCCCTCTCGGCGGAGGACGTGACTGAAGTCTACAATCGTGGTCTTGCTGGGCAGCCTCTCACCAGCGGTGGTGGAGGCGGCGATCCGTTGCCAGACTTGACGGCAGTTGGGTTCGGTGCGGATGGTGCCTTTAGCGTGACCCTTCCGGACGGTGTGACTGCGGACATTGAGTATTCAACGGACCTGATCAATTGGGAAGTGATTGCTCCTGCCGCGAGCGGTACCGTCACGGAGACCGACGCAGGTCGCCAAGCGGCACCTGCTGGCTTCTATCGCGGCAAGCAATAGGAGGCTCGTTCTGGCCTAAATCTAACTAAGACTCGAGAGGCGCCTGCGGAAACGTAGGTGCCTCTTTGCTTTCAGATGACAGCGGCCAGTGCATCCTGGACGGCACTGAGTTCGCTATCGTATAGTTCTGAATCTTGCATAAGTATCCTTTATCATGAACCACCCCCTCAGAAATGTCCTAACGATAGGGATTGCTTGGACTCTCTCGTTAGAAGCCTTCGCTGACCTGCGGATAGCCGAGGTCCAAGCGAAGAACTTGGCCTCCTTGGATGATGAGCAGCTGGCTTCCAGCGATTGGGTTGAGATCCGCAACGAAGGCGGCTCGGAAGTAGATCTTCAGGGCTACTACCTGACGGATGATCCCGAGAACCTGGATAAGTGGGTTTTCCCCAGCCTGAAGGTTGGAGCGGGAGACGAGATTACGGTCTTTGCTTCGGGCAAGGATCAACACACACGACAGACGTTATTTCAACAGAGTAATCCGATAAAACCGACGCACACTAATTTCAAACTTTCGTCAGCGGGCGACTATCTAGCACTCGTGCAGCCAGACGGCGTGACCATTGAGCATGCCTACGCGCCAGTCTACCCACGCCAACTAGGTGATGTTTCCTACGGTATCTCGGATACAGGTGAGATGGGTTATTTCAAAACGCCTACGCCAGGAAAGAGCAATGGTGCGATCGAGTCGTTGGGCCCTTATGTCAGTGAGGTGATGAATGTGACGGGGCGACCGGTGGTAGGAGAAACCAAGACGACAGTAATTACGGCCAAGGTCATGCCGAATGAATCGGAGATTGCTAACGTGACGCTCTTCTATCGATTCATGTTCAAGAATGAGGTTTCGTTAGCAATGAAGGACGATGGAGCATCGCCCGATGAAACCGCTGGGGATGGCATTTACTCAGCCTCGTTCAGCATGACAACGCTGTTTGGTTCGGCGGTCAAACCGGGCGAAATGCTGCGCTGGCGCGTGGAAGCAGAGGATGATCAAGGGGCCGTGTTTAGCGATCCATGGGTCCATGATCCAGATGACTCTGATATCTATTATGGGACGGTAGCAATGGATCCTAGCATCGATACGAAGCTTCCAGTGTTACATCGTTTCTTTGAGCAGCCGAATCGGGCAGAGACTGGCAGCGGGACCCGGGGTGCGTTGTTTTACGAAGGAGAATTTGGGGCAGAGTTCTATGACAATGTCTTTGTGCGTATTCGCGGAGGCACTGCGACAAGCTGGCCGAAGAAGGCCTACAAGATCGAGCTCAACGAGGATCATGAGTTTCAATTTGATGCGGAGTTGCCTCGGGTGACAGAATTCGATCAGAACACGACGTACACGGACAAGTCTTACTGCCGGGCGATCCTGACTACGGAACTTCATCAAGATTCCGGCACGCATTCTCCGATCACGTTTCCCATGCGCGTCCAACAGAATGGTGAGTTTTACAGTGTGTCACTCTACGTGGAGCAGCCGGACAAGGACTTTCTGCGGCGTGGGAATCTCGATCCTGAAGGAGTCTATTACAAAGCCAACCCGGGCTCGTTCTACAACTCAGTCTCGCCATTCGAGAAGAAGACGCGTCGCTATGAAAGTGGGAAGGCCGATGCGCAGGAGTTTATCGACGGGCTCAGGCTAACCGGAGCCGAGCGTGAGAACTTCCTCTTCGATGTGGCGGATCTACCTGCCCAGATTAATTTCATGGCTGGGGTCGTCATCACCCAGAACATCGATGCGAGCGACAAGAACCATTTCCTCTATCGAGACACGCGAGGGATGGGAGAGTGGTTCATGACACCGTGGGATTTGGATCTAACATTCGGTCCGGATGCCCTGAATACGGATCGTATCATGGCGGACGGGGATGATCCCGGCAATCGAACGGCCATCAACCCTCTGTTGGGCAGCCGTAAAGTCGAGCTTGGGGCGGGCAAACACAATGACTACCTAGATCGCCTGATGACAGTTTCTCGGACGAAAGCGATGTTCTTCCGTCGTGTTCGGACACTAACGGATCGCTACCTGGCAAGTGACTACTTCACCAATCGCTTGGACGAACTCGTCGAGCTCATGGAGCCGGATGTGGTGCTGGATCGTGAGCGCTGGAAGGGGCAAGCTCACTTTGGAGGACGCAGTGACACGATGCGTGAAACCGTCGAACGCATCAAGACAGAGTATCTTGGGCCACGGCTAGTCTACCTACAGTCTGGCGGTGGTGTGGGGATTCCGGGCCCGCAGCCTGATAAGCCGAAGGTACGGATTGAGCACGTCGAATTCAATCCGGCCTCTGGGAATCAGGACGAGGAGTATATCAAGATCGTCAACGGTGAGGGTTCCGCGATCGATATCTCCGGTTGGACGCTGTCTGGTGGCATCGACTTCACCTTCAAGCCTGGTACGGTTATCCCTGGATTTAGCCTCTTCAATCCTGGCGGTGGCGATCTCTATTTGGCGAAGAATGTCGTGGTCTTCCGTGCCCGAGAGGAAGGGCCGAGTGGCAATCAAGGTCTCTTTGTTCAGGGAGGCTATCGGAATCACCTTTCGAACTTTGGAGAAGAGCTTGTCTTGCTCGATGATCAAGAGCAGGAGATCTATCGCCAGACATACGAAGGGGAGCCTTCGGCTTTGCAAGAGCATCTTCTCGTTTCCGAAATACTCTACCTCCCAGCTGAGCCGAGTGGCGTTGAATTCGTGGAGCTACTGAATACCGGAGATGTGCCTCTTGATCTCACAGGCGTGCGCTTTTCTCAGGGGATTGACTTTGACTTTGCTGATAGTTCGATCACCTCTCTTCAGCCATCAGAGCGATTGCTCATTGTCAGTGATGTTGCGGCTTCTGAAGCGGCCTATGGCGCGGGGCTACCTGTCGCAGGGGCCTTTGCCAATGACACGCGATTGGATAACTCCGGCGAACGGCTCAAACTGGAGGACGCCACGAGCAGTACGATCGCCGAGATTCGGTACGACACTGAATCGCCCTGGCCAGTGGTTGCGGCTGGTCGGTCGCTGGTCTTTGACGAGCTGGCCCCTGCGGAAACTAATGGGGAATCCAGTGCGTGGGCGGTGAGTGCCGAGATTGGAGGATCGCCTGGCGAGGCAGGGGAACGAGAAGGCCAAACGACGGTTACTAGTGTGAACCTGCGGATTGAGCGACTTTCCGAAGCTCAGCTTCGCCTCATTTGGGAGTCCACGTCTGGAAGCGTTTATCAGGTACAACAAAGCCAAGATCTTGTGACGTGGAGGGCCGAAGGCTTGCCTGCGATCGATGGAACAGGCGAATCCCTGACCTTTGCCCTTCCGGCGCAGCCGTCGCCCTATTATAGGCTCTTGATATCGAAGTAGGCTTTGCGTCTTCATTGTTTGCGAGACTTGGTTGCCAGAGTCCTTGGGATCGGTTAATTCAGCCAATCATGTTGAAGAACTCACTCTCTGTATTTGTCGGTGTCAGCCTTGCGCTGACTGGTTTCGCTGGGGCGGAAGATAAGAAAGAAGCAAAGAAGGAACCAGCTCCTGCAGCAGCGAAGAAGGCTGCAGGTTTATCGGATCCCTCGAAGGCGACGGCAAAGGCTCCTGATAAGTTTAAAGCCAAGTTTGCCACGACAGCAGGTGACTTTACAATCGAGGTCACCCGCGAATGGTCACCACTTGGCGCTGACCGCTTTTATAACTTGATTCAAGTGGGCTTCTTTGAGGATATCGCGATCTTCCGTGCGATCGAAGGGTTCATGGCTCAGTTCGGCATTCATGGTGATCCTGCTATTTCGACGGTTTGGAAAAACGCGAAGCTCCAGGATGACTCTAAAGGGAAAGCATCTAACAAACCGGGAACAATCAGCTTTGCAACGGCTGGTCCAAATACCCGCACGACACAAATGTTTATCAGGTTTGGTGATAACTCGCGTCTTGATGGGATGGGCTTCACACCATTCGGAAAAGTAGTCGAAGGTATGGCCAACGTGAACAAGATTTACAAAGGCTATGGTGAAGGTGCGCCCCGCGGTCGCGGACCTGGCCAAGGCCGTGTCCAATCACAAGGAAATGCTTACCTGAAGAAAGACTTCCCGAAGCTCACTTATATTAAGAGTGTGACCATTGTGAAAGACTAACAGCGTATTAAAGTCGACTTTGTCCGGGCCCTCGTTGCACATGGCGTGCCGAGGGCCCTTTGCTTAGAGTGTAGGCCCATGCAACTCGCGTTTTATCAACCACTCCACTGGCTGGGCCTCGTGTTGGTCCTTGGAGTAGGATACGCGGTTTCGTTGGTTGATCGGCCACGCCCTTTGAAGGTGGCCTCTTTAGTGTGCCGGGCTGGTGCGGTGGTGCTCCTTGCTCTGGCACTGTGTCGACCGTTTGTCTTGCGAGAGTCGCGTGATCTTCATGGTCGATGTTTCAGAATCGGTCGATCTGCCTGCTGCCATCGAGGCCGTGCCTGAGATTGAGTAGGCGATCGTTTCTTTGGCCGCTACAGACTCCGATACGATTGGAATTTTGGGAGATGGGGTGCGCTTTTTTGAAAGCGTGGACGAGATGACCACGCAGCTTGAACAATGGCGAGATGGGATCGCGGATGATGTTTTCCGTAGCGCCACACGATTGCCTGAAGGGCTCTTGACGAGCCGCCTAAAATTCCCAGCATCGCAGGCGCGTCGGATTGTTCTCTTTTCAGATGGGCGAGAAACTCATCGGCCTGTCGCGGAGGCCATGCCTCTTCTAGCGAAAGAAGAGATCGATGTCCTTTGGC
>JAACDM010000426.1 GCA_009936795.1 Verrucomicrobiaceae bacterium | reverse complement strand
TGGGAATGAGTTTCTTTAGATTCATGGGCATTGGCTAGCAAGACGTGGGAACGTCCTGGGCTAGTTTCGTGGCATGGGGAATGGCCCCTTCAACAAAGCCAAGACAATCGACGGCCCCTTGCGGTTTGCCTGGTAAGGCGACGACGAGCGCCGTATCGACGACCGCAGCAAGAGAGCGGGAGAGGATGGCATTCGGTGTGATGCTGATAGAGTGGGATCGCATGATCTCGCCAAATCCGGGGAGTTCGACGCGCATAATGGCGCGGATGGCCTCGGGGGTGACATCACGCTTGGCGATGCCCGTACCGCCGGTGGTGAGGATGAGTCCGCAGCCTTGCTTGGCGAAGGAGCGAATCGCTTCCTGAATGCGCTCCTTCTCGTCTGGCACGACGATTTCACTGAGCACGTTCCATTCGCGAGCTTTGACGAACTTGCGAAGGGCGGGGCCGCCAAAATCTTGGTATTCGCCGCGCGAAACTCGGTCAGAAACGGTGATGATGCCGACATCCATGGGTTTAGCGGAGGGTCTTACCGACGAGGTCGAGGAGTTGAGAATTTGGCACAGAATTGCCGAAGGTTTCGAAATGATCGAAGGTCCAGACGACTTTCTTCGTCTTGGGTTCGATTTCAACGAGGAGTGGGTTTCCAGGTCCGGCATGGCAATTGCCGATGACGTAGTTGCCATTGGGCAGGACTTCCAATGTGGTGACCCAGGCCAAGCGTATGTTCGGAAGGTCGTCTTGGTGCAATTGCCAGACGATCTCTTTCTGTGGAGTCACCTCAATGACACTGTGACCATTGCCTGTGCCGATGAGCGTGTTGCCGTTCTTCAAGCGAACGGCTGAGAAGAGACGATTGCCAAACGCTTCCAAGCCGTGGCCTCCCTTCTCTTCTTTGCCAAAGAGCGGGACTTTGTATTCCCATGTGACCTTGCCGTCACTGTCATATTCACGAAGCGTGCCATCGGATTCGTGACAGGCGAGATAGTGTCCGTTCTCTATCTTACGCGCCAATCGTGTGTCGGTGTGAGGATGTGGCTTAGCGACTTCAAGTTTGATTTCTTTAAGTAATTTGCCAGAGCGGTCGATCTCGATGATCCGAGCAGGCCCACTTTCAGCGATCATGACATTACCATTCTTAAGCGGTTGGAAGGCGTGTGCTTCTAACTTCTTACCCTCGTTGCCATTGCTAGTGCTGCAGTCGTAGCTCCATACCACCTTCTTGGTGTTGGGATCGATCTCGACGATCTTCCGCATCTTCTCTTGCACCATGATATTGCCGGAAGGAAGCACATGAATGTCGTGAATACTTCCCCACGGCATTTCCCACGTGATCTTACCTTCAGCGTTGACCTTAGCAAGTTTGCCATTTCCTTGGAGGACGACCTCATGGGCTTGGATTCTTGGAATGCCTAATAAAAGGCCCGTGGTGAGAACGAGTGCGATCGAATTTCTAAGGTTCATCAAAGAACCGTAGACTAAAGTGGGCGGCTGTCATGGTCAAACCTTCGGCCAATGAATCCCGATGTGGCGTTTAAAGAGGATTGCCAGATTTCGACCGCCCGTTTATGCAAAGGCATGCTGAAATCAATTTCACTCTCACTCGTTCTGGCCACCTTGGTGGCGTTCCCAGGTTCACTCGCGGCGGGGGAATCAAAGAAACTGGGGCTGATCGCTGGCAAGCCAAGTCATCCCCCGCTTATGCATGAATTCCGTGCCGGGTGCTTTCTGCTTCAGCAATGTCTGAAGGGGGGGGAAGGTCTTAGCGTGGAGGTACACACGGAGGGCTGGGTCAGCGATGAGACTGTGCTGCAGGAGGCCGATGCGATTGTTATCTTTGCGGACGGTGGTGGTCGTCACCCTGCGTTGCAGGGGAATCACATGAAAACGTTGGATGCTCTTGTTAAGAAGGGCGTTGGGATCGGTTGCATGCACTATGGTGTGGAAGTGCCACCTGACAAAGGTGCTGATGAGATGGTTTCATGGATTGGTGGGCGCTATGAGCACATGTTTTCCTGTAATCCCATGTGGGAGCCGAGTTTCAAGGAGTTCCCCAAGCATCCAGTGACCCAAGGCGTGGGGCCATTTCAGATTAAAGATGAATGGTACTTTAACATGCGCTTTGTTGGCGGCGTGTCGGGGAATGAACCTTCGACACATGATAGCATGACTTTCACGCCGATTCTGATCGGGAAACCTTCTGAAGATGTGAGAGATGGACCGTATGTGTATCCGAAGGGGCCTTACCCTCACATTATTTCATCTAAAGGACGTTTGGAAAGCATGCTCTGGGTTGTCGAACGCAAGGACGGGGGGCGTGGGTTTGGCTTCACAGGAGGCCACTTCCACATGAACTGGGGAAACGATGATTTCCGCAAGGTTGTACTCAATACCCTTGCTTGGGTTGCTAAGGTGAACGTTCCAGAGAGCGGTATTGAATCGTCTGTTAGTGAGCATCAACTTATGGCAAATCTGGATTGGAAGAAGTAGTGCTGGCCGTAGGGTGACTATCCAAAGTCGCCAGAGGTCGGAGAGTTGTGTCGGAAACAACTTTGGAAAGTTGAGCTACGGGGATTCGGACGAGAAGTCTTGAGTTTCTTCGCTGCCTGGGTTGGTGTAGCGCGGGTCTTTGGCGCGGATCTCGAGTTGGCCGGTTGAGGAGAGTTTAACCTGAAGAGGAACGAGCGTCAGGCCTTGGGGATTGATCGTCCACGCTTTCTTCTCAACACAGAGTTGTTGGCCCTTAGCGGAGTCAAGTTCGTGCGTGCCGTTGGGAAACGCCGTGGTCCACCAACGGCTTCGGGTGTCTTGAAAGGGCGTGCCATGGCCACAGAATCGGCCCGCGAATTGTCGTGGGCCGTAGGGGCCTTCAAGGTGGTCGGAGGTACAGTAGTAAAGATTGTAGGTGCCTTGTCCAGGCGTGTCGGTGCTCCATGCTGTGCCGAACAGAACGTATTTGGATTCGATCTTTCGGATGGCGCAGCCTTCGTGGCCGAGTGCCCGGTCTGATGGGCCGATTTCGATTTCGACTTCGTCGCTAGCAAAGTCTGAAAGATCTGAAGTCAGCTTGGCAATCGTGGCGCAGCCCCAGAGGAGCCACCGACTGCCATCGCTATCGGTGAAAATAGAGGGGTCATGACGATGCCCAAAGTTCGTACCGAAGGGTTCTCGGTAATCGTCATTGTATTCACCGCCGTTGCTGACGAGGAAGTTGGCTCGGCTTTGATTCGTGGTGTGAACAGCGACCCATTGATCATCCATGAAGTAGATCTTGGGAGCCAGGATCGAGAGTTCCTGATCCTTGGTATCAGGCAGTTTGGATAGCCAGGAAGAACGGTCGATGGTCCAGGGGACGCCGACGGATTCCCATTGTGATAGGTTGGTGCTGCTCCAGAGTTCGATGCCTTGGGTCCCCCATAGGATGTGATCGAGTCGAGTGGCTGTTAGGAAGTAGGTGCTGCCATGACGATAGATGTACGGATCGCGCATCCATTCCCAGTGCATCACGTGGATGGCTCTATTGTGGGCAGCAAAGGGATCAGTTGGTGCAGCCGCTGCTAGCAACTGGCATAGAAATAGGAACGGAAAGATGCTCAGAGAGGGCATAGCTATGCTAACCCTTCTTTTGAACCGCGGGTGCAGACGTCTTCTCTCCAACCCAACTTGTCTCGCGCGGGCTCGGGGGCGGCAGGGACGCCCGGACCCCCGTGCCCCAGGAAGGTGGGCACTTGCCACGAGGACAAGAGCATCACCATTCTTGGAGAGGAGACGCTGCGAGGCAACCGTGAGTGGGCTTATGTAAGGTTTGGTGTGCTGCTTTTCACAGAGCGCACCTTGGTCGTCCAGTTGCGCTGTTGGCACCACCAGTGCACGGCGTAGTAGCCGATGCTGAACAGGCCAACGCTAGAGCCGTAGAAGGCTTGTGAGCCCAGACCTACATGGAAACTATCAAAAAGATCAGGGCGACCGTGGAAGTTAAAGAGCGCCAAGGATGTCACGCGGACTATATTGATGACGAATGCTAGCAGAATGGCTAGGGGTGGTACGAGAATGTACCATAGCCAAGAAGGTGGACGAAAGGTAAGTAGGGCTAGAGCAGAGAGTCCTAACAAATAGGTCATTGCTTCCATGCCCGAGCAACCGATGTTCACGTTCACACGTGACGCTTCGATTCCGACGAAGAGAGGTTGTTCCATGTAGGCGTCGAAGCCCAATGTACGCAGGACAAGAGACACGGTCACGGCAGTGATGATGGCCATGTCAAAGAGCTGTCGGATGACTATCCAAGGCAAACCCAAGAAGAGAAAGAGGAAGGGGATTTGCCAATGGGTACGGAATCCTTTGCAGCCGTGGCTGACCAGGAGCCAGCTCAATGCGCTAGCTGCGGGATAGATGCGAAGCCAGGGATTGGCACCGGAAGCAAGTCCATTGTGGCCTGCTCGACTCGGCTCATACATGACGCAATAGGCGATGACGCTAATCAAGATCCCGAAACCGATTAGGCGGCCTTCTAAATCAGCCGGCTTGTTCGGCTCGGGTTGTTGTCGATTGATAATGACAGCTCCGCCAAAGAAGAGCATCGACATGATGGCGTGATCGAGTTCCCCAGAGTAGATCGTCATTCCAACGAGTAGAAAGAAGAGAGCGAAACCGAGTAAATCGGAAGACTTGCCTGACCATCTAGGCGACTGGGAGAGCGCCGTGCGGAAGATGGTGGTGATCTTGTTCATGCGGTGAGAGGCGGCTTAGCTCTGACGGCGTTGTTGGAGCACCTGGAAAGCCTTGCCGGCGCCATAGGGGGAGAGCAGAAACTCTAGGGCGGGATCCATTTGTTTGAGCTGGCTGTCGAGATTGGGTAGCATCTGTCTGAGGAAAGCTCTCTGACTGGAAAGCGCCACATTCTCTAGACCCATGGCGGTTCCCCAGCGCTCTAGGTCGGTGAAATTAACATCGGCAGTCAGGTCTTGGTGGCCGAAACGGTCATAGATCTCTGCGCCCTCTAGCCGCACGCCTTGGAAGTAGCCGCGAACGGTGCCTGCAGCGCGCTTGTGATAGATCTGGGGAAACGGGGCACCGTAGTCGATGGTCAATACTGAGCCGGTCTTGAGGTGCGGTAGCCACTCTGCCTGCCAATTGCGATAGCTCCAGTGAATCTCGCATCTCTGGCCGTCCTTGAGTGGTACGTTCTCCAAATTCCACTCTCCCATAACACTACTGCCATGAGCTGTCTTCTCGTCGCTGAGAGGCTCATAGTCTTCTAACATGCCATCGTTGCCACGATCTCGAAGGATGAGTTCCTCCCAAACGCGTCGACTACTATTCCAACGAACGATTGTTGCGGGGAAAGCATCGACGAGTTCGTTAGAAAAGATGATGGCTCGACCATCACAGGACTCTAAGGCATCTTTGACAGAGTCATGCCAACGTGCCTTAAGTCTTGGAAGGTTCTCTCGTTGGGTCTTACGTAGGGGGTCGGAGGTATCGACAATGTGATAGGTGAGCGATACTCGATGAACGAGCGGAAGATTGGCGATGAAGTCTCGAGCCAGTGACCCATCTCCTGCGCCGATTTCGATGACGTGCCATCGGTTTCCAAAGCCGGAGCCCAAGGTCTTTTTGCGCTCTTGCAATGCCCACTTGCCGACGGCTTTGCCGAGTGTGTCACTGATGGTGGCGCTCGTTGAAAAATCGCCTCGGCGTCCTACTGTCACGATGTTGCTACTGTAGTAGCCGAATCGTGGATGATAGAGCGCTTCCCTCATGAAGTTCTCAAAGGACATGCGTCCGTCGAGTTCAACAAAGAGGTCTGCGATGTGAGACTTATGAGCCATGCGTGCGGGCTCTAAGCAGAGCGCCCCACGACGAAAGTTCCAGCGAGTTTATCACTAATTGACTGATTTCTTGGGCTGGGAAGGATGAAGAGCAGATCTGCGATGATGTAGGCGTTCAGTGCTCCGACCAAAGCCCGCCAGAAGCCGCCATGTTCGCGAATAATGGCACGAAGATTCTCAAACTCGTAAGGATCGCCGCTGGCGATGAATTCGTGAATAGCGACGTGGAGGTGCCACAATCCACCGAGCTCGATTGCCACATAGGGGGCGAGCCTGCGCAAGCACTGGCCCCAGCTTGGGACGTTCATGGCGTGATCGACCACCCGGTAGTTTAAGGCGACGCCTCCGGGAGTGAGCCCCTTGAAGCGCATGAAGAAGAGGAGAATCAGAAAGTAGAATCCTGTGAAGACCGCCGCAGGGTTCACATTCCCATATTCAAAAGAGAGGTCGGCTGCTGGAGTGCTTAGGGGGATGAGAATGATATGAAGGAAGACGAGATCAATACCTGCTCCTGCCATGCGCTCAAATGGAGTGCTGTAAGTGTAAGCGGGATTAGGCGGTGACAGCTTGGGGCGAGGACGTGGAAGGTTCTGGTCTTCACTCGGTCCATCTTCTGATGGATCATCGTGGATAGATGCAGGCATTTAAGGTTGCGTTAGTCTTGGGCGTTCGCTAGGTCCTGGCAACTCTTGATGTCGAGCTTGCCGGAGGCGAGACATGGAATGGCCTCGACGTGAATCCATTTCTTTGGAACCCATAGAGAGGGGATGCCTTCAGCCAGGAGGTGCTTGCGCAACGCGTCGAAGTCGAGCTCGGCGTCGATACAGAGCATGACGAGCGCCTCGCCTTTCGCTTCATCGGGGATGCCGACAATGGCGAGCTTACGCTCATCACTCGAACCAAACTCTAACGCATTGTTTAAATAGGACTCCACTGTTTCGTGTGGGACCATTTCTCCTCCGATCTTTGAGAAGCGGGAGAGTCGGCCTTCGATGTAGAGGAAGCCGTCTTCATCAAGCCTGCCAATGTCACCTGTCTTAAACCAAGAGCCTTGGAGTACTTCGGCGCTCTTCTCATCGTTCCCTAGGTAGCCGGTGAAGATATTGGGACCGCGAAGCCAGATCATCCCAGATTCGTGCACTGAGAGAGGGAGATCGGTGTCAGGGTCCGTGATGCGCACGCCTACGCCTGGTAACATTTGGCCCACAGAGCCGCGGCGCAGTGCTGGGATTATCGGAATAGCTGGGTTGGCGTCTGGCTCTGGATCGTGAAGGTTTATATTGGTCACGGGGGAAGTTTCCGTGAGTCCGTAGCCCTCTAGAATCTCTTGACCTAGCTTATTGCGGAACGTCTCAGAAAGGGCTTCGGGCAACTTTTCACCTCCTGCGACGACAAGTTTGACCTGAGAGAATTGTTCGGCGCTTCCTTTGCGGAGGTAGCCCCGAAGAAAGGTCGGGGTTCCGAGGATCAGGGTCGCGCGATGCTCTTGGATGAGTTCGGCGAGTTTCTTGGTCTCGATCGGATTGCTATAGGTGACCATGCTGAATCCCTCCACGAGCGGAAACCAAAGGGTCACGGTGCATCCAAAGCTGTGGAACAATGGTAGGCACGCTAATAGACGATCAGTCTTGCTAAGGTTGAGCCTGGAACCAAATTGATTGGTGTTCGCTAGCACATTCGTGTGTGTTAGCGAGACACCCTTGGGTTCTCCTGAACTGCCGCTTGTGAATAGGAGGACTGCTTCTTTGTCGCCACCTTCTTTGGGGAGGCCGATCATGCTGGCGATCTTGGTTGCACTGAGGAATCGGCTGAGTAGGAGCCAGATGGCGATCCGCCATTTGACCTTGGGCAGCGCTTTCTCGATAAGAAGGGTCTGATCATCGGCTGGCCAGGCAAAGCGAGACATCTGCTGGCGCAGGGCATCGGCCGTGATGAAGAAGTCCAAATCTCCCTGACAGATGGCCGATTCGACGGCGTCCTTGCTTGCTGTGAAGTTGAGATTGACCGGGACTTTGTTGGCTAATAGGGCAGCGACGTTGGCGACGAGCCCCGCACGTCCCGGAGGAAGGATGATGGCCACGCGAGATTTTTCCGTCCGCGCCTTGATTACCTTGCTCAGGGCGAGCGCGGCGGCGAGGATGCGATCGTAGGGTGTTTCCGAGCCGTCAGTGCCATCAATGACGCATGCCAGAGAGCCATTACGTTTCATGCCAATGAGAACGGCGTAGCCTAAGTGATAGTTGAGCAAGGGGCGTTCGCGGAAAGATTCCTCTCCTGCCTCCATCATCTTTTCCTGGAAATTTGCTAGTGTAGAGGCTTCGCGTTCGATTCCTTCAGCGAAGACGAAAAGAGGTCCAGGATCCGGAAGGTCATCCTCAATGCTTGAACGCCAATCGGTCGGGCGGCTGACGGCGATGCCTTGAATGCGGAGACGTGTCTCAATGAGGAATTTGAGAGTGGCACTAGGAACGGTCGTGTTTGGGTTGGGACATGCTCGGGCGGTGCCCGGGATGAAGATGACTAGACGATCCGTAGCGATCTCGGGTTGGAGCTGCTTCTGCAGATCGATAGGTAGGCCCTGCTGCTCGTTGAAGGTGACCATTCGAACGCCTTCCTTGTCCAAATAACGCTGAAGCCGAGGATCTAGAACGGCTGCCTCTTCGACTAGGTAGGTGATCTCGCGAGGGGCGAGGGGTTTCTCCAGGACTAGCAGTTCATCGAATGCGAGTTGACTCGGGATTAGGAGTGCGCCTTTGCTAGAAAGCCTTTTGCTGCCTAGCGTTTGATAATGGTCTGCCAGTGAAGTTGCCATGGGAGAGGAAGCCTAACTGTAGCCACTCGTCTCAATGATCCACTACTAAATTCGTTCGGCGTGCGAGGCTGCTTGATCCGGCCGGAGTTCAGGGGGATGATTGGGCATGCGTTGGAATGCTCGGCAATTTGAATGGGACCTCTCGCAACGGTGCCTCATTATGGGAATCGTCAATGTGACGCCAGATTCCTTCTCTGATGGTGGGCGCTATCTCGATACGGAGGCGGCGCTCACTCATGCGCGGCGCTTGGTGGATGAGGGAGCGGACATTCTTGATATTGGTGGTGAATCCACCCGCCCTGGGGCTGATCCGGTGGGTGTGGATGAGGAGTGTCGACGAGTCTTGCCCGCGATCGAAGCCCTTGCGCAGGAGTTCCCGCAAGTGGCGCTATCGATTGATACATCAAAAGCTGCCGTCGCCCGATCGGCGACCGAGGCGGGCGCAGCGATTATAAATGACGTCACGGGATTGAAAGGCGATCCAGACATGGCAGGGGTGGCGGCGGACTGTGGCGCCGGGCTCGTGCTCATGCACATGCAGGGAGAGCCCGGGACAATGCAGGCTGCGCCGGTTTACAAGAATGCGGTAGCGGAAATTGCTGCGTTCTTGGAATGTCAGGGGCGCTTGGCGGTCGAGGCTGGCGTAGCGAGAGAATGCCTCGCGTTCGATCCTGGGATTGGGTTCGGCAAGGGGCTGGATCATAATTTACAAATCCTTAAGCGCCTGGATGCGTTTCAATGCTATGGGCAGCCAGTCTTGTTAGGTGTTTCCAGAAAGTCGTTCATTGGTAAACTGCTTGGTGAGGATGAGATTGAGATGCGTCAGTGGCCAACCATTGCGCTGACATCTCACGCAGTGGAGCAGGGGGTCCGCATCGTGCGTGTCCATGATGTCTTGCCGAATGTTCAGGCTACGCGAATGACGCAGGCTATCGTGCGAGCGACTTAGAGGATCTCGACCAACACTTGGTTGGTTAGCGGCAGGGTGAGAAAGCTACCGCCACCAGCGAGTACAAATGGCAAGAGGAGCTGATCGGCGAGCCGGCGTCCCACCGGTGCCGTGGCATTCTGACAGGGTGTGAAATTCTTGACCACATTGCGAACCACGGTTTCCGAAGTGCGGCCTGGTTCGCCGTGGGCGATGCCGAGTTCAGACACTTCCTGCCAGTTCGCTCCTATGAGCAGGGCATTGCCGGGGCCTGCGCTATCCGTAATGTTCTTGATGGCTATATTGGTATCGCTGCCCAGGTGCTTCTTCAGCGCGGTGGTTTCGCACGAAGCGACACGGCTTTCCAAATGGGCGCTGAGGACACGAGCCCAGACGGACTTCAGCTTTCCGCGTTCTAAGAGTTCACGAGGCTTCAGTGTTGACGGCTTGATTTGCGCTGTGATTTGGCCTCCGCCGGCTGGCGTTTCAGCCCAGGCTTTGGGCGTTGACTTATTTGAAGTCGCATAAGCTATCTTTGTATCAAAAAGTGTAGATCATTAAATAAAACATGAAGGCGAAGCATGTCATTGGCCTACTAGGCACCTCATTGGATCGCGCTGCTGGGCCTGATCGCTGGAATCGGTGCCGTTGTGCCAGCAGGAGGACTTAGTGGTGTCTCGTTTCACGCTTCTCTACCCGCCTTTTCACAAGAAGCTGATTCAGATGGTGGCCGCGGATATTGGTGCCATCTCGCACGAGACGATCGTCGATCTGGTGCCACTGGAGCTAAAGGATCCGTGGGACTTGGCAGAAGTGTATAGCGTCCTCTTCGATTGGGCGCGAGAGCAGACCTTTGAGACGGAGGCCATTGACTATCTGCTGTACATCACGACGGGCACGCATGTTCAGCAGATTTGTCTCTTCTTGCTTAATGAAGCCCATTATCTACCCGGTCAGCTTCGCCAGACGGAACCGCCGCCCGGTAGTGGCCCTAATGATCAGCCAAGTGCTTCCTATGGCATCATTGATCTCGATCTTTCCAAGTATGATCGTTTGGCGAGTCGCTTTGAGAAGGAGTCCCTCGAATCGCAAGATTTTCTCAAGTCTGGCATTGCGACAAAGAATGCTGCCTTCAATCATCTCATTGAGTGAATCGAGACGGTCGTTCTTCGCTCAACCTCGCCAATGCTGCTCACCGGAGCGACGGGTGCCGGTAAATCCCAACTCGCGAAGCGTGTGGACGAACTTCGCCAGCAACGACGCTATCTTCGGGGTGCCTTCGTAGAAGTGAACTGCGCCACCTGGCGTGGTGATACTGTGATGTCGACACTCTTTGGCCATGTCAAAGGAGCGTTTACGGGTGCCCAACGCGACCGACCGGGACTGCTACGTGAAGCCAACGGAGGGCTTCTGCTTCTCGATGAGATTGGGCAACGTGGTCTCGGTGAGCAGGCGATGCTGCTAAGGGCATTGGAGGAGAAGGTGTTCCTTCCTCTGGGAGGGGATCGACCGGTAAAGAGCCGCTTTCAACTCATCGCAGGAACAAATCGAGGCTTACGGGAATGTGTGCGTGCAGGACAATTCCGGGAGGACTTACTAACTAGAATCAATCTTTGGCATTTCGAACCTCCCTCTCTCGCGGATCGTCGCGAAGACATTGAGCCTAACGCTGACTATGAACTCAAACTTTTCGCGTAACGTGAGGATAGAGAGATGACCTTCAATAAGGAGGCTAAAGTACGTTTCTTGAAGTTTGCTCGTTCACCAGAGGCCACTTGGAACGCCAACTTCAGAGACCTCAACGCAGCCGTGACTAGAATAACGACGCTCGCGCCCAGAGGCCGCATCTCCGTAGACGATGTAGACGAGGAGATAGAACGGCTTCAGGCGGATTGGCACAAGTCTAAGGCTGAAGACAGCCGCGAAGTGTTGTGCCGTAGCGTTCTCGGCGACAAGTGTTTCGAGGAGATCGATCCCTGCGATCGAGTACAGTCAGGTGATGTGGTCGAAGTTTGTCGACAGTCACGCACGCTATCCGAAGCGGGGCGTCGCCTGTTCGCTGTCTCTCGTCAGAAACGAGAGAATCCGAATGACGCAGATCGCTTGCGGAAGTACCTCGCGCGACATGACTTTGATTGGAAAGCTATTGCCTCCTGTGGTTAAAACTTCGTTGCCTCGACCAGGTCCCCCGGCTGGTAGCCATCCACGTCGATTTCCGGATGGTTCATACTAACAAGCTTCCAGGACCACGGTTGCCAGGATTCTTTCTCCCACATGAAAACCATCGGCGCGGTTTCGCGGTTGATCATGGTTTGAATGGAAGAGCCGATACCGAATGGCGTGCCTTCGACGCGGATACGGGTAGTTAGCGTGGCTTTGCTTCCGGCGACATCCCATTTGGCGTCTTTCAGGTGGAGGCCGAGCACAAGGAATTGACTTCGGATGTCTTGGAAGACCAATTTCAGATCATCTCGTCTCCATCCCCAGCGATCTTTGTAGTTCTCTGAAATGCGTTTCTTGCATGGTCCCCACCGGTTGTCCTCAATTCCGGCGATGAGAGCTGTTTGATGAAGCTCTAATTGAGAATTCGTCCTCCATCGAAAGATCAGCAGATACGCCATGAGCAGGACCGTTCCGATGACGATCCAGTTTGCCTTTGATTGAAGAGGGGAAGACATTCGGCTTGCAGTGCTTGCTTGTTCAGGAAGGATGAAGAAATGGGGACGAAATATCGACTAAATGTCGCGGGGATTCTTCGCAACAGCAAAGGGAAAGTCCTGGTGGGCGAACGACTGGGCAAAGACGGAGCCTGGCAGTTTCCTCAAGGGGGGGTGGACGATGGTGAGACGGCCTTGGAAGCGCTATACCGCGAGCTTGAAGAAGAGGTCGGGATTACTCGCGATCTCTACACTGTGGTGGAACAGCGAAGCGGCTATCGTTATCAGTTTGTGGGCGGGCGCTTGAAGTTTGGTGGCTATGGTGGCCAAGAGCAGACTTATTTCCTATGCGACTATCACGGGCAGAAGTCCCAGATCTCCATCGATACGGATCATCCTGAGTTTCAGAATGTGGATTGGATCAAGCCTCACCGATTCGATCTCAACGCAGTTCCCGAGTTTAAGCGGTCGGTTTATGAGCGAGTTTTCGAAGATTTCTTTGGAGAGCTGCCAGACTGATTGATAGCTGTGAGGTCAGTGGGCTGTTCCTACTTCTCGATGAGTTCAAACAGAAAGAGCCGCAGATTGCTCTGCGGCTCTTGGTAAAAGCTTTCTTTTGGAAGAGAACGAACTCGACTACTTCTTTTTTGGATCCTCTACATCCTGGTAGCGGTCTGGTGTGTCGAGGTTAACCTCGGCATCTAGGATCTGCTGGCGCAGATTGAGCTTCTTCTTCTCGGACCACCAGAAGACGAATGGGGCGGCCACGAAGATTGAGGAATATGTTCCGATGATCACCCCGATGATGATGGTGAGGGAGAAGTTGCGAAGGGCTGGTCCGCCGAAGAGAAAGAGAACAGACAGCGCAAGCAAGGTGGTCAAACTGGTGAGCAAGGTGCGTCGCAGGGTGTTTCGGATAGCGATGTTCATGACATCTTTTACACTGCCTGTGGTCGTCTTAAGGTTTTCACGAATGCGGTCAAAGACCACAATTGTGTCATTGATAGAATAGCCAGCAATTGTCAGGAAGGCACCCACGAGAACGAGCGAGATCTCATGACCGGTGAGAACGAGAAGACCAGCAGTAATCAGCAAGTCGTGGATGAACGCAACGATAGCTCCGAGGGCGAAGGCGAACTCGAATCGGGCCGTAACATAGAGCAGGATGCCAACAATCGAGAGGCCCAACGCCATGATAGAGCTAATAGCGAGTTCCTTACCCACAGCAGAGCCGACTGAATCGATTTGGATATCAGCAGTCTCACCAAGACTGAGACTGCTTTTAAGCAGCTCTTTCACTTCGTCCACCTGAGTTGCTGCTTCGGCCTTGTCTGACTTCTCTACCATCCGAATGGTGATATAGCGTGCGTTTGAGCCGATGGCTTGCTGGCTCTGCACTACCGGTGGTTCTGGTAAACCGAGATCTCCGAGCGCCGTCTTAACGGAATCCTGAGTGATGGAGTCGTCCGTTACCTGGAGCGTGAAGAGGTGACCACCGCGGAAGTCAACACCGAGCGCTTTCTCGTTGCGCGCGGCGATGCCTGCGAGGGCAGCGAGAAGAAGGATGGCGGAAAGGATGACCGCAGTCTTTCGCTTGCCGAGGAAATCGATCTTGTTGTCAGGAATAAACTCCCAGAAAGAGAGGTTCTTCATCTTCTCGGTATCCGTCGCCCAGTTGAAGATAGCGCGCGTCACGATGAGCGCCGCGAACATCGAGCCGAGGATACCCACAATGAGAGTCACGGCGAAGCCTTTGACTGGGCCGGAGGCGACGAAGTAGAGGATGAACCCTGTGATGAGTGACGTGATGTTGGCGTCAAAGATGGCGGAGAAGGCCTTGTTATAAGCGCCGTTGATGGCGTTGCCGAGGGTGCGTCCATCGCCAATCTCCTCCTTCAAGCGTTCGTAGATAAGAACGTTAGCATCGACTGCAATACCGATGGTTAGGATGATCCCGGCGATACCTGGCAGGGTCAGGGTGAAGCCAAACATGGCGATTGCCCCTAACAAGAATAGCAAGGTGATGACCAAGCCTACGATGCTGACAATACCCGCCGTGCGGTAATAGATCAGAACGAACACAAGCGTGGCGAGCAAGCCCGCAATGGCGGCGTAGAAGCCCTGCTTGACGGATTCCTTACCCATGGCGGGAGCAACACTGCTTTCGTTCTCAATAGAAAGGGAGTTGCGCAATGGATTCTGCAAAGAGGCAGCGAGGGAGCGCGCTTCCTGTTCGGTGAACTTGCCAGAGATCTCGGTCGTGCCGAGGATCGCGCTGTTGATATTAGGAGCAGAGAGCACCACTCCATCGAGTACGATGGCCATGGGCTCGCCTGTGTTTTTGTCGGTCAACTTGAAGAAGAGGTCTGTCCCCTCGCTATCAAAGTCGACCATGATGCTCCAGTTGTTTGAGCTGCCAAGAGCGGCCCAGGCGTTGGAAACATAGGTTCCAGCGAGATCAGGGCTCTTTTTGAGAAGGTAGTAGCCTTCCGTGCCGTCTTCAGGATCCTGAGCGGGCATTGCGTCTTTGCCAGGTACAAAGTCCTCACCTGTGGCTACTTGTGGTGCTTTGGATTGCTCCGTGCGATCCACAATATGGAAGTTCAGAAGAGACGGCTTCGTGATGATGCTCTTGATAGCATCACGTTGATCGTCATCGATTCCTGGCATTTGCACGAGCAGGCGATCCTCGCCTTGAGTCGCGATGAGGAGTTCTTTACCTCCAAAGGTGTCGAGGCGCTTGCGCAGCGTCGTGATGACTTGTTGCACATCGTCCGGATTGCTTTCCTGACCTTCCGGTCGGTCGATCTTCACGATGAACGAGCTACCACCCACGAGCTCAATGCCTCGCTCGATTGGAATCTCTGGCTTCGAAGTATCGTAATCTTCCAGTGCGGTGCCTACCTCATCCCATATGGTATCGAGATCTTCGGGCTTGGGCTCTGGTCGAAGACCGCCGCCTCGTTGCTCGGGCTCCCAAAACTTGTAGATGTTGACGAACTTCGTTGCCGTCTCGCCCTCAGCAGCCGTCTTGCTAGTGCCATCGAGAATATAGAAGCGACCGACACCCCCAATGTAAGTCTTTTTGAAAGCCGCCTTATTCTCAAATGAGCCTTCGAGGCGGTAAGGAAACTCGACTCGCTCGTCTTGTGAGTCGCTGATAAAGCCTTGCTTGGAAAGGATGGCTTGAGTTTCGTCCCGAGACGAGGTCACCTGTTCCTCGGTCAACTGATTATAAACTAGGCGCTCGTCGCTGACATTCGTCTTGCGAGGATAAAGAGCATGGATGCAGAGTGCTGCTAAGAGAACCGTGAGGATGCCTCCGATAACGCGTTTCTGACGGGGGAAATCGGTGAAGAAATACCAAAGGAAGAGGCCAAGTAGTCCAAGGCCAAAGATCAGTTCCCAGATGGGGGAGCCCGTCAACGCGTAGATCGCGAAGATGATGGCGAAGCCGACGAGAACTAGGAGGTTAACAGAAGATTTCATAAAAAGTGGAAGAAGGAGCCTAAGGGGTGAGAGAGAAAGAACAGTTCAACTAGGTGAATCAAGCGCTTTCTGCATTCTCATCGTCCTCGCTGGTGTCTTCGGCCTCGTCGGACTTGCTGCCAGCATCTCCTTTGGGAATAATCGTGGCGATGGCTGCTTTCTCCATCTCGAGCTTCGTGTTGGCGTCGACCTTCACCTTGAAGGTCTTCTCTTTCACGTTGGTCACCAAGCCATGAATGCCTGAGGTAGTGACGATCTTGTCGCCCGACTTCACCTGAGCGATGCGAGCTTCCAGCTCCTTCTGGCGAAGCTTCTGTGGCCGGATGATCAAGAAATACATGATCACGAACATGAGCACCATCATGATCAACGGTGTCATCGACCCTCCGGGTTGTTGAGGAGCTGCGGCGACGAGGAAAGAGCTGAGAGATGGAATGATCACTTACTTGGGTCCGATTTGTAATATTCTGATATAAAGCCCTGGCGAAACCTTGTAAAACACGAGGCATCGAGAGCCTCTCGGGCCCGCCGTGCGAGGGACAGATAGAAATGCAGATTATGCAGAGAAATCAACCGCAAACCCAGGATGTCATTGGCCTTCAAAAGGTGACGCAAGTAGGCCCTGCTGAACCCCTTGCGGCAAGGGTAAGAATCCGAATTCTCCTCGATCGGGCGAGTATCTTTCTTAAAGCGCTCGTTCTTGAGATTGATGGGGCCTTGGTTTGTCAGAGCCGTGCCATGACGGGCTAGGCGGGTCGGGAGGACGCAGTCAAACATGTCGATACCGCGCCCGATCATTTCTACGAGCTGTGGTGGCGTCCCTAGGCCCATCGCGTAGCGAGGTTTCTCTGCTGGGAGAAAGGGTTCAGCATTGTCGACGGCCCGGAACATCTCCTCTTCCGGCTCGCCCACACTTACCCCGCCCACGGCGTAGCCATCGAGATCGAGGTCCACGAGTGCTTTGGCCGAGGCCTCGCGCAGATCGGCGTAGATCGATCCCTGGACGATACCAAAGTGAAGCTGCTCCTTCGGGGCATTTGCCTCGGTCCATGCCTTGCAGCGGAGCGCCCAGTGATTGGTGAGATCGAGGCTCTTTTTGGCGTATTCGCGTTCGCAGGGGTAAGGCGGGCATTCGTCGAAATACATCGCAATGTCAGATCCTAACGTGGCCTGAATCTCCATAGAGAGTTCCGGCGTGAGCATCATGGTGGCTCCGTTGAGATGATTTTGAAACTTGACCCCTTCTCGGGTGATTTTCCGAAGCTTTGCTAGGGAGAAGACCTGGTAGCCGCCGCTGTCGGTGAGGATCGGGCGATCCCAGCGCATGAATGGATGTAGGCCACCGAACTCCCGAATGACCTCGAGGCCAGGTCTGAGGTGCAAGTGATAGGTATTTCCTAGAATGATCTGCGCATCGAGCTCTTCCGTCAGCTCGTCGGGGGAAATAGCCTTTACGGTGCCCTGGGTTCCGACAGGCATGAAGGCGGGGGTTTCAATCTCGCCATGCGCCGTGGTCAATCGGCCACGGCGTGCTTTGGATTCGGGATCTGTGCCTAGGAGTTGGAACACGACAGCCGCTAGCAAGGCGCTTTAATGGTCGTGGTCAAGTGACTCCCAAGACTTTCAGACGCTGGTTTCCCCGGTGATCCAGGCATGGAGGGCCGCGCTATCCTCAAAGTCAGAAATTGTGTGGACGCCTAGATCTAAGAACGGATTTCCATCGGGTTTGCGGACGCCGATGAAGGTGACCTGAGCTTTCTGTGAGGCGTTGTAATCCAGAATGGTATCCCCCCAAAAGACGATAGGCTTGCCTGGGTGAAGCTTCTTTAGCGCTAAAAGGACATTGGCTTTCTTGTCTGGAAAGGCGTAGACCTCGGCAAAGTGGTCCTGAATCCCAAGTGCCTGGAGTTGATCCACCACTTCGGCGTGAAGGGCGGATGAGCAGACATACTTCGTGTGCGGCGACTCACGAATGAATGGTAGGACACCGGCGACGGGCGGCGCTTTGAGGAGCGCTGCCTTTACAAAATGATAGGACCTGTCCAAGTACTGATCGATTTCTCGCTCAAGGTCTTCTCTGATGCCAATCAGGTTTCCGAGGACATACTCAAGCTTGTCGCGGCGGGCCATTCCAATATTTGCCCTGTTGTACTTGCGGATTGCGGGGACATGCTCGGCGTGGTCAGCGGCGAAGAGCTCCTCAAAGAGGCGGAGCTTAATGGGCTCGGACTCCACGATCACGCCGTCCTTATCAAACACGAAGATGGGCAGGGCATCCGACATGCCGTGGAGGTTTCCGCGCGTAGTGCTGCGGGTCAAGGCAAAGCGAGGCAGATGAATAAAGGGTTGTCCTGTGTTTGAAATCTCTTTGTAGGCGTTGGTTCTTAAAGCTTCCCGACCTTCCGAGGATTTGCTTCAGTGTTCGCGTTATGTCTCACGAAGCCCGTCTCTCTGCTCTCGAACTCGTCTTGCCACCGGCTCCCAAGCCGATGGGCGTTTACAAGCCTCTCGTGATCATTGGTGATCTTGCCTATCTGTCAGGGCACGGGCCACTTTGTCCTGATGGCTCTCTTATGACGGGGCGCGTGGGAGATGAAGTCGATCTCGCGAACGGCTATGACCAAGCGCGTCAAGTTGGTCTGACGATGCTCGCTACTCTCAAGGAGCAGTTAGGCTCCATTGATCGCGTTGTTCGCGTCATCAAGTTGCTCGGGATGGTCAATTCGGCGGTAGACTTTCTGGAGCATCCCAAGGTGATTAATGGCTGTAGCGAACTCTTTGGGGAAGTCTTCGGACAGGAGAATGGCGTCGGTGCCCGTAGCGCAGTGGGGATGGGATCATTGCCGGGAAATATTGGCGTCGAGATCGAGGGCATCTTTCAAATCAAATCATGAGTGGTCTTGCCCAGCGCTCTCGGAAGGAGGCTATCTGGATCCTCTTTATCTGGGTTGGATTTGCGATGTGGGTGCTAGGGTATTCGGCACTCTACGCCTATCCCAAGGACCCAAGCACCATGAGGCTCACCTTTGGATTACCTACTTGGGTAGTTTGGGGGATCCTTCTCCCATGGATTCTCGCCACCATGATCACCATCTGGTTCTGCCTCTTTGTCGTGGAGGATCATGAGAATGGAGCCTGTGACGATGAGTAAGCCGGAACCTTCGGTGCCTGACAAAACGCTTGAGACGTTGGCGCGGAATTTCTGTCGAGAGGCGAGGAGCTACGGGTTCACGCAAATTGACTACCTGCGCTACGTGAATCATCTGTTAGAGTATTCGTCAGAAGAAGGGAAGGCAGATGAGGAAGAGCCTTCTGCTATCGATCTTTCTGCAGGTCCCGTTACCCTCCCTGCTAAGGGTGAGCATGTGACGATCCGGGCTTTTGATCCTAAACGTGATACGAAAGTTTTTCGCGAGTGGTTGTCAGATGACTATGGACGCTACTTTCTGGTGGCGCGGACCAGTGGGCGTCGAGCTGATATCGAATCCTTTCTGAACAATGATAAACACCTTATGGGTGTGATCGAACTTGGTTCGGATCAGCCAATTGGTGCTGTCGCTTATCTTAACGTCGACACTAGAAGAAAAAAAGCCGAGCTACGAAAGCTGATCGGCGATCCAGCCTGCCGAGGCACCGGACTAGCAAAGGAAGCCACAGAATTGTGGATTCGCTATGGTCTAACCACGCTCGGGCTGAAGAAGATCTACTTAAACACGCTGAACACTAATTTCCGGAATGTGAAGCTAAACGAAAGCCTTGGCTTCCAAGTGGAAGGTATTTTACGCCACGAGGCTGTTGTTGATGGTGAACATCGAGATGTCCTTCGCATGGGGCTGTGGTACGATGGCCCTGCCAAGGATTGAATGGCGTATGACTTGTGACTCGACTTACCAAAGTCGTAATCAGAGAAAGCTAATCAACTTGAAGCAACTTTGGAAAGTTTGGTCTACATGGCTCTATGGATGAAGAGCCAGAAGATGAGGGGATCGATCCTGAGTCACGCTGGGAATGGATGAGGTGCTGGCTGATCCCGACAAGAGCGGATTCGCGAAATGACACATGTGCCAGGATGGCCAGTGCCTTGCTTTGTTTTGAGCCCTTCGTTGTGCTCATCGCCACCAGCCCACCTTTTCCGATTGGGGGCTCCCTCTTCGGCTGAAGGCTTCTACTCGGGAGCCTTTCTAATTGTGGTCAGCGTTGCTTTTCTATCGATCGGTCTTCGTGGTATTGTGAGTAATGTAAACTATCAAATCGCCAGTTGGCTTCTTGCTGTCTTCAACTTTGCGTTGGTGACGCTCGGAATTCTTCTCGTGTGGGACGCGCTACTTCAGTGGGCGAGTCACTAACGCTCTACACTTCCCAACCTTTCCTGACGGGCTCTCGAATGAGAGAGTCTGCTTTGTCCACCCCAATCGCTTTGAGGTTCTCGGCATCCCAATGGATCTTCTCTCCACCTAGCCTCAGTGAGAGCACGCCGATCAAGGTGATCTCTGTCAGGTTGGCTGCTACGCCGAAGTTCGAACTCGCTTCGGGACCTCCTTTAATGGCGTCTACCCAGTCTCGATAGTGTCCCTTGGAGCGGGGAATGGTAGGCTCTAGTTTGGTCATGGAGG
Organism: Verrucomicrobiaceae bacterium; assembly: GCA_009936795.1. Lineage (GTDB taxonomy): Bacteria > Verrucomicrobiota > Verrucomicrobiia > Verrucomicrobiales > DEV007 > JAACDM01. The sequence continues at coordinate 7,542 of JAACDM010000426.1, read as the reverse complement.
CTCGTAGTGTATCGGGAAACACACGGGGTGCTCCGCCTGCACCGTCGCATTGAATGATGCCTTTCTCTCCGACGAGAAGAATCCCCCGTCGTGGAAGTTTCATGCTGTCAGGCATGCTCTCGGGGTGGGGCGGTGGTAGCCCGCCTGAATACCAGGTGACTTTGATGGGCGACTGTTTACCTCGTGCGGGAAAGTGATAGTAGCCAAGCTCTCCGTAGGGTGCGATGTCTCGGTCTCGAAACCCAGCCGGGAAAATCTCAACGCTTTCTGGAGCTTTTAAGTCGCAGGCCCACGTGATGGCGTCGAGATCGTGGCAGCCAAAGTCGCCCAAAGCACCGCATCCGTAGTCCCAAAAATCACGCCATTTCACGGGAGCGAGGGCTTCGTGGTAGGGGCGTTCTTTGGCTGGGCCTAACCAAAGGTCCCAATTCATATTCGTCGGCGGTGTTGGCCTATTTGTTGGGTAGCCGGTCAGTCCGGGATTCCACCGCGTGGCGGGTACCCAAGCATGAGCCTCTCGCACATTTCCAATGACTCCTGCTTTCACATACTCGACCGTCTGTCGGATTCCGTTGGTGCTGTGACCTCCATTGCCCATTTGCGTGGCCACCCCGGTTTCCTTCGCGACATCCCTTACCTTTCGAACTTCCCAGAGGTTGTGTGTCAGCGGCTTTTCGCAATACACGGGCTTGCCCGCGCGCATGGCGAGAATGGAGACGTAGGCGTGGCTGTGATCTGGAGTCGAACACACCAGCGCGTCGAGCGAGGTTTCTTTTTCTAACATCACCCTGAAATCTTCGTATTGAGAGACGCGGTGATTCGGAGTTTTCTCACGGTAATGGTCTTCGACCATCGTTGTCACTGGATCCATCCCGGCTTCAGTCTTGTAGTAGAAACCAGCTAGATTCCAATAACGAGCGGGATCAGCGATTGCCGTGATCTGTACGTCGTCGAGACGCATCAGGTTGGTCGTGTTGCCTTTCCCCTTGCCGCCTGCTCCGATGATTCCGATGTTCACCTTCTCACTCGGTGGCGTGACATTTGCACCTCCGAGAACATGGCGTGGAATGATCGTGGGAAAGCCGATCACAGCAGTGCTCTTGGTTAGGAAACGTCGGCGAGAAGCGCTCATGACTCGATCGGCTTTACTTGTCTTCTTTCTTCTCTTTCGGTGCGTCCTGCGCCTTCTCTTTTGTCTCAGACGCTTTCTCCTCTGCCGGTTCATGCGTGATCATTCCATTGAGCAATCCTTGAAGACCTGGGCCTGACCAAGTGCCAGCATAAGAGTTCTCATAGACTAGCACTCGTGCTGAGTATTTGTTGCCTCCTGGGATGCCCATGTTGTTCACGACCATCACGGGAGTGTCATCGGCCCACTCGACGCGAAGAGGCACGGGAACGACCATGTTGAACCCGCCATACTCGATCCGCGAATTCACGGTCCAGAAGCCGTTGTCATTTTTCTTCACACTGACAATCGTGTATTTGTCTTCCTTTTCGGGAGTGAGCTCGCCGTCTTTGACCAAGCACCAACGCCCAGACATCGTGGCATTCGTCATGGTCTTGATGAAGCGGGCTTCGAGTTCTTCTTGGGCGGGCTTCGTCGCTTTAGCAGGCTTCTCCTTCTTCGGAGCTGGAGCGTCTTGGGCAAAGCTAGTAACAGTGAGCAGGCACGATAGTAAAAGGTATGGCAGTTTCATACAGGCTATTCGACCACAGGAGCAGGGACAATGCTCGCGGAAGATTGCGCAGACTTGACTGGGCTTAGAGAACGCGCTCGAGATTCAATCTCGAATCAGCGTCTAGCCCGGCAATCGACTCGATTTCGTAGCGATTGCCCATGCTATCGCGAATGATTAGATGATCGTCGGACAGGCGACTGATGTTCTTGCCAGGTTCGCGCAGGTTAAAATAGCGATTCCCTCGATCGGTTTCCACACGGAGATAGCGGTGCCCATGGTTCACATAGCTTTCAGTGATGCGAGAGACTTTGGAGATGCGGTAGGTTTTCCAAAGTTCGGATTCAGCTAGGGACCGGGACTCGGAGTCAAGATCCTGAAGCGAGTCTAACCAAGCAAGCTCTTCCTTGCCTTTGACGTCCATGATCGAGATCTGTCCGCTGGGAGCTGAGATCGGGCGAGCGTAGACGAGGCGCACCGCAATCTCTTCCCCGCCGTCGATGGAAGCCATCATGCTGTCGGTCTCTTTGTGGAGTCGAACCTTCATTCTGATTCGGTGCTGTAAGTTTTGAGCCGGTTGTTCTCTGCTTGAATGCGAACGAGTTTGGCGAAATGGCCGTCTTCCTTTGCTAGCAGTTCTTCGTGTGTTCCCATCTCAATGATCTGACCATCGTCGATGACTAGCAACCGATCGGCATTGCGCAAGGTCGCAAGACGGTGCGCGATGGCTAGTGTGGTGCGACCTTTGACCAATTTGGCGATCGCTGCTTGGATCGCCTTCTCGGTTTCTGAATCCACAGCGGAGGTGGCTTCGTCCAGGATGAGGATCGGTGGATCATTGAGTATGGCCCGGGCGATCGCGAGTCGTTGTTTCTCGCCACCGGATAGATTCGAACCGCTTTCGCCGACTAGAGTGTCGTAGCCTTCTTCTTTACCGAGAATGAACTCATGGGCTTCGGCAGCGCGGGCTGCTCTGACGATGTCCTCAAATGAGGCTTCGGGGCGACCGTAGCTGATGTTGTCCATGATGCTGGCATTGAAGAGAAAGGGGTCTTGCATGACGATGCCGATATTCTCGCGCCACTGGGAAAGCTTGATGGTCCGAAGGTTGTGCCCATCGACCAGGATGGTGCCGGAATCGACGTCGTAGAACCGGCAGCAAAGATTGATGATCGTGCTCTTGCCGGCGCCGCTCTTTCCAACAAGACCGATCATTTCTCCGGGTTTGATGTCGACCGTCAGTCCTTTGATGACCTCTTTACCTCGATCATAGCTGAACCGCACATCGTCAAAGCGAATCGATCCTTCGATCTCTGGGAGTGTGATGGCGTCAGGATCATCGTATTGTTCAGGTTTCTGATCGAGAATGTGAAGGATGCGCTCAGCGGAGGCAAAGGCGTGGGTCATCCAGTTGATCACGGCTGTGAACCACTGTAGAGGCGCATAGAACATCACCATGTAACCGATGAACGCGATCAGGTCGCCAAAGGTGAAGGATGAGGTCGGATCTAGAATCTCGCGGCCACCAAAGTACCAAACGGCAACTGATCCCAAACCAATGACCAATGCCATGATCTCGGCAAAGCGAATCCAGGTCTTTTCCAACCGAAAGACCACGGTGAAGAAGCTTTCATTATCTCTAGCAAACTGCTGCTGGCGACGGCTTTCCTGGGTCAGTGCCTTGATGGACTTGATCCCGCGAATGCTTTCACCGAGCGTGGAATGCATCACACTGTTGCGATTTCCGCGTTTGTGAAAGAGCGGTACGAGACGTTTCCAGAACCAACCACCGCCGATCGTGAGTAAGGGAACGGGAAGAAAGACGAACAGGGCGAGGAACGGATTGAGCCAGAAGAGAATGGCTCCAATAGCCACGAAAGAGAGCGTGTTGATGAAGAGATAGGGCACGCCCTCGACAAGGAACTGCTTCAGTTCAGCCGTGTCATTCATCACGCGGCTTATGAGCTCTCCACTTTCACGTTTGCCATGGTAACTCATGGCGAGTCGTTGCGTTTGATTGTGTAGTCGCTTTCTGAGATCTGCAGTGACGCGTCCACTGAGCCATGCGGTGACACTGTTTCCAAAAATTCGTCCAATGCCGATGACGATGTAGGCCGCTGCGATCAGTGAGCAGAGCAAGCCTAACGTTTGGGTTGCTTCCGCCGTATCGACCAATGCTAAATCACCTTCGTTCAGGACTTCATCGACGATGAACTTTGTGATGAGTGGAATCGACATCTGAGCGACTACGGTGACTAACATCGCGATCGTCATCAGGACCAAACGCCATCGATAAGGCTGTACGATCTCATACAAGCGCTTGATGATTTCCATTCGAGGGACATCAGTCGGGCTCTGAGCACCACGCTCTGGCAAGGGCACTCCTGACTTGGAGTAGGCGGGGCCGTCGAGCGTTGGCAAGATGATCTCGCGGTCATTGACAAGGTCTTCAATGATGCGAGCTCCTGCCGCGAACTCCGGGATGAGATCGTGGCTGTAACAGATGAGCGTGACCATGCCTTGGGCACTCTTGATCATGACGCGACCTCCGCCGAAGAGCTCGACATTCTTTGCCGAATCGATATCTGCTAGTTCAACCATGACGGGATCCTGTCCTTCGCCCAAGCCGATCGCTGATTTGTCGGTAACGACCAGGTAAGAATCCGCGAAATGGCCTCCACGGTTCATGTCTCCCTTGAGGCAATAGCGGATCGACTCATTGGCTGGCACGTGGGCAGCCAGCGCATCGGGAAGCGGCTCATGGAATCGCGGGTCAGGCTCTTGATCTGGAACCGGAACGGGCACGCTGGAGAGAAGCATAGGCGATATCAAATGGCGAACGAAACCCCCTCTCCGGGAGTCGGGCGGGGGACTGATCGCCGAGCCTGTGTTCATTCGCCTGAGCTTGGTGTCTCCAAGGTCATGTCTGATTCTAGCTCCTTGTGAGGGGCTATTTCAGCTCAGTCTATAAAATATGAAAATACATTTAAATATGATATTTGCAAGGTTGTGATCGAGTGGTTGGACTTTAGTATGGTAGCTGTAACGATGAGGAGATGCCTTGGTGAGATTCTGTGCCTGATTCTGCTCTCCTGTCAGTGGATGACTATGGAGGTTTGACTCGCACAATGAAGTTGGCGGTTGGCAGCCTGGCTATAGACAATGGCGTGGTAACCGTGCAGACACCAGTCGTCGATCAGCGTGGCATGGCGCGAGTGTTCGGCCCTGGGCTCGATTTAGGTGCTTACGAGGCTGGGGAGCCAGACGATGGATATGATGCTTGGGTTGCTGAGCAATTGCCTCCCGGAAGCGATCTGTCTCCAGGACTAGACTACGATGGGGACGGTATATCCAACTTGCAGGAGTATGGCAATCTGGGTGATCCGACAGTGGCCAACATTGATCCGGAGTTTGGTGAAATCGTCACCGACGGTTCAGGACAGGATCATCTCTTGATCACCTTCCCGCATCGTCTGGACTAAGCAGATCTTGCTTTTGAGGTCCGAGCGGCGAGTGACGTTTCTGAGCTCGCTGATGGCGGGGACTACGTCGTTGTCTATCGTTTCGAGGATGGTTCAATGACTGAAAGCTCCGGATTTGTCAGCCGAGACGATGGGGTGAGTCCTCCTGTGTTGGAGGTGATGGATACCCAATCGACGACTGCTAACCAGCGTCGTTTTCTTCAGCTCATGACGATCCTGGAGTGACTAGCGTCCAATCTTGAGCTGTCCCGCTAGCCGAACAAAGCTGTGGCTGAGTTCCTTGCCAGGGACCGCACTCCATAGTCGGAAGCCAAGAGGGCGCTGGTCGAAGTTGCGACTGGTGGTTTCGCCGCTGACCAGCTGGATCCCTTTGTAATTATTGGCGATGTAGCGGTGGGTGTGGCCGGAGAGGTGTGCGATGACTCCAAAGTCTTCGAACAGGGTGAGTAGTTCTTTGCGCTTTGCTAAGGGCAAATTCATGTAGGATTCGCCTTCGAGCGGGCTATTTGCAAAGAGAGGATAGTGAGTCACGACAATGATAGGCTGATTCTTTGACTTGGCTTCTGCCAATGTCTGGATGAACCAGGTGTCGTGCTTCTCTGATTCGTCCCGAACGGGAGCTTTCCATAGCTGGGTGTTGGCCACGGCGAAGGTGTAACCCTTGTGCTCGACCGTGTAGTAGTCTTTGCCAACTTTCTCGCGATACTGTTTCAACGATTTGAGCGTGAGTTGATTCTCCACGTCGTGATTTCCCGCTGCGCAGTGGCAGGGAATCTTGAACTTGGCTTTGATACGATTGAAGTCGCGGAAAGAGGTGTCATTGGCGTCTTGCACGAGGTCACCACAAATGAAGACCAAATCAGGGTTGAGTGCATTGATCTGGACGACGGCGCGTTCGAAGGCTTCCACGTCATGGGCATAGCCGCCCATACCGAGTTGGGTGTCACACATTTGCACGAATTTGAATCCTTGTTCTACAGGCTCTGGTGGGCGTCTAAGCTTGCCTTTCCAATCGCGCATGGTGTTTATCGTCCCCAACATGCCTTGCTCGTTGGTGATTCCCTCTCCCACCAGTTTGAGAAATGGATCTGCCTTTTCGCGCATCGCCCAGGCCATGGCTCGGAAGAGGATGATGCGGAACTCTGGATCGTAATAGGTAAAGGTATTGTGCCCGGTCGTGGTTCCGAAGACTCGGCCTTTGCCGCGTTCCAGAATCCAGAACATTGGCGATGCTTGCTTCGAGAGTTCATTAGGTGGAATGAGTCCTCGGCTACCTCCAGGCCGACCGGTGCGGACATGGCCTAACACCTGCACGTCTTCGAGCTGATTGAGGTTCCAGTAGAACTCATCCACAATGCGCAGCTTCTCTGGGAAGCCCCGAAAGATCGTGTGATCTTGTTTCACTGTGATGTCTTCGAAGATCGCGCCCCAGTCGGAACGACCTTCGTCCCATGCCATGCCCAAGCACTGTGCTAGCTTCTTGCCTTCTTCTGCCGGGCGGATGATGGCTGTCTCGTGCAAGGCGACCACGCCGCCACCTTTCTGAACGTAGGCTTTGAAATCGGAATACTGCGCATTCGTCAATTGCGGCAGGTGGAGATACATGGCCACGAGGTCGGCTTTCTCAAATTGCGCTTTGCTAGGAAAGAGGTAGGCGGTTTCGACGGTTACGTCGGGGACCTTCTCAAGGAGGCCTGTCATCAAGTCGCGCACACGAAGATAGTCGTGTGCTCCAGGGCGGTGCCCGCCGTCGTACCCCCACACCCACACAATGTGTCGAGGCTCTGTAGGAGCGTCGGCAGTCAATGGTCCCATGATTGCCTCCACGTGAGCCGTGGAGACGAGAGGCTTGGGCTTCTGCCACTCATGCTGAGCGGAGGCCAAGGATAGGGTATAGAAAGACAGGAGAGCGATGATACGAGCGATCATGTTTAAATGATACTCGTGTGCAGGCCGAGCGGCTAGCCCTCGTTTCGCTCAGCCCCTTGTTATTCGATCTCGACGAGAAGCCGGATGAAACGTTGCTCGTTGTTGGTCAACGGTGTGCGGTCTCGGACCACGAGCATGTTTGCAGATTCCCGGATGACGCTGACTTCTTCTGTCGAATGAGACCACTCGCGCAGATCGCTAGACACCTGCACGCGATAGTCGAGAACATGGTTTGGTGCTTTGGTCACCGTCATTTCTAGCGTGTCGTTGGCTGACACGCCGACACTTACATTCGAGATCTCATCGGCGAGTAGTGGGTCCGTGTCGTAAGCCATTTCATCGAGATTCGTTTTCCCATCGCCATCTGGATCGCCTAACCAGTTCGCAGTATTATTTGTGATCTGCTCTACCGAGAAATGACGCATTTGCCAGTCTGTCCCGGTGATCCAGGG
>JAACDM010000425.1 GCA_009936795.1 Verrucomicrobiaceae bacterium | reverse complement strand
GCCGGCTATGCCATGCGGCGCACCCATCCAGATCTCGCCTACACGTGGTCGTCTCGAGGTCCAGCGAAGGACGGTAGCTTGGGGGTGAGTGGGTGTGCGCCTGGGGGCGCTTATTCGCCGGTGCCTGCCTACACGTTGCTGCGAAATCAGCACGCGAATGGCACCTCCATGTCCTCCCCCAACGCTTGTGGTAGTTTGGCTGTCTTGCTAGCTGGGCTGGAGGCTGAGGACATCGCCTACTCGCCCAGTTCTGTGAAACGGGTGATCGAGCACACGGCGGAACCTTTAGATCAAGAAGAGGTGTTTGCGGAGGGGCAGGGGCTTCTTCGGGTGGACCGTGCCTTGGAGCTGTTGCGGGAAGATACCGTTCCAACAGAGCCCCGTTATTCAGTCCGGGTTCCTGGTCGTGATAATGCTCGTGGACTCTATCTCCGCGAGTCCTATGACACCGAGGCGGCGCAAACTTTCAGTGTCTCCGTGACACCCGTGTTTCGCAAGGAGACGCTGAACGAGAGCAAGTTGCAGTTCAATCAGCGACTACGGTTAGAGAGTTCGGTGGCCTGGGCGACATGCCCAGACTACCTCTTTCTAACGCATCGCCGTTCGTCCTTTCTTCTCGATACCGATCCGGCACTCTTGCCGCCTGGAGTTCACGTTGGTGAAGTGCTCGCGTTTGATGATGCCAGGGATGAGGCTGGACCTTTGTTCCGATTCCCCATGACTGTCATTCGCTCGGAGACACCGTCGTCTCAGTGGTTTCATGAGGGCATGCTAGATCCGGGTGAGATCGGGCGTCATTTCCTGAATACTGACGGAATCACGTGGATGGAGATAAGCTTGAAGAATCGATCAGAGAAAGCGCAGAATGTCGTCTTGCACTGTATGCAAACGCTGCCGCAGCGTCGTCATCCCGAATCCGGCAGACGCTTGCGAGGCATGCTTCAGCCGAACGAGGTGATGAGGCAGGTGTTGCCAATCACGCCTGGCAATACCCTTGAAGTGGCACTGGCGTCGTTCTGGTCGAACGAGACCGTCATGGAGTATGAGTTGAAACTTGACTTCCATGGCTTGTCCGCGAGCAGCGAGGCCCTCCATCTCTCGGCGGCTGCGCCCATGACGCGGGTCGACGTGCAGGCCTTGCAGATACGCCAAGAGCTAGAGCCGAGTGCGAAACTCACTCACTGGCAGGCATGGCTGGAGCCTAAAGAGAGCAAGATTGAAGCAATCGTGGAGGAACGATTGCCGGTGGAGGATGGTGATCAACGCTACGAAGCGACCGTCTCCTACGAGTTCACGTTGGAGACCGCGGCATCGGTGACGCCGCGGTTCCCTGGGCTAAATGGTAGGCTCTATGAGGCAGATGTGCAGAAACAGATTTACACCATTACGGATGGAAATGGGCACCGTGTGGACGCCGACGATGGTTGGGAGCCAGGCTCTGTTCGTTTGAGAAAGGGGGACTATCGGATCCACTATGAGTGGCGACATGAGGATGTGGACAAGTTGAAAGATCTAACAAAGTTGCCGCTGACGTTGGAAGGACGCCTCTCCAGTGGCGTTGGTTTGCAAATTTTCAAAGATGGTCGTCGTAAGTCGGGATTCGCAGCGACCACACTGCGTCTGGGGCAACGTCGACCTCTCTTTGTGGCCATGCCTGATTCGGGTGCTCCGAGTAATCTCCCGATCAAGGCGGTTCAGCTGATGGGGGAGCTCAAGCTGCATCCCGACGCTCCTGAATCGGTTGCCCGCGTGATCTCCGTCTTGGCTCCTACGAAGAAGGTGTCGCAGGAGCCTGACAAAGAGCCCGATCTAGAAGGCGAACTTGAGGCCAAGGTCAGGGAGCTAGCCAAGACTGACACGGTGAAAACCCGCAAAGAGGATCACCTCAAGATTGTCTCGCTCTGTGACGAAGTCTTGGCAGAGATCGATGGAGATGCGCTGGCGCGTCATCGCGGGCGCCGTCATGAGAAAGATGATGACGAGGCTAAGAAAGCAGGGGCACGGTTTGATCGTGAGTATGAGATCCTTACGGACACCCTTTATCGAAAGTGCCGCGCCATTGCCTATCATGACGGAGAGCATGAGAAAGCTGGTGAGACATTTGATGAGGAGCCGTTTGAAGATGCCTTTGCCGCGCTTGGGCAGTGGGTGGATACCAAGAACGCAGACTACATTCTCGCCCATATCCGTTGGCTTCGCAGGCATGAGCGTTTTGGAGATGCCCTCCAGTTGCTCAATAAGCACATAAAGTCTGCTGCCCCTACTCGCCTCCTCCATGACAAACGGGTTAAGATCATGAGCAGCCTAAGGTGGACGCTTTGGGCGGATCATGAGGAGCAGTGGAATCGTCGCCGATTCGTCCCATTTGTGATAGAAGCGCAGGCGACGCCGTAGGGAGGGCAAGGAGGAAACACTTCCCATAAAGGGAGGGATCCGCTAGATTCATAGACACCCCTATGAAATCCCTGCTCCTTGTCTGTATCCTGGCCGGTCTGCCATTTGTGTCGTTGTGTGCTGAACTAAGGATCAACGAGTTCTTGGCTGCGAATTCTGAGAGTCTCACGACGACGGATGGAGCGGTGGAAGACTGGATTGAGATCTATAACAGTGGTCCAGAGAGTGTTGATCTTGAAGGTTACTACCTGACAGATGACGAGGGCTTTACTCCAGAAGATCCCGAGACGTTCTGGCAGTTTCCGCAGGTTGACTTGGCCGCAGACGGTTACCTGATTGTGTTTGCATCGGGAGCGAAGGAATCGGTTGGCGACGAGCTGCATGCGAGCTTCAAGCTCAACAGTAATGGTGAACGTCTCGCGTTGATTGCGCAAGATGGTCTTACCATTGTTACAGACTTCACACCTACCTTTCCTGATCAGAGACGCGATATCTCGTATGGGTATCGCGATGATGGCACTTTGCAGTACGCGGATCCGCCGACGCCGGGTGCGAAGAATCGCAATGGTGTCACGGGCTTTGTTGAAGACGTGGCCTTTTCCGTGAAGCATGGCTTTCATGATGCGCCATTCATGCTCGAGCTGACGACGGCGACGGAAGGGGCGGAGATTGTTTACACCTTGGACGACCGTGAAGCTGGCTCGGGGACGATCTTCACAGGACCGGTTGGCGACCCCTATACGGAGCCAATCGAGATTACGCAGACGACGATTGTAAGGGCTGCGGCAAAGAAGCCCGGCATGGAAGATAGTGTGCTTCGAACTCAGAGTTACATCTTCCTCGACGACGTGTTAGGGCAGCCCGATCAGCCAGAGGGATTTCCTGAAAAATGGGGTTCCCGTAACCCGGACTACGGAATGGACCCAGATGTCGTTGGGCCTATTTACTCAAATGAAGAGGTGAAAGCGGCGCTGCGATCGGTGCCGAGCATTTCTCTTGTCACGGAGAATGACAACCTCTTTGCCAGGGATGGTATTTACACGAATAGCCAGTCCAAAGACCTGGTAAACGACGGCATCCTGGACAAGTGGGAACGTCCTGTATCTGTTGAGTTGTTTGGCTTTCCGCATGGCCAGACGGTGCAAGCGAATGCCGGTATTCGGATGCAAGGCAACGCGAGTCGAAGTCCCAACCGCGTGAAGCACAACATGAGAGTGATCTTTCGGTCTGACTATGGCCCCGGGAAATTGAACTTTCGTCTCTTTGAAGACTCCGAGGTGAGCCGTTTTAATAGTATCAACCTTCGCAGCAGTAATGGGGATTCGTGGATTCACCCTGGAGTGCGAGTGCGGGCACAATACATACGGGATCAGTGGCATCGCGAAGTCCAGCGGCGGATGTCGATGCCTAACCAATCGCAAATCTATGCCCACGTCTACATCAATGGTCTTTATTGGGGAATGTATCACGTGTTCGAACGTTTTGAGGCGAGCCTACTCTCAGAACACTTTGGTGGAGACGAAGAAGATTGGGATGCGTTACAGGACACGCCGGCATTTCAAGACATTGTCGTGAATGGCGATGACGTCGCATTTCGCAAGACTCATGAACTGGCGAAGAAAGACCTCACCGTAGAGGAAAACTACGACGAGCTTCTTCAGTATGTCGATGTGGATAACCAGATCGACTATCTCTTGATCAATTTCTACAGTGGTAACCAAGACTGGGATCACAAGAACATGCGCTACGCACGACGCCGGGTTCCGTTAGAGAATGGCGCAGTGGGCAATGGGTGGACCTATTTCGCCTGGGACTCTGAACGGGCGGGTTTCAACGGTCTTAGCAACCAGAACCTTACGCAGGACACGACTGCCAAGAGGACTGCGCTGGGACCGTCGCTTCTCAATTCCGAAATGCATGAAAATCCGGACTATCATTTGCGCTTCGCGGATCGTGTGGTCAAACATTTCTTCAATGGGGGCGAGCTCACACCGGAAGGGGCGGCGAAGTCATGGAACGATCTTGCGGATTTGGTCTATGAACCGCTCATTGCAGAAAGTGCGCGTTGGGGGGATCTCCATGTGAGTACGCCGGAAACCCGAGAGGGGAACTGGCAGACGCAGCTTGATAAGGAGAACGAATCTTGGTTTCCCGCCCGAACAAATATTCTGTTAGATCAATTGGCTGATCGCGATTTCATCCCAAGTAGAATGAGCTTCCCGGAGTTTCAGCCATTCGGGGGTACTGTCATTGCGGGGATTCCTGTGACGATAAAGGTCTTCAACGCGACGATCTTCAACCCGGTTATTGGCGATATGTATTACACGGTAGACGGGACGGATCCGCGCCTTCCCGACGGCTCTCTGCATCCTCAGGCAGTCGTGTATGATCGGACTGAGCTACCGGTGATCAGTCACTCCCTCATCATGAAGGCCCGTGTTTATGATAGTGCTGGCGGCGAGTGGTCGCCTATTGCGGAGGCGTTCTTTCACTTGGCGGAACTTCCAACAAGTGACTCTCTCTCCATTTCGGAATTGCACTATGCACCGACTCCCGCCACCGCGGAGGAAGAAGCCGCAGGGTTTGCCACGCCTGACTTCGAGTTCCTAGAACTGACGAACATTTCTGACAAGACGATCGATCTCTCCGGAGTTCACTTTAGCGACGGCGTTGACGTGACGATTGAGGATGAGAGGAAGGCGACGCTTTCTCCCAATGCTTTCGCGATTATCGCAGCCAATGAGGCTGCTTTCCAACTTCGCTATCCAGCGGTTGCGACGAAGAATCTTATTGGTGAATTTGCCGATGCGAGTAACTTGGACAACAATGGCGAGCGGCTGACGATTCGAGACCGTAATGGGGTACTCCTGCATACCGTCACTTATAACGATAAGGCGCCGTGGCCGAGCTGGGATCCAAGCGAAGGGCGCTCCCTTACCTATGTCGGTGGTGCAGGTGCAAGCATCGCTCATCCAGGGAATTGGACCTCTGGGCCTGCTGGGGGCAGTCCCGGGGCGGCCGATCAGTCCACGCCTTCTGGTGAGGGTTTGGTCGAGTGGCTCACCGCGCGTAGTCTAATGGGCAGCCTTGATCCGGTCGGTCCTGACGATCAGCCTGCCCTGCTCTATTACGCCTTTGGGATCGATGACTTCAGTAACGCAGCGGCGATCACGGCGAGCATTTCTGAGACGGAGTTGGGCAGGGCGCTGACATACACACGCCGTCTTGGTCTGGATGGGATTGATTGGGTCCTAGAGTCATCAAGTGACTTAAAGGAGTGGCTCCCAGAGGCGGCTGAACCTCAGGTGATTGGTTCGTTGCCCGGCATGGAACGAGCCTCGATCTCACTGCCCGGCGAATCTGCCTACTGGCGCCTTCGCGTGTCGGTGCGTTAGCGCGTGGCCCAACTTTCCAAAGTTGCGTTGGAGAGAGCGCGTGGTTTAGGTGGCTTTGGAAGGTCCGCTAACTCTCGTGAGGCGATCAAGCCCGGATGCTATCCACAGGACGCTTCTCGCGGTCGGCTGGGCCGATGTGCCGCTTGGCGTCCATGGCACCCAG
>JAACDM010000424.1 GCA_009936795.1 Verrucomicrobiaceae bacterium | reverse complement strand
CCATCGATAGCAAGCCCTGGCAATTATACAAGGGCACACCTTTGTCGATTGCCGGCGGATCTCAAGTCGTCGCCCACGCCGATAATAACCACTTAAACCAAGTATACAGCAGCTATACCACGACCGAACTCTATCAGATAGATGACACGGCACCTCTTAACTTTGCTGGGCAATCCTCTGGTCAGTTTGTCGATGCTCAGGGCGGTGAGGACATGGTCGCGAACTATATTCAGAACGGCCTCGACGGAACCTTCGAATGGGGTGACGGAGCAAATGGGGTTGATTCAGGAAGCTAACTCTCGTTCTACGCAGCCAACTTCCTCGTCGTGGAAGAGGAGTCTTGGTTCCGACTCGGCGGCTTAGAGTAATTCAACTCGAGTATCTGGAGTGGCACTGAGGCCACCAACGTTCAGCTTGATCTCTCGATCGCCTTCACCACGCCAGACGTCATGGAAACGTTCAACTTCAACTTTGCCTTGGAGAACACCCCCAACCGCAGGCCCAATACGGCTGACGAGAGTGCAGACTTCGTCAGGATTAGTAACACAAGCAGTACGTTCTCAACAACTCTCAATGGAAACCAGTATGAGCTTCAGCTCCAATTCGGTTATCTTGGAAGCGATGGCTTTGCCACTATCGACCAATTTCATGTGCACGAAGGCGCCCAAGCGACTGTATACATCTGGGGCTACTTCGTCCCAACCAACGATCAAGACTAGCCCTCCTTGCTCAACCGTCCATGATTGGAGTCGCTTCGAAATCTCCCTTCGAAAAACGCGAATTCCTAGACAATCACCTTGGTCAGGTCACCATTTGAAGCGATGAACGTCCTCTCTCCTGCATGAAGATTCTGGTAGTGAACGATCGAGGCGGGTTCTTCGGCGGTGTGGAACAGAATGTTGCCGATTGTGCGGCAGGTCTTAGCGCCAATGGACACGAGGTCTTCCTCGCCTTCGGTAGCGAGAATGGAACGCGGCATGCCGCAGCTTACCGAGGTCTCTTTGGAGCGGCACGTCAGTGCTACGAGTTAGGTGGAGGTGAAGAGGCGACTACCTTTAAGAACATCGTTTTGGAGACCCAACCGGATTGTGTCTATCTGCACAAGGTTCCCGCCATCAAACCGTTTCTGGAGGCGTGCCGCGACGCTGGTATCCGTGCCGTGCGCATGATCCATGACCACGATCTTTGTTGCCCAACCGGCTACAAATACTTTCGCCACAGCGGTAAATTATGTCATCACAAAGCTGGATGGCGTTGCTGGGCGGACCTTGGCTTCTTAGAGAAGACTCAAGATGGCCCCCTCCCAGTCCGTTACACTAGCATCCAGGCAAAGATTCGCGAAATGAATGCGAACTTTGAACTCGATGCGCTCGTTGTCGCTAGCACCTACATGAAAGAAGAGCTCCTTACCAATGGCTGCTCTGAAGATCGCGTGCATCTGCTAGCGCCGGTGGTGAAGTTATCTCTCGGCTGCGATCCGCTGCCAGTACCTTCCAAACCCCAAATCCTGTATGTCGGTCAACTCTTACGCGGCAAGGGAGTTGACCTTCTACTCGACGCGCTTAGCAAGGTGAGCGTCCCTTTTGACGCCAATATCATTGGAGCGGGAAATGCGGAGGTTGGGCTCAAATCCCAAGCGGAATCTCTGGGCCTGTCGGACCGTGTCCGGTTCCTTGGTTGGGCACCAAACGACGAGTTGGATGCGCACTACAATGCAGCACGCGTCGTCGTCGTGCCATCACGCTGGCCCGAGCCGTTCGGCATGGTGGGGCTCGAAGCGATGATGCACGGGCGCCCAGTGGTAGCGTTCAATGTGGGTGGAATCCCAGATTGGTTAGACCACGAAGTCACCGGGCTCTTAGCTCCCGAGCAAGATTCTGTCGCATTCGCCGCTGCGCTAGATCGAATGCTAACAGAACACGATACAGCCATCTCCATGGGTAAGGCGGCCTTTGATCGAGTGAGCAATGTCTTTGGATTCGGCCCCTACATGGAAAAGCTAGAATCCACCTTAGCAGGCTAAGGAAAGTTTCCTCATCGTCTATCGGTGACTCTAACTTCGACCAGCCGCCTCCGAGCCCGAGGTCGATACCTTGACTTTGGCCAAAGCGAATTGCACCATTTGTGCATGGGAGAAATCACCGGAAAACATACAGTGTATGAGACGCCGTGGTTCCAGTTGGAGTCCAAGGAGGTCGATGACGATGATTAGGCACCATTCTACGCCCTCAATCTCTCAGACTACGTCGGCGTCTTCGCCATCCACTCCGATGATCGTATCCTCCTCGTGAAGCAGTATCGTCCTGCGGTGGAAAGAGAAACTCTGGAGTTCGTCGCAGGCCACGTCGAGCACGGCGAGACTCCAAAAGAGGCGGCCATGCGCGAGCTCAGAGAGGAGACAGGCTACCGAGCTGCCACATGGACCGCGCTTGGAAGTTCTTGGCTCAGGATCTTGAGCCACTGGACAACTACTCACCCGAAGAAGGGGTGGAACCTCTTTCCCTTTCACCCAGCGCATTCTTGGAAGCGATCCAGAACGGACAGTTCGCTCCGAGCCTCCACTTGGGATTAGTCACGGCAGCCATGGCTCGGGGATTGTGGAAACTGCCCAACTGAGCCTCTAATATATTCATTCGTGAGCTTTGAAAATTCGAAATCCGTCATAAACATATTGACTCATTATTATTTCTAGAGAAATAATTCCCTATGATCCGATGCGCGATGTCTACGGTGCTACCCAACCCTTAACGGGTGCACGACTGCGGATTTCCATCTGACTAACCAACAAGTACGAATGAAAATTCTCATCACTGGAGGCTGCGGCTTCATCGGTTCCCATGCTGCTTCGTATTTCCGCGACCAGGGGCATCAAGTAGTCGTACTCGATAACCTCAGCCGCTGCGGAACAGAGGGAAACCTCGAGTGGCTCCGTCAAACGGGAGAGATCGAACACAGTCCCGCAGACATTCGCAACTGGGATCAGATCGACAAGGCTCTAAGCCAACACACCGATACGGAAGCAGTGCTCCACTTGGCTGCCCAGGTAGCTGTCACAACCAGCGTCACCGATCCCGTGAACGACTTTGAGATCAATGCCACCGGCACATTTAATATGCTCGAAGGCGCTCGGAAGCACCTGCCGAATCTGAAAATGTTCGTCTACAGTTCGACGAACAAAGTCTACGGTGGCCTTGAGGACGGAGAACTCGAACTCAAGAATGATCGATGGGGTCTTTCTAATCGCCCTAACGGCATCTCAGAAACCGAACAGCTTGATTTCCACAGTCCTTATGGATGCTCCAAGGGTGCGGCTGATCAATATGTGAGGGATTACAGTCGAATTTATGATATTCCGACCGTGGTACTGCGACAGAGCTGCATCTACGGCACTCGCCAGTTTGGAGTGGAAGACCAAGGCTGGGTTGCTTGGATGACGATCGCAGCCATGACTCACCAACAGATTACCGTCTATGGTGACGGCAAACAGATCCGTGACCTTCTCTGGGTAGAGGACTTGGTGAAGCTCTACGAGCTATGCGTTGAGAATCCTGACAAAGCCAATGGCCAAGCATTCAACACCGGCGGCGGGCCTACCAATACATTAAGTCTCCTTGAGCTCTTAAATTTCCTCGCGGAACGCGAAGGTCGTGACCTCGGACTGAAGTTCGATGAAGAACGCCCTGGCGATCAGAAAGTGTTTGTTTCGAATAATACCAAGCTGAAAGAGATCCTCGGATGGAAGCCGACCACCTCTGTTGACCAAGGATTGGAACAGCTGGCACAATGGATCTCCAACAACCGAGAGGTCATCGTATCCTTCAAAAAGAAGGCCGCATAACAAAGCAACGCTAACGTTAGCGACAATATCCGAGCGCGGAGTTCGGGACGCCGAGAAGTGACCTCTCTGTCTCGGCTCCGCGTTTCTCGTTACCGAGGAGGACGCAAACCTATTAGCCAATCGTGATACGTAGCGCCGCTACTTCGAGCGCACGACCTTCGCCGCTTCGTGCTCAATCACATCGAGCGTCAGCTTCCCAGCACGTTCCCATGTGAATTTAGAAGCGTTCTCGACACCACGTTTCCTATACTCAGCTCGCAGCGCGTCATCCGAGATCAGCTTCCAAAGCTGCTCCGCCAATTGCTCAGGTTTCCCGGGCGTGAACTTTAAAGCAGCGTCTCCAGCGACCTCGGCGAAGATCTTAATATCCGAGACTACAATCGGAGCGCCACAGGCCATAGCCTCCACCACCGGAAGACCAAAGCCCTCGTAGAGACTCGGAGACACGGCAACGTCGGCAGCCTGGAACATCGCAGCGATATAATCTGGCGAGACCAAGCCAGGGAAGTGCATGGAATCTTTGTAAGGTGATTTATAAATCACGTCGTACAATGGCTCTGAACCAGGCCAGCGTTTCCCAGGACACAGAAGTTCATGGGGCACCTCGTGTTCTCGCTTGAGGATCTCGAAGGCTTTGACCAAGTCCATGTGATTCTTCGCAGGGTGCTCGATCCTTGCAGCATAGGCAATAAAGGGCGTGGAAATTCCGTTTGGCATCGCCGCTAGAGTTGCCGCCGCCTTCGAGGGATCCTCAGGTTTGAATAGCTTCTGATCGCAACCTAGCGGAGTCACCGTTATTTCGTCTTTTGGAATCCCATAGTATTCGACCATGTCGTCCCGGGTGTACTCGCTGATCGCAGTCAGGCCCTCAGCTTTCTTAATATAGCGAGGCAAGACATGATCAAGATAGAACTGCCGAGCAAAGCCGAACTTGCCCTTCAAGGTCTTGTTCCAAAGATCAGGAATACTAGCAATGACCGGAATTCCAGGAATCCGTGTGCCACGTCGATTGCCTGCAGTAATATAGAATGCATCAAGCTTGAGGGACTGCGCAAACTTCGGCAAATGACGGAGGTGCCAATAGATGTTCTTGGAAGGAGACGCATATTTGTCAGGCACCTCGTGGAAATGCACGTTTGGTGTATCCTCATAGAGGCCTGCCACATAAGCATCAAAATCTTCCTGGAGCCCCACAAGATGGAACTCATGATGGGGAGCTTGGGCTACAAACTGAGCAAGAAAGTTTCGAATCTCCGAACTCAATCCAGACTTTCCTGCGTCTGTGCCGCAAAGATCAAAACCAATTCGATAGCTGGTCATCGAATGCAGATTCCCATACCCGAATCCTCTTGCAAGCGTTCATTGCAAATCCGCGGATGCGTCGTGTGTGAAGCGAAGAGGGATTCTCAATAATGCTCAAAGAGCCAGAGAATGCGCTTCAGATTAACAACAAACCAGGGAGAACCATTTGAACGAAGGTCAGCCATGGTTGTCGAAACAAGCATGCGTTTCCTTGTCCTAACTACTATATCGCTCCAAATACTCAGTCTATTGATTCGAGCGGAACCAGAATCGCCACCGATCAGGTTCTACAACGGTGCTCAGAATCCCCAGAATCTTGAGTTTAAGGAGAACATGACTTTGCTACAAGCGATCGCGTTGGGTGGAAGCGAGACTGAGTCTTCAATCGAAAGGGTTGCCATCTTCCGTAAAGGACAGCGCACGACATTGGCGACCTTCGATCAAATCCGAGTAAGGATGTGAAACTCACGGTCTGCGACAAGGTGGTCGTGTGCGATAACGAAGAAATAGAATGCGATGGAGAACGGGCAGTTGGAGTTTCTGTGCATGGCGAAGTCAAGATGCCAGCCCTAGTTCAGTTCGTGGATGGGATGACCCTTTTAGATGCTATCACGGCTGTCGGTGGCCTTACCAATTGGGCTAACAAGAACGTGATCTTGTCCCGCAATAAGAAGCGGCAAACTCACGATCTGCGAAAACTGACACTATCTTCAGCCAAAGACGTGCTACTCCAGCCCAATGACAAGATCATTGTGACACATCGTTAGCACGATTAGCTAACGCGACTTCCGGGCCAGCAGTTGGATCACGAGCTGATTCAAAACGACTTTGTGATCAAGCCCAGTGGTGACGAGTCGCAGGTTAGCTTCCAGGCAGGCCTCCAAGCCGCGCCGCAATTCGTCGACACGGAAGTTCGAGGCCTCCATGGACGATAGGAAGATGGGATACGCATTGGGCGTGCCGTCTTTCTTCATCGGGAGATGAGCCACCTCCTCACGCGGCAAACGCGCCAGCTGACGATTGAAATCCTGATAGTTCCGAGACTGGATCCGAAAGCGTTGGATAAGATCCTTCGCCTGCAGGAGTCGACGGACTTGTGGTACTATGGATCCCAAGAGAATGCCCACAGCAGATTCACCTCGGTAAAGCAGGTGGTCAATGAGATGGAGCACTCGGGTGAGCTGGCGCTTTGAGAGGGCATTCCCAATCTCGAAGATGACCCCACCACGACTGAGCGAGACCACGTGACGAATGTCTTCGGGAGTGACATCACGTCGCTCGCCGATGAAGAGATCGAGTTTCTCAAGCTCTTGATCTACTTGCTGGGTCTCCGCGCCTAACAACATCGCTAAAAGCTCGAGGCCTTGGCGCTGAAACCGCAAACCACGCTTACTTGCTTCCGCGCTGACATACTGCATGACTGCCTCTTCCCAACCGTCTCGGGAGGTGTCAGGCTTATCGAAGGTCCCGATGTTAGCCCGTTCATTCAGCCGTTTGTAGAACACTCGGCGTTTATCAACGGCACTGGCACTGAGAATGAAGGTGACTTCTTTCGGAAGGCCGTGAACGAGTAAGTCGGTAATACCCTCGAGCGCCGACTGCGTCGTCTTGGAATTGCCCGTCACACTATCGCCTACGAAGTTGGCGTTCTTTAGCCAGACCACTTTGTTCCCTCCAAAGAAAGGCAAGGTTTG
>JAACDM010000423.1 GCA_009936795.1 Verrucomicrobiaceae bacterium | reverse complement strand
CACCCAGGCCATAGAGTTCGCTCGTAGCTTTGCTTTCTTTCGAGAGGTCAAAGACTTCAGGAGCGCTGAGTTGCATCCTGGCAGCCAGTTCGTAGGACTCCAGGCGCGCTTCCAGTTGAGTATCGTACGGATGCAATTCCGCGTAATTTCCGTTGAGTGATTGTAAGAGTTCCCGACCCGCTTGCTCGGCCTGAGGGGTGATCTGCTTGGCTTCGCCTGGAGGAAAGAGATAGTGAATTGGGGAATCGCTCGTCGCGTTGATCACGGTTCCCTGATGCTTGGCGGGGAGAAAGCCAGAGGTGAAATTGCCCAGGTTGTTGTAAGGCAAGCCATTTGGATCTGGCAAAACGACAAACTCTGGCAAATTCTCATTAATCTTGCCAAGCGCATAACTGATCCAAGAACCCATGCAAGGAAAGCCGGGAAGCGTGAACCCCGTATTCTGCATGTAACTTCCAAGACCGTGGACGTTGGTCTTGGAAACCATGGACATGAGAAAGGCGAGTTCATCGACAACGCCCGCCATGTGGGGGAACACACTGCTCACCCAGCGCCCGGACTGTCCTTGGCGCTGAAACGCGAATGGGCTTTGCAGCACCTTGAAGCCTGGCGAGTTGGTCACCGATTCAACGAGCTGTCCGGCCCCGGGATCGAAAGCTTGCCCGTGAAGTTCCGTTAGCCTTGGTTTGGGATCAAAGGTGTCCATCTGGCTGACACCGCCATTCATGAACAATTGAATCACACGCTTGGCTTTCGGCGTGTGAGGCAATCGCCCACCTAAAAGGCTCGCATTTGTATCCGAGCTCAACAGATGCGCCAAGGCAAGCCCACCAAAGCCACCTCCAGTATGGTGTAAGAATCGGCGCCTATCGATGGGAAAAGTCATTGGACGAAGAGAAACTCACTGCTGTTGATGATGACCCGACAAGCATTGGCGAGACCGTGAGATCGGGCATAGCCAATCACGCGTTCGGCTTCTCTTGGACTCGGCGAACGTCCATAGGCCCGCTTGAACAGGAGCACGATTCTCTCGCCCACGCCATCAGCGTCGAGTTGATGCCTTGCGGCAATGTGTTCTGATTGCCTTACCCTGAAACGGTTGTTTAGCAGAGCCAAGGCCTGCAGCGGCGTCGATGAGCTTTCTCTCTTGGCAGCCAGTTGGGAGGCATCTGGACAGTCTAAGGCCTGCATCAACGGGTCAGGAACCGTGCGAAAGACAAAGCGATAGACCCCACGGCGGAAGTTCGCAGGATGGTCTGGATCAAATTCCTTGTATTTCACCACTGGCGTCACGTGAACGCCTGGACTCGTGTAAAACTGTCGCGCAGAGGGGCCACCCATGCGCTGATCAAGCTTTCCAGATAGACGAAGGACGGCATCGCGAATGCACTCCGCCTCAAGTCTCCGACGATTCATCCGCCACAACAATCGATTACCAGAATCGGCCGCCAATCCTTCGGGACGATCAGCAGCCGATTGTCGATAGGTCTCGCTCAGTGCAATGGTCTTGTGCAACCACTTGAGACTTCCACCGCGTTCGCGAAACTCGAAGGCAAGCCAATCCAATAATTCGGGATGCGAAGGCAAGCTTCCCATCTTTCCAAAATCGTTTGGTGTGCCGACAATTCCTTTGCCGAAATGATAGTGCCAGATGCGGTTCACGATGGAGCGCCAAGTGAGCACGTTGTCAGGATGGACGAGCCAATTAGCCAGGGCAACTCGCCGAACGCCTTCGCTCTCCGTCGCTTCGAACCGTGACGTGAGATCTGGAAGGCATGAAAGCGCCCCTGGCTGTGCCGTTTCAAGCGGGGTGAGCACGTTGCCACGATCCAGCACATGGATTGCACGCGGCTTGGTGGCCGCCTTAAAGTTCCCCTTGTTCGGAAACTGACTAGCAACGGCATAGATGGTTCCGGGGGGAGGCAAGGCGGCAAGCTCCTTCGATTTGCGTTGCGTTAGATAATACACTGCCAGGATATGCTCTTGTTCACGCGTTCGTGATTCCAACGGCATTCTGAGAATGGCACCGATTTCAATGGGCACAGGTTTTGCCAAATAGGGCGATTGGCTACTACTCACAGACACGCGTAATCGGCCAATGACGTGTTGCCGACCATGTGTCTGCTCAAGGGTTACTTCGATCGGGTCCGCTTTCTCGAGGATCACCGGTTCCGAGAAGATGAAGACGGCGCGATGGGCTTTCCCCTCTTCAGGATGAATTCCCCAAGCGGAGTCTTTGTTAGCATCAATTGCCTTTCCGATTTCCCAACCAGCCTGACTGAAATCCGCCACGGCACTCTCGATAGGAATATCCTTACCCCCAATGCGTACGCCCACATCACACACATGCAGATTTCCATTCACCGCGCGTCCTGGTCCATTCTCTGGCAAGGAGGGATCCGTCATCACTTCAACCTGCACTGCCGTGACTCGAGTCTGGGATGACGTACCGGTGAGGATGCACGTGTCTTTGGCGGGAGCCGTGCCGCCGAACAGGATCGAGCCGTCAGCGAGGATATCATGGGGCGTCGATGCTTCAGACACAAGGTCATTCAACGTAAGCGTTCTCCATCCCTGAATGCTTTTCTGTTGTTCCCTTTCCCACACGGCCAGCCCCTCTAAATCCAAAGGACCAGGATAGTGGCCCTCCTTCAACTGTCGTAGCTCATTCTCCAATCGTTTTCGAGCCTCTGCGATGGTTTTGTCAGGTTCGAAAGGACGATCCACTTTGTCCACGCCCGCAAACACCGCTTGGAGAGCGTAGTAATCCTGCAGCGACACGGGATCGAATTTGTGATCATGACAGCGAGCGCAATGCGCCGTCGTACTCGTGAAGGTGGACATCGTCGCGCTAAGCATGTCATCACGATCAAGGTACTGGGCGATCTTCTTATCCGTCGTGCCGTCCTGAATGCCCATCTGCGAGCTTTCATCCCAAGGGCCACACCCAAGAAAGCCAATGCCGGCCGTCGCCCAAGGATCATCGGT
>JAACDM010000422.1 GCA_009936795.1 Verrucomicrobiaceae bacterium | reverse complement strand
GGTCCCGATTTCTTCAACGCGAAGGAGTTTGATAAGATCACGTTTAAGAGCAAATCGATCAAGAAGGTCAGCGACAAAGGCTACGAAATAACTGGTGACCTCACGATGTTAGGCGTGACCAAGACGGTCACGGCTACAGGTGAGTTTTACGGTCAAGGCAAGTCTCCTAAAGGCGACAAGATCGTCGGTGCTGAAGCGACCTTTAAAGTGCAGCGCACGGACTTCGGCATGAACTTCGGTATCCCTAACATTGGCGATGAAATCACGCTTATCGTCAGCGTTGAGGCCCTCGAGGCCAAGTAGGTTTGTTTATTCGCGAGCGAGTCGATGAGTATCGGTAGCTTTACCTCCACCCACGTATGGTTGAATGGCAATCTCAAAGCCATTACAGATGCACGGATCGATCCTTTTGATCACGGTCTCCTAACCGGCGATGGTGTCTTTGAAACCCTCATCGTCTACAATGGGAAGCCATTTGCTCTAGGTCGTCATTGTGAGCGCTTAGAACGTTCAACCGCTGTGCTAGGGCTTCAAGCCCCGGAACAGGAGGTATTGGCCAATGCTATTGACGAGGTCATTGAGGCTAATCGAAGCTCATCTGGACGCCTTCGCATCACGGTGACTGGCGGCCCGGCCCCCCTTGGCTCAGAGAAAGGAGAAGCGCGTTCGACACTCATTGCCGCCTATGCCAGCCTACCGCCACACGGTCCCGAAGCCCATCTCGTCACGGTGCCCTACAGACGCAATGAGCATGGGGCTCTAACAAACCACAAGACCATTTCCTATGGGGAGAATGTTGTGGCCCTCGCTCATGCCAAGAAGCAAGGAGGCACCGAAGCGATCTTCGCAAACACTGCAGGCAGTTTATGTGAGGGCACCGGAAGCAACCTCTTTATCGTCTACGAAGACGAACTCATCACACCGCCTATTTCATCGGGCTGCCTCCCCGGCGTCACCCGAGCGCTGGTCCTCGATTTGTGTGAAAAAGAGGGCTTTACCGCGAGCCAGCGCAATGTGCCACTACGGGCCCTTAATGAAGCGACAGAAGCATTTCTGACTTCCACCTTGCGTGAAGTTCAGCCGGTTCGCACCGTCGACGGGAGCGAGCTTCCACAGTGTCCAGGGCCGCTGTCGAGTAAGCTAAAAGACGCCTACGAAAAGCTCATCCACGAACATCTGGATCCTTAAAGTCACGAGATCGAAGCTCGCCTTGCGCGAGCAAACCTAGAAGGCGAATCGTAGGCCGAGGAAGGCCATATAGGCTTGGTCGAACTCGATTTCAGCTTCCGCACCACCGCTGCCAACTTCAAAGTCTGTCAGATACTGATAGCGGACACCACCATACAGGCTCCAGTTCCGGGTGATGTCATAGCCCACTGTGAAGTCGATATAACCACCGAAGACAAAGTCACTATCATCGTCATTGAGATCTGCAAAGTTGAACGGCCCGCTCAATGTGTAGTCAGCCTCGATGTAGGCTGCCGATAAACCAGCACCAAACTTGGCATAGAGGCGGTCCGTGAGGTAACTTTCCTTAAAGAGGCCCACGTCGACACGCCACATGTCCGCATCGAGCTCATTGTTGATGCTCCCGGTATTAATGAAGCCACCGTCGTCTTGTCCGAAGACGTCAACGCCAACCGTGTCTTTGAAACCAAACTCATTCAAGCCAACACCGATGTGGATTCCCCACATCTCATTCACACCATCGACAGCGATATTGGACTCACCGAGAATGCGCTCGTAGAAGATGTCGCCACCGAGAGCACCGTTTTCTTCGTCAGAGCTGCGAGTGCCAACCGTCGTGACGCTTTCCGGCCCTTCATCGACGTCAGCCACAATGTTGTTTCCCGTAAAGGCACCCGAAATAAACTTTGCTTTCACGCCAAAAGCGATGCCGCCATGCACGCCGAAACGGTTCTTCGGATTGCGCCCTTCATTCTGGGCGATTTCAGACTCGGCAATTTCATACTGCTCTTCAGGGATCTCGGTGGGCTCCGAATCCCAAGGATTGCCGGCTTGAGCAAGTATCAGGCTAGCGAGAGTAAGCGTGCCCGCCAAGAAGGCGCCACGAAGGAGGATTTCAGAGTTAGCCATTGTCGCAAATTATTAATTCCACTCAATAAATCATTTTTTTCATAATTTTCAAGTATTTGGACCTGACAATAGTTTGCAAACTAGGATGATCACGGTATGCGACCTTCTGCGACTCGACCGAGAGAAGAATACCAATCGCTGAGACCTTGAGGATCCGGTCGAGAACAGAGATGACCCGAGAGCGTGCTTACTCCGCAACCAGAGCGGCACGCTCGTTGTCGAGGGCGCCGGATTTCTCCAAGAAGTAGTCATAGTCACTCGGATACGAGTGAATTTGCCCCTTCGACACGTGGAGCACCTTCGTGGCCAACTTCCGAATGAAGTGCACATCGTGCGAGATGAAAACCAACGTGCCTTCATAACGCTGAAGCGCAATGATGAGGGACGCGACGCTCAGAATGTCCAAATGAGTGGTCGGCTCATCCATGAGCAGGAGGTTTGGCGGATCGACGAGGAACTTCACAAGATTGAGGCGGCTCTTTTCTCCGCCGCTCAGCACGGAAGTCTTCTTGTAAATATCTTCTTTGCGGAGAAGGAATGATCCGAGAATCCCTCTTACCTGATCTTCGCGATATTCAGGCGGCGCACATTTGAGCACTTCCTCAACAACGGTGTTGTTCGGATCCAGCTGTTCCCCCCGATGCTGAGAGAAATAGCCGATCTTCGCATTGTGCCCAAGTTTGCGTTCGCCTTCCTGACAAACAAGTTCTCCCGCAAGAATCTTAAGCAGGGTCGACTTACCAGCTCCGTTTGGCCCCACAAGCACCGTGCGCTCACCTCGCTCGACTAACAGATCCACTCCTTGATAGACCTTGTGATCACCATATGCGAAGTGGATGCCTGAAATCGCGATGGCCTGCTGACCACCGCGCTCAGGTTGAGGAAATCGAAAGGCGAACGGCTACTTCGGCCGGCGAGGTTTCTCGATCAAGTCCATCTTTTCGATCTGCTTCAACTTGCTCTGAGCTTGCGAAGCTTTCGAAGCGACCGATCGGAACTTGTTGGCGAAGTCCTGCAGCGCCTTAATCTCTTTCTGCTGGTTCTTATAAGCGTTGTGATGTTGCTGGAAATTCTCCTCCCGCTTCTTCTCGTAGTCAGAGTAGTTTCCCTTGTATGGAATCAGCTTTGGATTATCGATCTCGAAAACCTTCTGCGTCAGTTCGTCAAGGAACTGACGGTCGTGCGAAATCATTAGAATCGCGCCAGAGTAATCTTTTAAATAGTCCTGGAACCACAATAGTGACAGCAAGTCCAAATGGTTTGTCGGCTCATCCAGCATAAGTAGATCAGGCTCCATCGCCAGCAAGCGCGCGAGGTGCGCTCGCATGATCCAACCACCACTCATTTCCTTTGCCTGACGATCAAAGTCCTCTTCTGGGTAGCCCAGGCCTCTAAGCATCTTCTTCGCCTTGGCCTCTGTCTGCGGGTCATTCAAGATGTCATACTTAGCCTGGGCCTCCATGTATTCTGCCCCGTCGAGATCCCCTTCCTCCTCAAGCCTGCGGAGTGCCGCCTCAAGCTTCTCCAACTCTCCCGCACGGCCAGTAGCCACTTCCAAAACGGTTTCATCACCTATCGCTTCGCTCTCTTGGGGAAGGTAGCCAATCGTCGTCCACGCATCCCTGCCCACCTTGCCTTTATCAGGATCCTCTGTATTCAGGATGATGTTAAAGAGGGTGGACTTACCAGCACCGTTGGGACCAACAAGCGCAACCCGCTCGCTGTAATTGACCTGCATCTGGGCGTCTTCGAACAGTATTCGACCGCCAAAGGATTTAGTAAGTTTCCGTATTGTGAGCATAGCTAGGCGATTGGGAGCAGCAGAATGGAGAGCATTTCCGAAATGTCACGGACTGATCCCGCCGAGCTGCGGTCTCTTTCCGAAATTTGCGCAGCCGATAACCAACTTCTGCTACGCTTGGCAAGACTAAAGTTTGGCACGGGTGTTCTTCCAGAGACGTAAGGTCCCCAGAGACTGCGCCGCACCGATGAAAATCACATCCTACTTGAAAAAGACTCTAGAAAATTCACGCTCCCGTTGGGCAACTCTTATTGGGGCCGGAGTTCTATTGGGACTCTCTTATCTTTTTGGTTCAGGACATGGGACGGATACCCCCGAGGATACAGTTACAGTCCTCGAAGCTGGGCGAGCAGACTTTGTCGTCAGCGTCAAGGAAAGCGGCACTTTGGAGGCAGTCAACCAGACCACCATTCGCAATGAAGTAAACGGTTCAAGTCGGATCATCTATCTCGTTCCGCAAGGGACTCAGGTCAAAGAAGGTGATCTGTTGGTAGAACTTGATTCTTCTGAACAAGAGAAGCGTTTGGAGCGCCGTCGTCTATCCTACGAGAGTCGACAAGCAGCACTGGCGGCTGCAGAGAGCCGTTTGGTTATCGTCGAGAGTGATGCCGAGAGCGACGTTAGAAAAGCCCAGCTCAAGGTAGATTTCGCGCGGATGGACATGGAAAAGTTTGAGAGTCTAGAGAAAGACCATCTTTTGCGCGAAGCCAAACTTTCCGTTCTCCTCGCACAAGAAAAGTTGAGCATCTCCGAGCAGCGCTACTCTAATTCGAAAAAGCTGGCAGACGCGGGCTTTGAAACTTCTTCTATCGTGAGTAGAGACAAGCTATCTGTAACTGCGGGTTCGGCTAGGCTCGAAAAGGCGCGGAACAGTGAGAAGTCAACTAGACGCTTTGATGCGGTGAAGCGGTATCGTAAGCTTGCCGCGGACCTCGTAGAAACGCAGACAGAGCTTATGCGCAGGAAAAAGGAAGCAGATCGCCGTCTCGTGCAGGCCCAAGCAAGGTTAAGTAGTGCCTCCGCCTCTCTAGACGTCGCCAAGCTCGCCCTCGCAGATGCGGCGATCCAGGTCAACGCTTCCAAGATGTATGCGCCCCATGAAGGAATGGTTGTCTATGGGGGATCCAGTAGTCGTGCCAGCCGCGAGTCAATGATTGAGGAGGGAGCTGTAGTGAGGAATCGGCAGGAACTTATCACCATCCCTGACACCTCCGCTATGAAGATCGCAGTGAAGATCCATGAAACGATGGCTAGCGATGTAGAGGTCGGTCAGGAAGCTTTCGTCACACTCGACGCCACCCCTGACATTGTATACAAGGGTCGTGTTAGTCACGTGTCTCTCTTCCCAGACAGACGAAGCTTCTGGAGTTCCTCCAAGTCTCTTGTCTACGGCGCAGAGATCACTCTAACCAACGCTGGTGAAACCATTAATCCAGGAGCTTCTGGCAAGGCGCAAATCGTCGTTCACTACCTTGAAGATGCGCTCACCGTCCCCATCAATGCTGTCAACACGATAGAGGGTGAGCAGATCGTCGAGGTCCAAGTTTCTAAGCGCAAGACGGAGACTCGGCCCGTAGAAATTGGTATCGTTAATGAACGGCGTGTTCAAGTCCTTGCCGGCATCAAGGAAGGTGATCTCGTCGTCGTGCGGAAGGCTGGCTAGCCCTTAAAATCTGTGTATCAATGCAGGTGAATGAGCATCGATCACTACGCCTTTGCTAGCGACAACACCTCCGGCATTTGTCCAGAGGCGTGGGCTACGATAGAAGAGGCCAACACCGCAGGCGTCGGCTCCTACGGTGCAGACCCTTACACAGAAGAAGCCTGCCAACTTCTGTGCACTCTTTTTGAAAGGGAAGTCGACGTCTATTTCGTATTCAACGGAACGGCGGCAAATTCACTGTCTCTTTCTGCTCTCTACAAAAGCTACCATGCCATCATAGCCCACGAAAAGTCCCATATCCACACCGACGAATGCGGCGGGCCGGAACACTTCACCGGCGGCTCAAAGATTCTGCCCTGCTCTGGCAAACACGCCAAACTGACCACGGCTGAGATCGACCGCGTGGTCACGAACCGTCGCGATCTGCACTTTCCCAAACCGAAAGCAATTAGCATCACCCAATGCACGGAGTTTGGCACCACCTATTCTGTCGACGAGCTTCGTACGTTGACAGAGTGCGCACGTAGTCATCGTCTCCACGTGCACCTCGATGGCGCAAGGTTTAGCAATGCTGTCGCCAGCTTGGGTGTGTCACCTGCGGAAACCACATGGAAGGCTGGCGTGGACGTCATGAGCTTCGGCCTTACCAAACTAGGCGTCGGCGTAGGTGAAGCCGTGGTTTTCTTTGATCGAGACCTGGCCGAAGAGTTTGATTATCGATGCAAGCAAGCGGGCCAGCTCGCCTCCAAGATGCGATTCCTCACCGCTGGCTGGTGCGGACTTCTCCGGAACGATGCCTGGATCGAAATTGCCAGACGCGCCAATGCGCACGCCCAGATTCTGCGCGAACAACTTTCCGATGTCCCAGGCGTCGACCTGCTCTTCCCAACTCAAGCCAACGCTGTTTTCGCACGTTTCCCACAGCAGGTGAACGCGGCGATGGCTTCCAAAGGCTGGCATTACTACGAACTCGCAGGGATCGGTGACTCTCGCCTCATGTGCTCGTGGGCCACTCGCAAAGAAGACATCTTCGCCTTCGTCAACGATCTCCGTCAGTGCTAACCTACGACGCCTTTGCACCAATCCCGTCATTCCATTTTCTCCGAACACGATGAGCACCTACACCCCTGACCCCAACCGCTACGATGGACGCATGCCTTACCGCCGCGCTGGGCGCTGGGGACTACAGCTTCCAGAGATTACGTTAGGCTGCTGGCACAACTTTGGCGGTGATGCGCCCACTGAATTGCAACGGGAGATGCTCACCACCGCATTTGACTGCGGCATCACACAATTCGATCTCGCAAACAACTATGGTCCCCCCTACGGAAGCGCCGAAGAGAATGTGGGAAAACATCTAAAAGAGTTCCCGCGTGACGAGCTCATCATCACTAGCAAAGCAGGATACGACATGTGGCCTGGTCCTTACGGCGAATGGGGCACACGCAAATATGTCCTCGCCAGTCTCGATCAATCTCTAAAGCGCCTCGACCTCGACTACGTCGACATCTTCTACAGTCATCGTTTCGATCCGGACACCCCGCTCGAGGAGACGCTAAGCGCCCTCAATACAGCTATCGAACAAGGCAAGGCTCTCTACGTCGGCATCAGCAGCTACAGTAGTAGGCAAACACTTGAAGCAGTAAGGATTTGCCAGGAGAATTCCTGGGCACCACTAATCATTAATCAACCGAATTACTCCATGCTCAACCGCTGGATCGAAGACAGCCTCATCGATACCTGCGGCGAACTCGGTCTAGGTATCATTGCCTTCTGCCCACTCTACCAAGGCCTGCTTACTGACAAATACCTTAATGGTATTCCCACAGGCTCACGCGCTTCACTCCCAGGCTCTCCATTACGTCCAGAGGAAGTTGCAGAACAGGTCGTCAACGGCATCCGGGCACTCAACGACCACGCTCAAGAACGCGGCCAAACCCTCGCGCAAATGGCTCTTTCCTGGGTTCTTCGCCACCCGGGGGTAACCAGCGCGCTCATTGGAGCCAGCCAGCCAGAGCAAATACGTGATAATATAAAGGCAGTCGAGAACACCGACTTCACCAGCGAAGAACTGACAAAGCTAGACGGCATTCTCAATTCTATTCAGCTGCCTTCATCGCTTTGGACAGGCGAGTAAAAAACTTCTGCAAAGCGATAAGGTCCAGCAAGCTACTCAATGCTCGCTCAAAGTACACCTTCGGTTCCAACCATCCACCGTCGATCTCCCCGTCATTTCTGATCAGCCAAGCAAGCCTCTGCTGCGGAGAGTCAAACTGAGCATCCACGCCATCCTTGTTTCCTCGCGGATCCACGCGATGCCATCCGTGATCAGGTAGATACACCGCATTTAAACCATGCAGCGTGTGCGCCCCACCAGGTGCATCAAAGCATAGGCGCTGATAGCCAAAGCCTGATGGAATCTCGTGGAATCGAGGTAACGCGGCCAAGAGATGAATTCTAGCAAAGCACCATCCGTTCCCAGTAGCCAGTATTTGCGAAGGCGAGCATGCGCCCCCCGGTAATCGCTTGTCGCCACTACGCCCAATCTTGTCGCGCACCCATTCAAAACATGTCCGCACAACCTCATCGACGCCAGAGCGATCACGGCCAAGTAATTCAGCCTGCGATCTTATATAAGGACAATGCCAGTAAATGACTGATGATGATCTCAGAAACGCCTCCATAAGCGAGGATCTCGGTCAGGCTTCAGTATCGTCTGCCTCCAACCGCTTACCCATGCTCAACACGTTTTCAGTCGAAAAACCTCGCCGAGAATAAAACTGGATGACACCTGCATTGGAAGCGCGAACCTGGTGGTTAATCTTAGCGCAGCCTCGATCTCGCCACAAACTCTTAGCAGCAGCCATCAACTCCGTGGCATACCCGCACGGCTGAAAGCGCGGATGGACTGCCAAGTAGTAAATCTAGCCTCGGTGCCCCTCATAACCGGCCATGGATGATACAACAAGTTCGCCCTCAACCTCGCTAACAAGAAATAATTCTGGGCTATCCTGAACCTTTCGAATGATGTCCTTCCTGGGATCATTACTCGGCACGACTAGTCCACAAAACTGCCAGAATTCAATTAAAGCGGGCTCATCTGTCTGCTGATATGGCCGAGTGCGCATCTTAACTACTGCACCAGTGTCACACGCATTGCTTCCGCTTCTTTCTCCGGCATCGAATCAAGCAGCGGGGTAATGGTAAAACCTTCTTGAATCATCCTCCTCTGCGTAAACATCCAATCACTGATTTCCTCTCGACCGATTGACCAACTTTCGCCCATCTGGACGTTCCCCACCAGCCCTGGCTCATTCGCTATGACCCCTTTAAACATCGCTTTTTCCAGTAGTACATCATTCAGCCAGAAATTCTTTGTCAAGAACCCATCTACAATGGGTGCTTGACAGAGAATGAGTCGGCACCTCCAGCATCTATCACTTTAAAAACCCACTGAGGAGCCGATCCAGTAGACACTCCTTGGCCAAGCATGATGCTAGACCCGTCTCGCGAGACTGAGCAGATCTAACTTCCCTCCCCAGTCCAGGACAAACCCCAGGTGTTCCATATAAAACGCGATACTCAACTCCAGATTCCTTACCTCAAATAATGGAATTACACATTCGACTCGGCTACTCATCATCTTGCGCTCAAGAACGCCTTCAAACTCTCCTGCAGAAAGTAACTCCATCCAGCAATTCCATTCTCTCGACTAAACACCGAATGGCCCTGGAACGTCTCCTGGCCCGTTTGAGTCAGCGTTAGTTTTGTGACGTCCCCTTCCTCAGATAAGTCCCAAGTGACCACGGAATCTCCAGGATAACCGCCATAACCCCATTCATAGGCAATGCGCTTCTCTCGATCCACGTCTATCACCTTCCACTGGTGCAAAAAGTCAGTGCCCTCGCAATGAACAGTGAACTGCGTTTCAAAGCCAACCTTGGGCTCAAACTAGGTCATTTGCTCAAAAAACCATTGCCGCATCTGATCCTTCTCAGTCATTGCTCGCCACACATCGGCCAGAGAGGCGCTGTACCGTTGTTCAACAACGATTGGATCAGACTCAGTAGCCATGGGTAAGGGAAAATAGAACGGCTACTGCTTGAACATTGGATTCGTCTTATCCCCCATACTAAGCGTGTAGGCGACGAGGTCCATGATCTCCTCCTTCGTCAGCATCATGAGAAGACCCGGGGGCATCAGCGACACCTTACTTGGCTCGATGCTTTTCACGGTTTTGCGATCCACGTTCGAACGCTGGTTTGGATCACTAAGATCGGTATTCAGTGTGATATTATCACCACTCAAGTTCACCACCACGCCCGAGAGCACGTCTCCGTTTTCACGAGTGACGATGATGGGAGCGAACTGCTCGTTGATTTCTTTGCTAGGATTAATGATCTGGTCGAGCAAGTCATGTGGACTGTAACGCCCACCAGCTCCAGTTAGGTCTGGGCCCGTCATCCCACCGGCATTGCCAAAGCGATGACACGCAAAGCAAGCGCCTGCTCCAAACATCTTTCGTCCATTGTCGAAGTCTCGATTCTGTAGACCGGTCGACGTTGCTGCGCTCAGCTCATCAAGAGTCCATGCTTTGGGAGTGCGTCCGGCAAAGATCTCACCAGAGAGTTCAATCGCACTCTTCTTGACGGGCTTCCTCTCGATCAGGGCGGCGAGATCAGATTCCTCAGCATCCGTAAATGTAGCAAGCGAGTCATTGCGAATGAACTCAATGAACTTCGAGAAACTCGCACCCCCATTGTAGTTGGCAGCTTTGAGAAACCATTCGAGCTGCTGGGTGCGAAGCTCTTTTGTCCAACCGACCTTGAGATGGCGCAAGCTGCGAGCGTACTCGATCTGCGGCTCCTGGCTTTCCGCAGCAGCGATGAGGGCCATGCCTTTAGCCGCAGTGGCAGGAGCCTGCAGATAGGCCAGAGTCTCACAAAGCAACCAATTCAACTCAAACGAATCCGCCGGGAAACTCGGATCGAGTTGAGAGATGATGGCAGCAATAGTCGCCTCGTCTGGGTTTCCAAAACGATTCAGAACAATCTGCAGGATTCGTACATGAGCTAGACGCTGCTCTTTCGTTAGCTTAGCAAAGTCGTGCTTGAGCATCGTAGACAGAAGCAAATCCCGCATTTCAGTATTCACGGTAGCCCCTTCTTCACGATGCGTTGGGCACACTCCAGTGATCCGAGTCAGAGCAAGAAGGGCTTCTAATTGACGCGTCGCATCTGGTTCAGCCAGTGCCTTGTCCTGCCACTCAGCAAGTGGCTGATGCTCCAGGGCCGTCCGTGCTGCCGCCCGGATGAAGCGGTCCGAGTGATTCAGATACGGCCAAACTGTGGCAACAGCTTTGGGATCTTGCTTGCCATGAAACGCAGACAGACTAAGCCGCAGATCGCGTTGAGGAGTAGTCTTCGGCGTGAGATCGATCGGATCTGTACTTGCACTGCCCGTGTAGGTTACGCGGTAGAGCCCGGACTGCACACGTCTTCCACCGATGGCGAAATACATCGCTCCATCCTTATGGATGATCGCATCTGTGACAGGAAGTGGACCACCCGTGACAAACTCTTCTTTCGTGCCAGTGTAAGTCGATCCATTAGGTTCGAGATGCACCGCGTAAATCTTGCCCCAACTCCAATCAATAGCATAGAAAGCGCTCTGGTACTTGGCAGGAAACTTGGCCCCGTATCCAAATGTCGTGCCGGTAGGAGAGCCTGGGCCGATGTTCAGCGTGGCCGGTAAGTTATCGACGTAGAATTCAGGATACTTTCCGGTGCCATTACGCCAGCCAAACTCAGCGCCGCTGACGACGTGATTCACTCGTGTGGGACGATACCACGACGTGTTGAAGTCATACTCCATGTCTGCATCGTAAGTGAAAAGCTCACCATCGCTGTTCACACTCGCGTCATAGATGTTGCGGAAACCATTAGCAAAGATCTCAAACTCTTTCCCGTCTGGAGATACCTTGTAGATAATGCCACCAGGAGCCATAACATGACGATTGTGGCCGCGACCATCCGGCATGCGCGGGAGGAGATGATCATCACCCCAGAACTTTCGCACCGGCGAGGCCTTCGTCGTTTCCGTGAGAATGGCATTGTTGCCACACACGAGATAAAGCCCCTGGCCATCTGGAGTGAGCACCACCGCATGGACACCATGATCACTCTTGGAATCAATCGCCCGCAACAGTTCGACCTTGTCGAGTTGGTCGTCACCAGTGCTGTCGGTGAGACGATAAAGACCACTCTGCATTTTCTGCTCGTAGTCATTCACGCCAACATAGAGCGCACCAAATGCAAAGAGCATTCCGTTGATCGCACGGATCTCTGCAGGGACTTTATGGACATCCTATTTCTTCAAGGTCTGCCCAGGCGCTGGCGGATTAAACCGATAGAGGCTACCATACTGGTCACTAGCATAGATACGCCCCTTCTCATCGCTGCAAAGATTGGCCCATGATCCCTGCTCCAAGCCCGGCACCGAGTAAAGCAGCTCGACTTGAAAACCTTCCGGTGTACTAATGCGCTCAACAGGCGTCGCCTTATTCTCACCTATAGCTGGGCCGACCTCTGCAGGCCGCCGACGTCTAGACGCTGCTCTCGCACGACGAGGAGGCGCCTTGTTTTCGATGATCTGAGCGTCGCTTGGGATCGCCGACTTTGCGAATGAGACAACACCGCCCTCAGGAAGCTCTTTCAGGAACACGTCTTTGATCTGAACCGTCATGGCCGGACCTCGGTGAATTTGAAAAGCGAGTAAGCCTTCTAACGAACGGGCGTTCTCATCGAAGTCCAACAGCTCGCCAGTCACCTTGCCATCAATCTTGTGCGTCAGCCGATTCCCCTGAGCCACGATAGTATAGTCGTGCCAGTCAGAGATCGGAACGTTCACGGTATCGCGCTCCGTTGTCAGCCAACGTTTCTTCTCAGGGTCGATGACGACACCTTGGCCATTGAGAGCAATGATGCCACGGCCGCGCTCCTCGTAGACCATCGCATTGTTCTCAGCTTTGGGATGAATATCACATTGGTAACCTCCCACGACCCACTTGCCATGATCCGAGAGCTCGTTGCTCCTGTACTGAATACCACTGTTGTTGCTCCCGGTGACCTTAACCTTAACGCGCAGTTCGAAGTTCTTAAGGACGCCACCACGCCAAATTAAAAACTCGTTGTAGCCAAGCTGCTTGGCATCCTTCGTCTTGCCAATCATGGCACCGTCCTCGACCGACCAGAGACCAGGATTGCCGTCCCAACCAGTGAGATCAACGCCATTGAAGAGTGCGCGAAAACCCTCAGGAGGTGATTGAGCAACCGCTGAGATGATGAGGACGAGAGAAAGAAGAAAGGGCTTCATTAAATGTGTTAAGGCTTATTGGTAGA
The DNA here is from genome assembly GCA_009936795.1 of Verrucomicrobiaceae bacterium. Classification (GTDB taxonomy): domain Bacteria; phylum Verrucomicrobiota; class Verrucomicrobiia; order Verrucomicrobiales; family DEV007; genus JAACDM01. The sequence goes on along the minus strand of JAACDM010000422.1, from coordinate 9,487 downwards.
CTTCTTAACCCCGAAATCTATTGGGCGTTGGTCCGGACTGGAAGACAATCCTTCCCAATCCATCCATTTTACAACAGAGAGGATTGCAAACGCATCCTCTCGAGACGCGCGCGATCCTTTTGCATCTGGCGATTCACTCGCCAGTCTATGTCAAAACCTTACTTGAGGAGCGTAACCTTCAGATTACGGAAGCGATACACGGCCCCCTTCTCACCATGGTGCTGGATGCCAAGATAGCCTTCCGCATCTTTATCATCATGATAGTCTGTCGTCTGAACACCGTTCACCCACACCTGCAAATGATCGCCTTTGCATTGAATCTTGTAATGATTCCAATCATTGCGCTTCAGAGCATTTTGAACCTCAGGCTTCTTGAAATGCGCATTGGAGATTTCTTTCTTGTCACCCTTTTTAGCAGGCCAAAGCCACGCACGACGGCCCTCGTCATAGAGACCGCCGGACCAACGACGCTCCGAACCATCGACCTCTGCTTGGTAGCCGTAGACTTTGTTCGGCTCCACGTGGCAGCGATACATAAAGCCACTGTTCGCCTTTCCTTCTGGCAAATGCACCTCGCCTTCGAAGATGAAGTCGCTGTATTTCTTCTCGGTCACCAGGAAGAACTTCTTCTCAGCCGAGAGATGGATTTCACCGTCGACCACTTTCACCTCCCCCCATTCGTAGGGATTACGCCAACCTGACGTGTCCTTGCCATTGAAGAGAGCGATGGCGTTGTCGCCCGCGTGGTGATCAGCAAGGGCAAGGGACGCAAGCGCAATGGCGCTGGCAGCGAATAGAGCATGGGTCATCTTCATTCCGAGATCACACCTCAATTGGAACGGAAACGCAAATGGATTTCAGGCATCCTGGCGTTCCTGCGTCTTCTCCTCCTGATTCTCTCCTTCCATCCGGGCCATTAACAGCACAGGGGCCAGCAAGCATGCGGGTAATGAGAAAACGCCAAGTCCAATCATCAGAATGATGAACGTGAAGAAACGCCCCCAAAACTAATCGGAATAGCACCGGCGTAGTCAACCGTGGTCAGGGTGACTAGTGCTCAGCAGAGACGCTCTTAAGATTCTCTGGCTGCACCACATTCCCAAAGTGATAGATTCCCATGGCCGCCATGTATAACAAGATCCCGGCAACACAGAAAAACAGAATCAGTGCTTCACGAGCAATGGCCAAAGCTCGATGGAACCGCTGCACAGCCCGTCTATAGCGAGCGAGCTTGAGGGCGCGGATCAGTCGAATCAATCGAAAGGCGCGTAAACTTCGCAAGTCGAGGTTCACCCCCGAGGCCAAGAAGAATGACAAGATTGCTATCAGATCAATAATACCGAGGAAACTAAAGATAAACCCAAGCTTTCGGTCTGCCAACCAAATGCGAGTAGCGTACTCCAAAGTGAACAGCGAGACTATGATCACTTCAAGTAGGCGAAGCGTCTAAACCACCCACGCGGGAAGACCGGGCAAGGTTTCCTTGCGGCAAAAGCGGTCAATGACAGGATGTTAAGGACGATAATCGATGTATCAAGCCACCGTCGCACAGGACTGTGACAGTCCTTCTAAGCGATTTTCCACTCCATAGATCGAGGGCGTTCGACTACTCGTCGTAATCGTGATTGGCACTGTCTTCTGTCAGACGTACCGCAGTTCCGCAATACATGCACCAGAACCAACGCCAAAGAAGGATGTGGAGAACCTGTGCAAACATGGGGAAACCACCAAGAATGCGGTGAGCCTTCTTGTTCTTAAGACACCGCCGGGAATAATAGAGGTGGCAGCTACACACTCGGCACCGCATGCCAATGGCAGAGAAAAGATAGAGCACACCGAAGAACAACGTCACCAAGAAGAGACCTCCAAACTCCATGCGATAGTCCTTGAGCTCAGGATAGAACGGAAAGATCACACCAATAATAACTGTCGCTAGCATCAACACGATCACGATGAACGTGATCAGCGCCGTGATGTAAACCTTGAGGCCATCTGGATGCTTTACACCGCGGATACGCCAAATAGGCATGCGCTTCTTATAGGCCAATTCTTCCTCAAACGAATCCTGCTCCGTAGCCGAAGACCTTGACGCATCTTCTCCAAGACTGAGCGAGTGCCTATCTAGCGGTTTCACTACAGTTCGCCCCCCTTTATAGTCCTCGAATGTGCGAAAGGCTGGTGACGGGGGAGCTTGAGCAGAGCCTGCTGCTGATTCTTGCTCTGGCACAAACTCTAGAGCAGGAGCAGGGGCAGGCGCTGGAGCTGGAGGCCCAGGAACTGAAGGGAGTACCGTCTGGGGCTGAACACCAACAGCGGGAGGCTGCGCAGGTGTCGTCTTCGAAGATTGCAGTGTTGGCGATTGCCGTCGCTCGCGGAGCCTACGGCTAGTCTCAGGGTTCAACTCCGTAGTTACCTGCGGTGCAGCTTCCTCCCCCCGAGGGGTGACAACAACGCGTTCTCCAGTCGCCGCTGGCGGTGGGGCGGCTTCGGGATCTCGTTTCACACGCCGATGCCGGTCCGGGCGCAACTCCATCGTGCCCGCAGCAGACTTCACCCCCGATCCTCCGTAAGCTTTCTTCTGAGGGCGCTTTGCTACCACCACGGCCGTGGGAATATTATCAAGATTGGTACTCGGTCCACCCTCCGGCTGCTGCTCTGATAGGGTACGCGCTTGCTCTACCCAAGCGGCGATCTTGACCAGTGAAGGAAACTTCTCTGGATACCTGCCTTCTTGAGCGGCCGCAATAAACGTGCTTTGCAAGTATATGACGTTGGCCCCGGCCAAATCTGCCAGACTTTCGATTCCAGAGCATTTGAGTACCTCGACAGCCTCGGCAGTTAGGTGAAGAGCGGCAAGATGGTCAGGCATGTTGGACGGTAATAGAGAGAGCCTCTCCGGAGGACATCTACCCGACTAGATTAGCAATCATTTCACGGAGCTGCTCAAGTCTTTTCTCCCAGTCGGCACGTCGCTGGCGATGCTCATCGACGATCTCCGCACTAGCTCGGTCGACAAAGTTAGGATTTGCGAGCTTCTTATCTACCTTCTCAAGCTCTTTCTCGACCTTGGTGATCTCTTTCTGCAGGCGCTTCGTTTCCTCCTCAATGTCAATGAGACCATCCAACGGCATGTAGAGCTCGCCTAAGGCAGTCACCGCAGCGGGCACGCCTTTCTCTGATTGATAATCCCCATCGATCGCGATCTCTGAGGCACCGATGAGCAAGCACAGCGTACCCACCTCCCCAGCCACCCACGCTTTCGCAGGCTTGAGCACAAACTTCACATTTCGATTGGAACCGAGCTGGTACTCCGCTTTCAAATTCCGCGCACGGCCCGTGGCCTCTTGGATGGCGGCCACACGCGCCTGAGCATCGGCACCAGCAGCAGCATCCCACGGGAGACGGCCGGCAGCGAGTTCCTCGCACATGAGAAACTGACCTTCCTGACCGAAGCCAAGGCGCTCCCAAAGCTCCTCCGTCAAATGAGGCATGAAGGGATGCAACAACATGATGAAGCGACGATAAACTTTATCTAACGTTTGCAACGTCATCGCCTTCACCTCGGGAGCAGCGGCGTCACCAAGATCGTCCTTCACAGACTCCAAATACCAAGAACAGAACTGGGTCCAGAAGAACTCATATAGATGGTTGGCGATATCGTTAAAGCGATAGTTCCCGTAGGCAGTCTCCAACTTATCCTCCAGCGCATCGAGTTTACCCAGGATATCGATCGCATAGATGCTAGTTTCAGCAGGAATGACGTCTGCTCCCACTTCTGTTTGCATCTGGCGGAAGCGCACGGCGTTCCACAGCTTTGTCGCGAAATTCCGCCCCTCCTTCATCCGCTCTTCGTCGTAACGGATGTCCGATCCCGTAGGCGCAATGCGAAGCAAACCGAAACGCACACCATCAGCACCGTATTCGTCTAACAAGAGCAAGCAATCTGGCGAATTCCCCAGTGATTTAGAAAGCTTTCGACCGCGGGCATCGCGAATCAGACTTGTGAAGAACACATTCTTAAAGGGCAGCTGCCCTTCGAACGTGTAGCCCGCCATGATCATGCGAGCGACCCAGAAGAAAATGATATCTGGACCCGTCACCAGATCAGTGGTCGGGAAGAATTTGGAACGCGTGTCTGACCGCATAGTCGCGAAAGGCCACAACCAGGAGCTAAACCATGTATCTAACACGTCCTCGTCCTGAGTCCAGTTTTCAGTATCTGCAGGCGGCTCGGTCCCCACGTGAATGAGCTTGCGCACCTCCTCCTCGTCAAGTTCACCTAACTGAATTTCTTTCACCCGATCCTTCGGATACCACACTGGAATGCGATGCCCCCACCAGAGTTGCCGACTAATACACCAGTCCTGAATGTTCTCCATCCAGTGGCCATAGGTCTTCACCCAACGCTCAGGGCGGAACGTGATCTCTCCATCTGCCACGGATTTCTTCGCTTCCGGCACACTTGGATAACGCAGGAACCACTGCAGGCTAAGGCGCGGCTCGATCGGCACATCAGCTCTCTCACTGTAGCCAACTTCATTCTCATAAGGCTCACGCTTGATCAACAGCTCCATTTCCTCAAGCTTGTCAGCTGCTTTCTCGCGAGCTTCCTTTCGATCCATGCCATCGAAGTCCGGGCCAGCGTGCGCATTAAGCGTTCCGTCAGGATTGAGAACATCGATTACCTCAAGTCCATGCCGCTGACCAATATCGTAATCGGCCTTGTCATGCGCGGGGGTCACTTTAAGAACGCCCGTTCCAAACTCGATATCGATGTGCTCATCCGCCACAATTGGGATCTCCTTTCGAGGGAAAGGACGCCAACAATGCTTGCCCACTAGGTGCCCATAACGGGGGTCCTTGGGATTCACCGCCACACCTGAATCTCCCATCAGCGTTTCAGGACGCGTGGTAGCAATCTTCAAATACTCGCCGGGAGACTCCACAATCTCGTAACGCATGTAATAGAGGAAACCCTTCGACTTCTTCTTAATCACTTCCTCATCCGAAAGCGCTGTCTGGCTCACCGGGCACCAGTTCACCATCCGCTCGCCACGATAAATGAGACCGTCGTTATAAAGCTTCACGAAGACCTCCATCACAGCCTTCACATAATCGTCATCCTGCGTGTAACGCTCGCGATCCCAATCACAGGAAGCGCCAAGCCGCTTGAGCTGCTTGATGATGATCCCACCGTGCTCATCCTTCCAGGTGCGGACTTCGTCCAAGAACGCCTCTCTTCCCATGTCGCGGCGTTTCTTGCCCTCTTTACGCAGCTTCTTTTCCACCACGGCCTGCGTAGCGATGCCCGCATGGTCGGTTCCTGGCAGCCAAAGCACTTCCTTGCCCATCATGCGAGCCCGCCGGGCCAGCACATCCTGGATCGTGTTATTGAGAACGTGTCCCAGATGGAGCACTCCCGTCACATTGGGCGGCGGGATGACAATCGAGTATGCGGGGCGGTCAGACGCCTCATCAGCGTGAAAGCACTTCCGTTCCTCCCAACGCGCATACCACTTGGATTCCACTTCGCTGGGTTGATAGACTTTGGAGATCTCTTCGGCCATGGCGGGCTACTATCTTGGGAGGGTTCAATTTGTAAAATCTAATTCCTCTAGGGATTGCAACCTGTCGCGCTTGCTCCTACTCTCCTCAGCCTAATAGTCATTATTAGCTATGGTTTCTCGTTGCACCTACCCTCTTTACCTCACCGCCTGCATGCTCTTCCTGAGTATCGTAGGCTCTGTTAGTGCAAAGACCTTCAAGTGGCAGGAGGTCAAGATCAGTGGTCGGCGCTACATTCCTGCCAACAGCATTTCTGAATTTTATAGATTCCATAAAAAATCAATCGAAGGAAACGTCATCCGCTTCATCTATTATGATGCCCGCGGAAAGACAAAGCTGACCATGACAGCGCGGGTAGGATCGCAGACCTTGATGATGAACACGATCAAGTTCATTCTCAGCTACCCCGTCACCAAGCACAAAGGCCACTTCGTCTTCTCGAGGCTCGATCTTTGCAAACTTATCGACCCCGTTCTCCGGCCAAAGACCATCGTGAAGGGCCCAGTCTTTGATACGGTGGTGATTGACCCTGGCCATGGAGGCCACGATTCGGGAGCTGCTTGCGCCCTTGGAAAGGAATCCAACTTCGCACTCAATACGGCCAACCATCTAAAGCGTGAACTCCAGAAACGCGGTTACAAAGTGGTCATGACTCGCACAAGCGATCGCTTCATTACGTTAGGCAATCGCGTGAAGTTCGCCAACCGCTACAAGAACGCTATCTTCATAAGCCTTCACTACAACTCAGGTCAATCAGCGGCCTCAGGCATCGAAACCTTCGCATTATCGCCTCAGGGATCCTCATCGACCTACACCGGTCGACGCAGCTCAGACTATCTTAACTTCGAGGGGAATGGAAACGACGGTGAGAACATTGCACTCTCCACAGCCATTCACGCGGGAGCGATCAAAAGTCTACCCGGCACTAAAGATCGCGGTATCAAACGCGCACGCTGGAATGTCCTCACGGGCCTAAAGATCCCGGGTACCCTTTACGAAGGTGGCTTCCTATCAAATTCACGTGAAGCTCGCAAGATCGCCTCCGAATCCTATCGCAAACAGATCGCGAAAGCCCTCGCCGAAGGCATCGAGAACTACAAGGAAGCGCTGATCAAGAAGCGTCGCCGCTAGTTCGCTAGCTCCTTAAGGAAGCGCGACTCTCCTGTCGCTCCACGCTAGCCCGGAGGTGACTATCCGTGTCAGTAGCGCCCCGGATCCAGCAACGAAACATCGACATCCGGTGTTTCCCCGTTCACCATCTGGCAGATCAACCAACCACTAATTGGCGAAAGACTGAGGCCAAGCATGGCATGACCTGCGGCAATGAACGTGTTAGCCAACCCAGGACACCGACCGAGATAGGGCAATCCATCAGGAGTACAAGGTCGCAATCCCGTCCAAGTCTCTTGTCCCTCAAAATCTGACGCCTGGAACTCAGGAAAGTAATTAGGCACCGATTTGGTAATGCCACGAACCTTTGCCTCGTTGATCACGCCTTCTTTCCCACCAATCTCCATCGTCCCACCAATCCTCAACTTGCCACCCATAGGCGTCACCGCCACGCGCGCCTCCATTAGCAACGAACAAATCTCAGGGAGTTGCCGAGGCGATGTTAGGGTCATGCTATAACCCTTGCCACCCTGCATAGGCAGCGAAACGCCAAGCTGCTCGCCCAATGTCGTCGTCCAAACCCCACCGGCCATGATAAAACCATCCGCATGCCAAGCGTTGCCATCGGCCGTCGACACCGAATGCACTCTCCCCTGCGCATGCTCGACTCCAGTCACTTTCGATTCCCAATGAACCTTCCCCCCCATCTCCTCAAGCCTCCGAATCAGCTCCAGGCGGAAGGCAGCAGGATTGAGATGACAATCCTGACGAAAATACACGGCTCCCGCCACATCCATGGTCACGCCAGGGTCAAGGACGTTGACAGCTTTAGAGTCTAATACTTCCGCATCTATTCCCAGTACTCTCCCTTGGTCCACCACGGTTGATTCATGCCGCAAAGTTTCCTCCTTCTTGCACAACGCTAGAAGACCACGCTGCACGAGTTGAAACTCCAAACCTTCTTCTTCAGCCAGTCGCTCAAACAAGGTCCGACTCGCCAAACTCAAATCACGTAGGATGGGCTTCGCGGCCTTCACACGCGACGGCGAGCACGCACGATAAAATTGCCACGCCCATCGCCAGAGCGCTAGTTTCGCGCTCGGCCGAATTGAAAACGGACTCTCAGGCTTCAGCATCCAACGCAATCCTTGCCCGATCACCCCTGGTGTAGCCAAGGGAATGAAATGACTTGGCACCACCATGCCCGCATTGCCAGTCGAGCAGTTCGGAGACTCCATGACCCGCTCTTCAAGCACCGTCACCTCACAACCCGAACGCGCGAGGAAATAGGCGCAGCTCAACCCGATTACCCCGCCCCCCACAACCATGACTGACCTCGGCTTAGGCATCGCAGTAAGTTCAGTCCAACTTTAAGGTTAGTTGGCTCACTGGACCGAACGACTGCCGATGAATCGGACAAGGCCCCAATTCCTGAAGGCGCTCTAAGTGCATCTTGGTCGGGTAGCCCTTGTGCTGGTCAAATCCATATCCTGGGTAGGTCTCCGCCATTTTGAGCATGAGGCGATCCCTTTCCACTTTAGCGATGATACTGGCTGCCGCGATCGAAAGGCTTAGGCTATCCCCTTTCACCACCCCCTTCTGCGGAAAGGGGAATTCGGGCACGTCCAGCCCATCAATCAAGACCATGTCCGGCACTTTAGACAGCTTAGCAACAGACCTAGCCATCGAAGCATGCGTCGCCTTCAAAATATTGATTCGATCAATCTCGCGCTCGCCAGCCTGATCCGACGCCCATCGAATCTGCTCGTTCGCGGTCAGCTCCTCGTAGAGCCGTTCACGCACCTTCGGCGTGAGCTTCTTAGAATCTGTCAACACCGCGTGCTCGAAGTCTCTGGGAAGAATCACCACAGCGGTTGTCACCGGTCCCGCCAATGGGCCACGACCGGCTTCATCAACGCCAGCAACCCAAGCATAGCCATCGTCCCACAACTCCGTTTCCAGGGAGAGGGTACATGCCATGTCAACGGGCCCTCAGGAGGAGGGACAACAAGCTGACTACGAACGCGCTGCCGGCTTGACGGACATCGCCTGCTTACCTACTCGACCCCGCAGATAATTGAGACGAGCACGACGAACTTTACCGCGGTTCGTCACCTCAATCTTGGAGATTCGTGGACTGTGCACAGGAAATCCCCGCTCCACGCCCTCACCATAAGAAATCTTACGAACCGTGAAGGCCTGATTCAGGCCCTGGCCCTTCTTGGCAATCACGATGCCGGAGAAGATCTGGATCCGTTCCTTGTCACCCTCGACCACACGAGTGTGCACTTTCACCGTATCCCCCACATTGAAGTCTGCGACTTCCTTCAATTGCTCGTCTTCGATCTTCTGGATGATGCTGCTCATGGTCGTCAGTGGGAAAGGAAAGTTCTACTTACAGTCGGGCCGGTGATCTACCTGCCCCGCAGTGAAACGCAAAGAAATTCTGCGCCAAACCCGCTGGAAATCAAATTGTCTTGCCTGCTGAAAAACCATTTGCGCGCAATCAGGCCCGCCCCTAGGCTGCGCGCTCCTATCCGGGAGCTGATTTTATCAGTTGGAGTGGTAGCTCAGTTGGTTAGAGCGCCGGCCTGTCACGCCGGAGGTCGCGGGTTCGAGTCCCGTCCACTCCGCCATCTCTACCAACGAGTTACAGAAACTCGAAAAATGTGGGGTAGCACAAAACGGTAGCAAAGGCTTCCCATTGTCTGGCACTGTTAGGGCTCAACATTTCGATTCCCCGCTTCTCTCTATGGTAACTTGTCGGACATGCAGGTAGTCCAGGGCGCTCTTTGGCGGCAGCCAAAACCGG
>JAACDM010000421.1 GCA_009936795.1 Verrucomicrobiaceae bacterium | reverse complement strand
GGCTTGAATGTGAACTTGCCGTTACCGTCATTGATGAAGATGGCGGTGTCCAGCGTGGTGACTTCGTGGCGTTGTGCTTGGGCGAAGTGTTCCTTTTCGTAGATTTCGTTGACTTCTGCTAGAGCAAAGTCGTGGAACGTGGTGAATTTATTGGCGAGATGGGGAATGGCTCGGGTGGAGCAACTGCGGCCTCGCACCAGGAAGACGCTGTCGTTTTCATACTCGGCTTCGACGAGCTGGAGATGGTCGGTGCCGAACTTGCCTGCGAAGATCATTACCGGTTTCTCTGGTGTCGCGTGATACTTGGTGTTGTGCCCAAAGTTTCCGGCGACGAGATCGAGATCGCCGTCATTGTCTAGATCGCCAGCGGCGAGACTATTCCACCAGCCAGTGAATTTACTTAGACCTGCGGCGGTGGTTTGGTCGACGAACTTGCCGTCCTTGTTGTGAAAGACTTTGATAGGTCCCCATTCGTGGCCCACGAGTAGGTCTTGCCAACCATCGTTGTCGATATCGGCAAACGTGGCTGAGGTGACCATGCCCGTTTTAGCGAGTCCTTTCGCGTGGGATTGCGTGATGTCGCGAAACTTGCCACCGATGTTTTCTAACAAATGACTTGTTGGTGTCGTGGTGAACGCGCCAGGAACGACGCGACTGCCAACGAAGATGTCCATATCGCCGTCGCGATCAAAGTCTGCAGCTGTGATTGGGCCGCCGCTATCTAACATCTTTGGCAAGGTGCCTTGCGGGGCGATTCGGAAGCGTAGGCCAGGTTCTGAGAGGAATAGGCGATCTTGGAGAACGGGTTCACCAGGGGAGCATTCTACGCCTCCGCTGACTGCATAGAGATCGAGGTCCCCATCATTGTCGACATCGATCCAGAGCAGGCCCATGTCTTCGAAAGCTTCGGTTCCGCTTAGCGAACGCGCATCGTAGCCCCCTTTGCCATTGTTGAGGAGCAACATGGTGGTTTGACCACGGGCTCCTCCTTGGGCGAGGTCGTCGTCTCCGTCACCATCAATGTCTCCGACGGCGATGGCGGGGCCGAGTTGTGATAGCTTGTTTGGAAGAAGCGGTTCGCGAGCGAAGTCATCCACGGGCGACTCGCGGTGAGGGGTTTGCTTAAAGATGTCCGATCGAGAGAACTGAGGCTGACTCGGGGGTGTGGCGGTTTGAGTGGGTTTGGCGGATGGTTCGGTGATGATAAGCGCTTGATTTGCGTCAATGTTAGCCAATTGGCTGACCTGTCCGCTGGGCCAGTTGACGGTGAGCTTCTTAATCTGTTTCGCGTTTCCCAGTCCAATCGTTATGATAGGGTCGTCTGAGCCAAGATAGCCTCTAGTAAGTAGGGCCTGGTGTGTTTGTGTGGATGTGGCGGTTTCGACAGTCAGGATGGAACCCAGTCCGTGTTTGTTTGAGAGGGTGCCTTTCAATTGCACGGTGCAGCGGTTGCTTGTGGAGCCGTTGCGATAGATTGAGGGTGATTCGTCCTGATTGATGACAATGAGATCTAGGTCGCCGTCGCGATCGAGGTCACCGCAGGAAGATGCTAGGCTGAGGCCGAAGTAATCAATGCCCCAGTCCTTGCTGACATCGCTGAAGTGAGCATGTCCGTCGTTGCGGAAGGCGAGGTTACGCTCTTTGCGTAGATCGTCGGCGCCGGGTTTGCCGCCATCGCTAGTTTCCGTGGCGACGATATTCTGCGCCATGCCATTGGTGATGAAGACGTCGCAGTGCCCGTCGTTGTCGAAGTCGCGAAGCTTGACGCACCACGACCAATCAGAATTGGCAAGGCCCATGAGATAGGCGCCTTCTAACACTCGCTTGGTCCCCGTGCCGAGAAAGGCGGCATTGCGCATGTATTGAGGCGGGCGTGCGGTTACGAGGAAAGCATTCTGCTCCGCATTCATGGAACCCATGCTGATCTTACGTTTGTAGTGGGTGGTTCCGGACATGTCGGCGCTGAAGAGATCCATGATGCCGTCGCTGTTGAGATCTCCAATGTCCGAACCCATGGAGAACCAGGTGGTATGCGGGACGGTCTCTTTGACGACATCCTTGAAGGTGCCATCGCCTTGGTTGCGATAAAGTCGATCGGGGTCTTCCCAGTCATTACCGACATAGAGATCGAGCCAGCCATCGCCGTCATAGTCCCACCAGGTTGAGGAAAGGCCACGCCCTCGCGCAAGTGAGAGGCCGGAATCTTTGCTAACTTCAGTGAAGCGACCATTGCCGTCATTGCGAAAGAGGAAGTCGCGTCTTCCGAGATTCTTGTAGGTAACCTTGCCTTTGCCGGCGGAAACGAGCTGAAAGTATTTGGCGTGCTTGGGTTCCAAATAGGGACGACCGTTGTTCAATTTGATGATGTCTTTGGGAACGGCACCGCCTGGCCAATGGAATTGGTTTGTGAGAAGGTAGAGGTCAAGGTCGCCATCCCTGTCATAGTCACAGAACGACGGCATGAGGCTGGCATCACTCAAATTGAGGCCGTAGGAAGCAGCGGACTCGCGAAATTTGGGTAGGCCGGAGTCACTCACGCCTTCATTGATAAATAGCTGATTGGGCGCGTCGTGGATGGCCAAGTAGAGATCAAGGTCACCGTCGTTATCAATGTCTGCAAAGGAGGAGCCGCGGCCCCAAGCTTTCCCAGGGTTCACTCCAGCAGCGTCAGTGACGTCTTCAAACTTGAAATCGGCGTTTTGAAGAAAGAGCCGGCTGCGTCCTGGAGATCCGGCGATGAATAGATCTGGTCTGCCGTCGGCATTCACGTCGCCCATGGCGAGGCCACCGTATTCGAAGCCGGAGCCATAGAGGAAGCCAAGCGGGTCGCTAGGGTCATGCATGACAGGAGGCAGCTCAACGCCCGAATTGTTGATGGGAACGGAGGTAAAGAGGGTGTCTCCAGTGGGTGGTGCAGGTTTGGCGAGAGCGGTCGTGGTCAGGTCGGCCGCCACGAGTGAATTGCCTAGGCACAGGGCCAAAGCAGCCCCGGCGTGAAGGAACGTGCGCCGAATTGTCATGGGGGTGAAATGCATCTTTAATTTCTAAGTAGTGCCTAGAGGCCGAGCAAGGGAAATTTGAGCGTCAGAAGAGCTGATCTGAGGGCGTTGTTAGGGATGATTGGGGGCTCGACATGGCGGGTGATTTGGTTAGCATTTGGTCATGATTCGCAGCAAAGGTGCTCTCTATACCTACTCGCTTCTGGCACTGGTATTCACGGTGCCGTGGTTCTTCCTACCTTCGGATCGGTTGCCCCCGGTGGTGCTTGGCTTTCCGACATGGGCACTCTATTCCGTGGTGGCCTCGGCGCTCTACGCCGCCTTCATTGCGTATTGCTTGGGGCGCCACTGGGAGCTGTCCGCTGGTGGGGACGAGGATGCTGAAGAAGAATGAGTCTACTACAGTGAGAGTTTCCTGTGGACAGCGCATGAAATGTTCCTAGGCTCCTGGCGATGTTTGGTATGCCGAAAGACAGACTCCTGACGACCCTCGGCAACCTGCGACTTAGTGGCGCGGGCCTACTCTTGCGTGCATAGATCGCACCGGATTGGCTCACTAGCAGTAATTCAGGGCAATCGTCCTGACTATTCGCCCTAGTCCTTTCTTCCTTTTAACATCCCTTCTTTTGCAGACTCATGAAACCTGACAGTTTAACTAAATACCGGCCGTTTCCCAAAGTCGATCTTCCCGATCGCCAATGGCCTGATCACGAGATCACGAAGGCACCGCTGTGGTGTAGCGTGGACCTCCGGGATGGTAATCAGGCACTCGCAGTACCCATGTCTGTGGAAGAGAAGCTAGAGATGTTTCAGCTTCTAGTTGGGATCGGATTCAAACAGATCGAGGTTGGTTTCCCGTCTGCATCTGACACTGAGTTCGCATTTATGCGTCGTTTGGTAGAGGATAAGTTGGTGCCAGATGATGTGCAAGTGCAAGTACTGGTGCAGGCACGTGAGCATTTGATCCGCCGGACCTTCGAGAGTCTTGCGGGAGCGAAGAACGCGATCGTGCATCTCTACAACTCAACCTCACCGTTGCAGCGTCGGGTGACCTTTCGTGATGCCAGCCAGGAAGAGATCAAGGCGATTGCCGTGGATGGGACGACGTTGGTGAAGAGCCTGGTCCCGACTTTACCTGAAACGAGCATCGCCTTTCAGTATTCGCCCGAGAGCTTCTCGGATACTGAGTTGGAATTCTCTTTGGAGGTCTGTGAGGACGTGATGGACGCCTGGCAGCCGAGCGTTGAGTCACCTATCATTTTGAACCTACCAGCGACGGTTGAGTGGTTCACTCCGAACGTGCATGCTGACCAGATTGAGTGGTTCTGCAAGCATCTCACGCGGCGGGATCAGGCGCTCATCAGCCTGCATACGCACAACGATCGAGGCACAGGTACGGCAGCAACAGAGTTGGGTTTGATGGCGGGTGCAGATCGTGTGGAAGGCACACTTTTTGGCAATGGTGAACGTACAGGGAACTTGGACATCGTGACTGTGGCGTTGAACATGAATAGCCATGGCATTGAGACAGGCCTCGATTTCTCTCAGCTATCGCATATCCGTGAGGTTTACGAGCGCACTACTCGCATGATCGTGCCGGAGCGTCAGCCTTATGGCGGCGAACTTGTGTTCACGGCGTTTTCGGGAAGTCATCAAGATGCGATCAAGAAAGGCATGGACTTGCAGAAGCCAGATGCTGGCGAGCAGCACTGGGCTGTTCCTTATCTCACGGTTGATCCCCAGGACATTGGTCGTAGCTACGAGGCTATCATTCGTATCAACAGTCAAAGTGGCAAAGGCGGCGTCGCCTATGTGCTGGACCGTGAGTATGGTCTCGATCTGCCAAAGACGATGCACCCAGAAGTGGGCTTGTTGGTCAACAGCTTGGCAGATCAGTTAGGCGAAGAACTCAGCTCCGAAAAGATTCGCGATGCGTTTTATTCTGAATTCGTCAACAGTGAAACACCGTTGCGCCTGGTGGACTATGAACTGGTCCATGACAAGAATGCCCCAGGCAAAGTCATGTGCATTGCTAAAGTAGACCGCGATGGTGGTATCCACATAGTGCGTGGGGAAGGCAATGGGCCGATCAATGCGTTTACCCAGGCGCTTGAAGCTCAAGGCTGGAAAGATTTTAGCCTAACGGACTATCGCTCCCATGCGATGGGGAGCGGGTCGGCAACGGATTCCGCTGCGTATGTCCAATTGCAGCGTGATTCCGATGGTGCCCTCATATGGGGGTGTGGCATTGATCCCTCGATTGAAATGGCAGGCCTGCGAGCGCTCGTTTCTGCGTGCAATCGTCTCTGAGGCTGAGGATTCCAGTTGTCCGTTTGCCATCCTGGTGCCCTATCTCTCCAGCATGGCCATTCATCCTACGGCAGTTGTTGATTCCCAGGCGCAACTTGGGGCGGACGTCTCTATTGGGCCCTATGCGATTGTCGAAGGTGGCGTCTCCATTGGCGATGGCTGCGAAGTCAGTGGACATGCCCAACTGCTTGGCACCGTGGACATTGGGGAAGGCTGCAAAGTTGGTCCAGGGGCGGTGCTGGGTGCCTTTCCGCAGGACCTTTCCTTCGATCGAACCCGGTTCAGTGGGGTCAAGATTGGGGCTGGGTGCGATCTGCGAGAGCACGTGACGATTCATCGGAGCACGAAACCAGGTGTAGTTACGACATTAGGAGAACGGAATTTCTTCATGGTGGGCGCCCATGTCGGTCACGACTCGCAAGTTGGAGACGACAACGTGATTGCGAATCACTGCCTGATTGGCGGACACGTGCATATCGGAAATGGAAACTTCCTGGGAGCGGGTGCGGGCTTTCATCAGTTCGTTCGGGTCGGCGACCGGGTAATGGTGCAGGGGCTCACGGCATGTTCGCTCGACTTCCCTCCTTACGTCATGGCGGCGGAAAGGAACCGTATCTTCGGGCTCAATAGTGTGGGTCTCAGGCGTGCTGGGTTCAGCAAGGAGGCTCGAGCCGAAGTGAAGGAGGTCTTCAAGTTGTTCTTTCGCAGTCAGCTACGGCTTCAGGAGGCCCTTGGTAAGGCAAGGGAGCGGATTTGGGGGCCCGAATCTGAGCAGTTTCTGAAGTTTGTGGGCGGGAAATCGAAGAAGGGCATTTGTTTAAGAACTGCGTAGTGGTGCAGCGTGGATCATTTATGGCAAGGAGGTTCATTCTAACGAAGTCTAACGCGAACTCTGACATAGTTGGCCTGTCCCTCAGGAACGCTCCAACGGACGCGTCCGTCGTCGAGGTCGGTCCTGCCATCGTCGAGTCGCCGCCATTCCTGAAGATCACTTGATACCTCAGCCTCGAATGCCAAGTGATCGGAAGGTCGCGTCATAAACTCGATACTCGAATCTATCAATCGTATCGGATGAGCTTCCGACGTTAGCGGATCTTGAATCAGGGCAAATTCTAAAAGGTTTTCGAGTCGATCACCATCGACGTCATCTAGGAGACCGCGTTGGCTGAGAGGGACGTTCTGTTCAAGAAGCCAGTTCATGTAATCAGGAACAACTAAGGGTGGAAGTCCGAAACCTAACAAAGGCGTGGTGTTGGCACTAGCGAAAAAGCGGCCACTCGGATCATCGAAGCCCGCGCTGCCAAAGCTGGCAAATGGCGAAAGTGTTAAATGGCTATCGAGTGTCGAAACGTCGTTTCCAGCCCAAGCAATGCCGGGATCCTCACCGGGACGGCCAAAGACATCCGCACGTTCCCAGCCTAACTGAACCTCGAGGGCGTCGTCACCATTGAATCCCATATTGTCCAAGACGAAGAGGAGGTCTCCCGTCGTGTGGGTGAATGCGGTGCCAGCGTTTCCCCGTGGAAAGCTGAGCGCATTTGCCGGTAGGAAGCCAGTGTCTAAGAGATATGTGCGGGTGGCGTTGTCACCTATCACGATGACGGTGCCTGGTTTCCAGCGCCCGACGTCAATCTTGGATTCGAGGATTCGTTCGTGGCTGCCGGCAGCGTAGCGGTAGAGAAGCAACGGGGTGGAAGCGAGATCAAGTGAGGTGTCCCCTGGGTGAAAGAGTTCCAAGGCGCGCCCTGTCATTCCAGATGGTGGTTCACGATACTCACTGATGATGACCCTGCCCGTGGGCTCGTCATTGCGGATTTCCACCGTCGTGAGTCCAACGATACGATCGTCTGTTCTCGCAGTGAGGGTGGCATTGACATCCGGCGCGGTGCGGTTGTCGTCGATAGCGCTCAGTTGGAAGGTGCTAGAAGTGAGTGTTCCGGCTGGTATCCTCCAGGAAGTCTGAGTGAGAGAACCAAGGGTATCGGCACTGAGAGTCAGCGTTCCCGAGAGATCCGTTTCCAATGCAGATGCAATGTTGATGTGTCCGGCAATTGAGCTCCTTTCGACTTCTAAAATACTCGCTTCCTCTAGTTTAATGGTGACTTTTTCTTGTGGCGTTAGTGGGAGGTCGGCGAAGACGAGGCGATGATCTGAAGCTCGGGCATCCGTGTTGGGCGTTAGTGCTGTGCCCTGTTTGGGCAATCCGTCGAAGGCATGGTCGAGCACACTGTTCAACACCTCGGGTCGGGCGGTGCCATTGGCGCGTATGGCTGTACTGACGAGGATGTAGTCCAGCGGGGAATCTTGTTCTGGATCGATGAAAGTGCCGTTGTCAGAACCGTTCGCATGAAAGGCATTCAATACTCGGAATCCCGCGCTTTGAAAGGCTCTGTCAGGAAACGTTCGATAACGGAGGGCGGGCACGTCGTTTTCCAAATCTGCACCGAGCCGGTAGGTCGCTGGCAAGAATGAATCATCGGTGAATCGTGGCGGAATCTGGAAGCTTGAGGGGTGAAACGTAGAGCCCTCCCGGTTCTCGTTGAAGTCGCCTAGTAGCACTAAAGGGTCAATCCGCCCATCCAAGCCTTGCTCTTGGAGGAACTGAACGACTCGGAAGGCTTCGACGGCCTTCCGAAACTGATCGGACTGTCGTCGACCTGCCTTTAGATGAACGACAACGAAGACCGGGTCACGCTCAAGATCTGGTAGATCGATCTCGACATAAAGAGGGTAGCGTGTGAGTTCCCGGCGTCCGGCGACACCCCGCCCAATCTGGACCGTGCGCTTGATGGGAAATCTGCTGGCGAGGACGACAAACTGATCGCTTGTGAACTGGCCATTCTCCGCTGCCGCGTGTTCGAAATTATCTCCTTCGGTGGCGAGGAATTGGCGGTCGACAAGAAAGCCTAGATCTAACAGGAGCGATCTTAGGTTTCGGAAATCACCCACGGCAGAGGTTTCTTGAAAGCCAATCACATCTGGATTCACGCGAGCGATGTTTGCTCTGATTGCCTCATAGCTTGCTGTGCCCGGGGCGCCCACGCCGTTCAAGATGTTGTAAGTAGCAACGCGCAAGGTGCCGTTGAACGGTGCCATGGCACGATCATCGTCAAGCAAGATGAGATTAGTATTTACGGTAGTAAGCGATCCAGATGGATCCGTTAGCGACAAAGTAATGCTGGGTGTGTCATCGACCGTATCGTTATCGATAGGACTGAGGGGGATGATCGCTTGGCCACCAGCTGGGATGACTACAGTAGCCACTACAGATATGCGGGCGGGATGACTGCTTGTCAGGTTCAATGTTATGGGTTTTGTGGGGGCTGGCAGAACTTGAATATTAAGAGTGAGAGCCAGGTCACCGGCGCTCTCTGAAAGCGTTGTTGGGTTCAGCCTGACATTGATGAAAGGATCAAGCGATCCGGTCACCGTTTGGCGTTGATTGATCAATCCTGGGCTGGCGGCGGCGGGACGGGCCCAAGTGAAATCGCCAGCTTCACGTCCGGAACCTTCTCGTTGAATGGAGAATCCAGCAGCGACGCTGGAATTTTCGAAAACTGGTAATTCGTCGCTCACCAGGTCAGCAGCGACGCCTCCCAGAGCGGTGAAACTGCCTTCATAGCTAATGAATTCTAACACTCTGCCATCAGCCCTTGAATAAAGCGCAATTCCGTCAGGAGCACCGTTTTGAATTCCGCTGATTTCAAATGACCTCACTCCGAAGCCCGCACCGGCATCGGCAACGATGCCATGCAAAGGAAAGGTACGATAGACTTGCCTGTTTGCTCCATTGTAGAGGGCAAGTTCATAGTCAGCGAGGACGGTGCCAGCAGGCGCGAAGATCTCGATGAACTCTCCAACGTCGCTTCCTGAATTGTCATAGTGCAACTCGTTGATGAAAACGAATTGGGCCTGACAAAGTGCGACCAAGAGGAATGACCAGCCTACTGACAGGCTACTCGTCTTCAGGAAACTCGGGTGGCGGTGAAGCCTTGGCGATAGCGAGCTCTTTCTCATAGTCAAATAAAGCCCGCTCGCCTGGTGTCACGGTGACACTGACGGGAGCTTTCTCTCCAAAGAGCCACGCATTGATCTGATTACCGGGCAAGGTAAGGCTACTATGAAGTTCGGCTCCATCTCGAAAGGCCTTGGGTGCCAACTGATCGTCGGCCAAGATATTTTCCATCATGGCGTAGAAGCGCTTTCCCTCGAAGGAGACGGTCACTTCTTGACGTGACGTCCGTGTTGCGTTGGTGGTCTTGACCACCTTGCCAGGAAATCGTAGTGCCGAAGTGATCTTGAGTGATTCAAAGAGCACCTTGGACTCTGCCGACTCTTCATCAAACTGCGTTCGACGTTCCGCCAGCACCTCAGCGACCTCTTCATTGCTCAGGGGCTGAACTGGCTCCTCCTCGTTGACTTTGTGATCATTGAGTCCAGGAAGAATCACGCTCCACCTTTCTTCACTCGCTGCGCTACGTGACATTCGAAGTGTCATGTTAGGGATTTCGCCGTTGTTCGGGTTTAGTTTGAAATGGGTGACTTCTGGTACGTAGGCCGTCATCCACACAGTGATGGATTCGCCGGGACGAATCTCCATGCTGTAGTCCGTCCATGCATCTACCCCGGTCGCGGTTGCGATGCATTGCCGAGCAAGACTGCGCATCGTCGCCTCGGCCTCATTGACCTCATTCTTCATGTCGATGCCGGTTTCTGCCTGGACGCGTTCGAGCAGACCGAGATCGAAAGCCAATTTCACGCGAACTTTCGCACTACGGTCTGGATTGATCGTGAACTGCTGATGGACTTCCAGGCAGCCCGTCGCCATGGAAATGACGGCAAGTAGCAGGAGCCATGCGAGGGGTCGGCGCATGAGACAAGGCTACGACATGGTCAATCTTCCCGCCACCAGAAACAACGCTTGGACACGATGGGGCGGTTGGTTATGCTAGATTCATGTGGCTATCGAAGACGCTCTCTGTTCTGTTTCTATGCATGAGTTTCACTGAGGCAAACGATAGTCCTTTGCTTTCGCGGTTACTTTCGGAATTACCTGCACCTCTTAATAGTATCGCTAACAAGCCGGATAACGAAGTCCAGGTGCTCTACGTGCAGATCGAGAAGACGGAAGAGGGGCCCAAGTTTATTGAGCATGGTTGGCATCTGAATAAGGAGACTTACTTCTACCCGGCTAGCACGGTGAAGTTTCCAGTGGCCCTCTTTGCTCTGGAGAAAGTCGCCAATCTAGCTGGGCCAAGATTGAACCGTGAGACGACGATGTCGATGCCTCCGTACGACGGTGAGCCGTCATCGGTCGCGGAGGATGTGCGGCGGATCTTTATCGTCAGCGACAATGCAGCGTTTAATCGTCTCTTTGCCTTTGTGGGTGAAGAGAAATGTCAACAGCGGCTGCGAGCTTTGGGGCTAACCGACACGCAGATTGTCCATGCGTTGGGATTGAATCACATGACGTTCGCTAATCCGATCCGTTTTCTCGATTCTAAAGGTGAGTTACTTCATTCGGAGAGTCTTTCCTTGATGAGTTCTCCCGCAGGCAGGTCTGGCAAGACGTTGCGCAAAGGCGTGGGCTATCTCGATTCAGGCGTTCTCGTAAATGAGCCCATGGATTTCTCGCATAAGAACGTCTTCCCGTTACACGAGCAGCATCTCTTGGTCCGCGAGGTTTACTTTCCGAGCGAAGAAGGGCTAAGGCTCACCCCAGCGGATCGCGAGTTTGTGAAAACGACGAT
Organism: Verrucomicrobiaceae bacterium; assembly: GCA_009936795.1. Classification (GTDB taxonomy): domain Bacteria; phylum Verrucomicrobiota; class Verrucomicrobiia; order Verrucomicrobiales; family DEV007; genus JAACDM01. Next base: position 17,894 of record JAACDM010000421.1, on the reverse strand, counting down.
GGGTCAGTTCCCCCGCGAATGTGCCGCCACGACCGATGCGGCCATTCGGGAGGAACCAGACACCTATGTGAAAAACTTTCTTGGATGGGCGAAACAGCCAATTCGCGACACGTTACGTTGTTACAATAAATCCGGCCAGGCCTATGGATACATGATCGACAATGCCTACATCGTCGATGAAGACCATTACATTGCCTTCTTTCTGTCTACTGCCATCCATGTGAATGCTAACCAGATCTACAACGACAACGTCTACGAATACGATACCATCGGCGAACCATTCATGATTGCCCTGGGTAAGGCTGTCTATGACTACGAGCGCTCACGGAAGTAGGAGACAGAGAAGAATAATCTGGCCCAGTCAATGGATGCATGAACAATGTTCGGATGGTCTCCCTAGTTAGGCTCGTCATGCTGGTTTGCGCCGGCGCGGTGTGCGGGTGCGGTGAGAAGGAACCGACCTCACGAGCTTCTGGAGAACCTTCGGTATCAGTGGCTACAAGTTCTAATGAACTAAGCGCTGTGCCAGGATTGTCGTCGGATCGGTTCGACACGGCGCTGCAGAGCGAGATGGTGCGTGGGGATCCATCGCAAGACGGCTGGTCTACAGAAGTGGTGTCTGGCAACATCCTTAAGACGATGAAGGCATTTGACGTTTGGGTTCGTGCGAGGCGTGATGGGCCGAGTCCCTTGAAGTTGGCGTCTGAGTTTAGGGGTAGCCTTACCACAGCAGACGGGCTTCCGTTGGTTTACGAGAATCCTCCCTATGAGATTTGCCGAGGTGTACCCAAGAAGACGGTAGACGGAACAACATGGCTGGCTTCTTGGCCTAACCAAATGGAGGCCCATTTTAAGGTCGTTCATATCACCGAGCTGTCGGACCGAAAGGTTTCAGTCTCGCTGCTCATGGATCGAGCTTCTGAGCAGGTGCAAGAGAATGCCATGTGGAAGCTTCTCTGGGATATCTCTGGTGGTGGAGCGGTAACGCTGCGATCTGCGGAGTTGCTTTCCTATGAGCGGGTCGAGCGCCAAGCCAGTGCGTTGCCGCTCTTTGCCGACGCCACCGGGAGCGTGATTGGAAAGGAAGCCGCCTTTCGCGACCAATTTGCGAACGGGATCGATCACTGGCGAGATCGATTGGATTGGAGGTTTGGGATTGAAGTATCAGGTCCTCATGGGCTTGCCGTGGGCGACGTCAATGGCGATGGGCTGGATGACCTGTATGTTTGTGAGAGTGGTGGTCTTCCCAATCGCTTGTTTGTGCAGCAAGCTGGTGGCACGGCGGTCGATGTATCGAGGGAAGCGGGTGTGAATTTCCTCGAGTCCACAAACAGCGCTCTTCTTGTTGATTGGGATAACGATGGTGATCAGGATCTCGTGTTTGCAGCGGGGCGGCATGTCTTCTTCTATGCCAATGACGGCGAGGCGAAGTTTGTTCAGAAAGCCGTGGCCCAGTCGGACTCGGTGGCTCGTTCCATGGCTGCTGCGGACTATGACAACGATGGTGATCTCGATGTCTACATTTGCGGCTACTTCAGTCACAGTGTTGACAGTGTAGGTTTAGGGCGGCCCATGCCCTATCATGATGCGAAAAACAGCGTGAGGAATCACCTTTTGGCCAATCTTGGTGATTGGCGTTTCCGGGACGTGACCGAGGAAGTCGGCATGGATATGAACAATCGACGGTTTAGTTACGCGGCTTCATGGGAGGACTTCGACAACGACGGGGACATGGATCTCTATGTGGCAAACGACTTTGGTCGGAACAATTTCTATCAGAACAACGGCGGCGTGTTCGAAGACATTGCGGCGCGCGCGGGTGTCGAAGACATCTCAGCAGGCATGTCGGTATCGTGGTCAGACTACAATCAAGATGGGCTCATGGACGTCTACGTGGGGAATATGTTCTCTTCGGCAGGCAATCGTATCGCCTACCAGCGTCAGTTTCGTGAGGGGCTGGATGCGGAGGCAAACCGAGCGATGAAGCGCCATGCCCGTGGCAATTCGCTGTTTCAGAATCGAGGAGATGGAACGTTCGAAGACGTTACGCTGCCCGCTGGAGTGAACATGGGTCGCTGGGCCTGGAGCTCGCACTTTGCTGACGTGAACAACGATAGCCACGAAGACCTGCTCGTCGCCAATGGCATGGTCACTTCGGCAGAAGACACGGGCGACTTGTGAAGTTTCTTCTGGCGACGGGTCACGTCGCAATCTCCTGACAGTCTGCCTAGTGATGCGGCTAGTCGGCAGCTTGGACGACGGTACCTCCGGTCGTGGGATGCGTTGGGGAAGATGCTAGAAGAGGGCAAGTCTTGGAGCGGTCGTGAACGGAATCTCTGCTACCTCAATGAAGGGAACGGTCGGTTCACGGATATCTCGTCGATGGTTGACTTTGACTATCCATCTGATAGTCGCGCCCAAGCATTCACCGACTGGGATGGTGATGGCGATTTGGATGTTTGGCAGGCGAATCGAAATGCGCCTCGGCTGCGTTTCCTGCTCAATCAGTTTGATGGAAACGAACGGTTCGTGGCTTTCCAGCTTTCTGGCACGGACTGCAACCGGGATGCGATTGGTGCCCGCGTAACCGTGACTTTGAGTCAGGGGAAGCGGTTGTTGCGAACAATCCGTGCAGGCGAAGGCTACCTTGGTCAGTCTAGCAAAGTAATGCACTTCGGGCTGCCCATCGCCGAGGCTTCTTCCGATGTTCAAGTCAGCGTGCGTTGGCCAGGTGGCGACATCGAGGATTTCGGCCACGTGGTTCCAGGTCGCACCTATGAGCTAACACAGGGAGGTGCCCTGAAATTGGCGCCCAGGCGGTTATCGAGCGTCTTAGCGCAAGCACCACAGGCAACCGTTGACTCAGCTTCGAGTGCACGGCTACTGCCCCACGCAAAGCTTCCGTTGCCGCCTTTGCCCTATATTAATTCCAGGGGCCTGTTGGAAGATGCTAGTAAAGCTGCGAGTGAGCCTACCTTGATCATGCTATGGGCATCTTGGTGCCAACCCTGTCTAGCAGAAATACGTGCCTTTTCTGCCCAGGCAGAGGCCCTCGCTCAAGCGAAGGTGAGGGTGTGCCTGGTCAATGTGGAAACCGCTGTAGAGACGATTGCTCTGGCAGACGCGAGCTTTACTCGAGGACAAGCTACTCCCGCTTTTCTGGAAGCCTTTGATGTTGTGCAGCGGGCTCTGCCGGGACGCGAACGCGAAGCTGCCTTGCCTAGCAGTCTCCTTGTGAATCCTACGGGAGAATTGCTGGTTCTCTACAAAGGGTCACTTGATGTCGCGACGGTGCTGAAGGATCGTAGGCTGGCCACCGTCCCCGATGAAAAGTTTCGTGATGAAGCCGTGCCTTTCGAAGGGCGCTGGTTGAATCGCCCTCTCGCGGCAGATCTCCTGGCCATTCCCAACCGACTGTTAGAGATCAATCAAACGGATGCTGGCTACAACTATCTTGAGAATCACGTGTCAAAGCCAGGGAGGAGCGATGGGATTCCCCGCTCGACGGTTGCTAGCATCTACCATAAAGCTGGCAACCAGTTTGCCGAGTTGAAGCGACTGACAAAAGCGCGGCAAGCCCACATTCGTGCTCTTCAATACCAACCGCAACATCTGGAGGCCCGTGTGGCGCTCGCCATTCTTTTTGAGAATGCCGGTGAATATGAGCCTGCTATCGGCCAGTATAGGGAGGTGCTGAAGTTGCAGCCGAGACATCTTCCGGCGATGAATAGCCTTGCCTGGCTTCTCGCGACGGCGTCCGATTCCAACTTACGTGAGCCTGCTGAGGCGGAGCGCCTCGCGCTGCAAGTTCGTGCCGTCGGCCAGAGAGACATGCCGGAGCCGCTTGATACCCTGGCAGCCGCACAAGCTGCCGGCGGGAGGTTTCCCGAGGCTATCGTAACTGCGCAGCGTGCTCTCGAGCTGGCTCGGACTGCCAATCAAATGGGGGTGGCCAAACGACTAGAGGAGAGACTAGCGCTTTATCGACAGGGGAAGGCTTATGTGCAGCGTTCCCGCTGATGCTCAAACTTTACAGCGTGCGTTCTTGTGGCACGTTCGCGTTTCATGAAATGGACGTTTTGGATTCCTTTCCTTCTCCTGCTAGTCCCCTCGTGTTCTGTGCTCCCAAAGGATGAAGAGCCGGAGGAACCTGGGCTAACTAAATACCAGAAGGCGCATGAAGCTTTTAAGGCGCAGCCAAACATTAAAAGTCTCATTTATAAGAATGAAGAATTGCTCCCACTGCTCACGCCAGAAACGTCGCGCATTGAGATCACGCTGAGTGAACGCCGTGCACGTGTATTAAACGAGGCTAACGAAGTGGCGATAGATACGCCTGTGTCACCGGGAAAGAAATCGCATCCTACGCCAACGGGGACGTTTAGTATGATTGGGAAGAAGAAAGACAAACGCTCTAATCTCTATGGCGTAATCTACAACGAGAGTGGTGGACGCGTTGCTGGGAGTGATATACGGAAGAGCAAGATTCCGCCTGGCGGCAAGTTCGTTGGGGCGAGCATGCCATACTGGATGCGGCTGACCAACACTGGTATTGGCATGCACGTGGGCTATGTGCCCACCTACTCTGCTTCACATGGCTGCATTCGCATGCCCAGGAAGATTGCGCCAGTAATCTATGAGAAGACGAAGGTTGGCACACCCGTGGTGATCAAACATTAGGCGTGAGTGTCTGTGTCAGTCTTGGTGATCGATGAGATCGCGAATGGACGGGATCAGACTTGCATCATGGGCGATGGCGTCTTGGAAGCTTCGGTAGCGAGGATCCCAACCCGTGGCTCGGAGCTTGGCGTTGGAAACGCGCTTGTGCGTCCAGCCACGTTTACGCTCATAGTCTGGGGGTGCCTTGGGTGGGAGTTCGCCTTGGAAATGATCCGCCAGGGATTGGAAGATTGCACGTTGGGTCTGAGGCGTGGAATCGACGATGTTGTAGATACCCTTAGCGTTGATTTCGATGAGATGGCTGAGCGCACTAACGATGTCCACAACATGGGCTTGGTTGAGGTAGCGTCCACCATCACCCTCGATGACAGCGGTGCCATTAAGATATTTGAGAAGTATAAAGGAGCGACCTGGTCCATAGATTCCGGCCAAGCGAGTGACAAGGCCGCCAGAGGCGAGAGCAAGTTCTTCGGTTTCTCGTAGAATCTGACCGGTTTCGCGATCTGGCTTGGCTGGAGCTTCTTCATCGACAAGTTCGCCTGCAAGTTGGGCGTAGACACTGGTGCTGCTTGTGTAGAGAACACGTGCTTGGGGACATAATTCTCGCAGATTAGCTAAACCATCGCGATACACACGACGGTATTTGTCAGGACCTCCTCTGCCAGAACTTGCGCAATGGACGATCCAATCCACGGGTTCACGCACGGCTTGCTTGAGAGAGCCGAGTTCAGCGACGTCGGCCTGGCGGACCTCGGCGGAACTCGTTTGTTTCAAGAGTTCAGCGGATCCCACAGAATGGGTGAGGCCGATGACTGAATGACCCTTTGCATGAAGAGCTTGTGCTAGGGGTGAGCCGACGAATCCTAGACCGACAATGAGAACCTTACTCATTGGGCGCTTCCTGGGTAGTGGTGAAGTAGGCGACGAGTCCTTCTACGGTGCCTTCGACATACTCGTGGAAGATACTGGAACGGGTGATGCCATTGACCTCTCTTTCTCCCTCGTAAAGACCAGCCTGCACCCGTGCGAAGACGTCTTCGGAATTCATGACATACGGTTCGAAGTAAAGGACCGGACATTCAAACAAGCGATTGGCGAGAAGGTTTCGCGCATAGACATAGGGGTTGGGACTCGGTCGCTTGACATTGTTAGTAATGTATTGAAATGCGGGAAGCTGGGTGTGTCTCGCGAGGTGTGGAGCTACGGACTCTGCTAGAGCTTGTTCCTCCATATGCGTGCCTTGCAAGAGCCGGAGTATCATTTGAAAGCGCTCGTCGTTCATGCCCAGCTCGTAGCTACTGTAGGCACCATTGATAAGAAAGTGTAGGTGATTGCGCGGCACAAATTCGGGCTTGCTCGGATCCCCCCAGGCTTCAGCATTGAAATGGAGGCAAAGAGCGATGTCTGGCTTAAGTCGCTGATTAATTCTTTGCGCGCGGTGACGGATTTCACTGATGCGATAGAAGTACTTCTCGCTGTGCCATTGCACGCTCTTTCGACGGTCTTCCAGTGGTGCTTCAAGAGCATACTTTATGGGCGGGTCTGTCAGGCCCATGCGTTTTAGGTCCTCTCGAGCGAGATCTTCAAAATCTTTCGGGCGCCGAGGCGTGGTTGGCTTGCTAGAAGCCCTTACAGGCAATACAATGGCTCCGAGTGCTTCCAGGCGTGTTTCAAGCAACTTTGCAACGATCAGAGTGAGATCACCTTCAGTGACTGGCTTTTCGCTATCATCCATGATATACCAGCGTTCTTCCATTCGTGCCCATGGCCCGCCTAGGTGACCAGGATCCAGAGCGATCCGGACGCTGTTGAGCGGACGTTCTTTAGTTAAACTTGGGAGGATTTCCTTTCGGCTCCGCCAGAAGCGCCGAGTGGTTCTTTTGAGAGCATTGCTCTTCGAGAATTTGAGCGTTGTCCATGTATCCTCGCCTGTCTGAATACGGGCGTGATCTTCGTGGATCTCAATCGTGTGTTTGTAAGCGTCACCGATGGAATAGACTTTCTTAAGCGCGCCCTCAAAGGCTGTTCGGGTGATGGTTCCTTGAAACGCATCCAAGCGCTTCCAGTCCACGGGTGGACTGAGGGGACTTACGCGATCTTGGGCAACGAGACTACTCCAACTTAACGTTAGTCCCGCATGGAGGATTGCGCATGTCTTGAGCATGTCAGAACCTAATGGTAGCTGCTATAAGCGCAAGATGGCAACAGGCCTCTAGGGTTGCGGTGCTAGCCGATAGTATCCTTGCCGGTAATTGGTCGGTAATGCGATGGATGCTTCCAGGGAGGCGTGTAAGGGCACCCAATTCTGTAGATCGTTTGAGTGAAGGAGGGCCATTGGCCTGTCCGCCGCTGTGCCGGCGGGTAAGGCGAGTGTGATCGACTCATCGGCTGTTCGGCTGATTTCCAAAATGGGAACCGCATGGGTTGAAGGATCCGCCGGAGGAGCGGCCTCAAAGATCGGAGGGGCAGGTTCAGGCACTTCTTGTTTACGGAGATCGGCCTTCGAGCTCCGTCCTCCCGTCATCGTCATATCGATAGAGTGACTGAGAGAATCTCCTGAGAAGGCCAGAGTGACTGGTCCATGGTAGTCTGCCATGGGGATGGCATATCCACCAGAGAGCGAGGTGACTCCGTGATACGTGCTTCCCGCATTCGGCGTTACCGTAACGCCTGGGATGCCTTCGCCAAGGTCGTAGCGAGCGTTGCTGTTGGCATCGTCGTAGACAACGCCTTGGATAAAGGACCCATCACTGGTTGCATTGGGTGAGGCACCACTAGTCGCGAACTTCTCCGTGATCACGATGACGTCTTGCTTGGCGCCTCGCACCGATGTTCGCCCGAAGACAACGCCCAGGCCGACTTCACGGAAGAAGGGCTGGAGGAGCCACTGGCGGTGCTCGGCACTCTTAAAGATGAGGTCTTGGGTGCGATGAAGGACGCCCTCATCCGTGAAACCCGTAGTTTCGTGCAGGCCGAGATTCTCGGCCCAGCCCTCATAGCTTCCTCCGAAGGGGTAGCCCGCAGTTGCCATGCGTTGCAGTGCGGTCGAGTTTCCTGCGCCGACGTGGGAGGACTTGTTGTTCGCGATCAGGAAATCAGAGTGGGCCTTTGAGGAGTTAACCAGAGCGGAATGGAAGACAAGGGGCTGGCGAGCCAAGGCGTCGTTCAGCTTCACTCCTAGCCGGTTGGCGGTGGGACCAGGATTGGCGCGGGTCTCATTGATTCGCTCTAGCAAGAGTTGCTCAATGTCAGAGGGATCTCCGTGGTCATAAGCTTCCGTCGCCAAGCTGGTCGTCACCCAAAACGCGAAAATAAGGCCAGAAATTGAGGCACGAAATAGCCAAAGCGAAGACATAGCAGCCCGACATTAAGGTAATTATAATTCGCTTCAAGTTTCCGGTGCTTTCAGAGTCTGATTTATCAGTGGTTTATATTATTTCCAAACATTGACAATCGGTGCTGCTGAGTTTCTTTCATTGAAATAAGAAAAAACTAGCCGTCGATATCGCGAGATTTCTTAAAAGATACTTGCGAGCCACCTGGGATATGATTAATGGATCGCTCGGTTTGAAACACCTGCTCGGGTGGCGGAATTGGTAGACGCGTGCGCTTGAGGGGCGTATGGAGCAATCCATGGGGGTTCGAGTCCCCCCTCGAGCACTTCTTCTCTTTCTGGGTGCCAATTCTCTTTACGGTCGCAGCTCGTGAGCCAAAACTAGCCGACGCACCCCGTCTCTCGCAGCATGGCATCCCTTGGAACTCCTCTCACTGAATCGGCAACAAAAGTTCTTCTCTGTGGCTCGGGAGAACTAGGCAAAGAAGTCGTTATCGAACTTCAGCGTCTGGGCGCCGAAGTCATCGCCGTTGACGCCTACGAGAATGCCCCCGCCATGCAGGTGGCGCATCGCTCGCATGTGGTCTCGATGTTAGATGGAGACGCGTTGAGGAATGTCATTGAAATGGAGAAGCCCGAACTCGTCGTGCCGGAAGTCGAGGCCATCGCCACTGATGTCTTAGCCGCCCTGGAAACTGCGGGCGTGACCACTACCATCCCAACGGCACGAGCGACTCAACTCACGATGAATCGCGAAGGCATTCGTACGCTGGCGGCGGAGACCTTGGGGTTGAGGACATCACTCTATCGCTTTGCTGAAACGGAAGAAGCCTACCGCGAAGCTGTGGAAGCCATTGGCTATCCGTGCTTGATCAAGCCCATCATGAGTTCGTCCGGCAAAGGCCAAAGCACGGTGCGTGGGACTGAAGATGTGGAAGCCGCGTGGACTTACGCCCAGGAAGGCGGCCGTGCTGGCAAAGGCAAAGTTATCATCGAAGGCTTCGTCGATTTCGATTACGAAATCACGCTCTTAACCGTTCGCCATGCCGAAGGCACGGATTTCTGTGCACCGATCGGCCATCGCCAAGAAGACGGCGACTACCGCGAATCTTGGCAGCCTCAACCCATGAGCGAAGCTGCTCTGGCAGAGGCGCAGCACATTGGACGTACGATCACCGAAGCGTTAGGTGGTCGCGGCCTCTTTGGCGTCGAGCTCTTTGTCAAAGGAGACACGGTCTACTTTAGCGAGGTCTCTCCGCGGCCGCATGATACGGGCCTCGTCACCCTGATGTCACAAGACCTCTCGCAGTTTGCGTTACACGCCCGAGCCATTCTAGGGTTGACCATTCCGAACATCCACCAGCATGGGCCCGCCGCCTCCAGCGTCGTACTGGTCGAAGGAACCTCAAAAAACGTTCGCTTTGGCGATCTCGACAAAGCCCTCGCGCAGCCGGACACGCAAATCCGCCTGTTCGGCAAGCCCGAGGTGAATGGACGTCGTCGCATGGGTGTGGCGATTGCTCGGAGCACGTCGATCGACGAGGCGCGCAAGAAGGCAGTCGCGGCCTCTTCAGCTGTCGAGGTCGCCTTGTGATACCTCGCACTTGGTGAGCGATTTAATGTGATATCTACTCGGCTTGCCAGGGAAGAAGTCTTTGATGGTTGTGAGTTGGTCCGTGTTTACCGTCTCCTCATTGGACGTAAAAGGCGCTTATGTTTGTCATGGTCGTCTTCGGGATCGGATTGGACCTTCTTACCTTGCCGCGGGCTCATTTCGATACCTATCAAGAAGCCGATAGATTGTGGAAGGCGGACAAATTGCAGGAAGTTCTCACCGGTTTTGAGGAGGCCTTGAAGCAAATTCAAGTGGCCAAGGGCACGCGGTGAATCTTCTATTCCGCCTATCGTATCAGCTATCTCCTGAGTGATCTTGGACAAGGAGAACGTGCTTGAGAGGCGTTTGCGAGATCCCTGGATGCGGCAGTGGATGCTGATTCTGGTGATGTTGTCATGGCGCTTCGGCAAGATCGTGGCGATGTGGTGATGTGTGGGCTCGCCCTGAGTAAATTGCTCGCGAATTGCGGCGTTCGACGCGGCGAGCGCCCCGTTTTAACGGCTATATGCGCGGCTCCTCGCTTATGAACAGCGTTTCCCCGAGGTGATTGCGATGATCCGGCAAGCGGCGCATTTGTCAGAGACGTTTGGCTTGCACCTGCATTTGCCGTGCCTTTGAGTAATGAAAGCGGCGGGGCGTTCGGAGTTGGGTCAGGCAAGAGAAGCCATGGTGAATGTGAAAACTCAGGGTAATTGGGTTTCTCAATGGAACTATGGCGGACGCACCGAAGACGGGGTGCGTGTGCATGCGGCCCTCGCCGAGTGTGACTCGGCGCAATGCCTTTCATGCGGCGCCGGTTCCCCAGTTTGTGCAGTCGCAAGGTGAGCGCAAGAGTCCCAGCTTCAGAACTACCGCCCCAAGGCCTCATCCCCGTGTTGGATCGAGTTGGCCAATGACGCCAATCAAGTCTTTGGCATTGATGTCGACGGTAACGGTCTCTTTGAGGATGTGGGTGACATCTTCGAGGCGGATCGCGATACGAATGGGGTTTCCTGATGTCGCCCTGAACGCTAGCAAGAACAGTCAAGAGTTGATTATCTTCAACTTCTATCCAAACGCAGCGACTTCGGACAAACCTATCAACTTGGCTTTCCAGTTGCCCTCCGATTTCAGAAACTGGGAAACGGTCTCTATTAGTCAGCTGAAATAACGTAGACCTGCAGTGGTGAATGGCTGCATTTTACGTTCGTCTTCCCTAAAAAGGTGCTGGGCCCGTGGAGACCACGGACCCAGCGATGAAAGAGTTGTGTCGCGGCAACTCTTCCGCGTGTTTGATGCAGCCCGAGGCAGCTAAAGTCACCTCTTTCTTGTTTTATGATGGGACCATGGACTCTGAAATTCAGGGATGGTGTGCAGCTGGAGTGATGCCGATCCTTACGCTGCACCCTGAGATTGCCGTGTGCTCAAAAACCAGGCGTCCGGCTAACTTTCGCACGCTGTTCGATGACCAGTATCTCTGTCTAACGAAAATCGAAAGGCGATTCAAACGGAGCGTGAGAAGTTAAGGTAGGTAGCCGTAGAATAGTCGATTGGCACCGGGGCTGCCTTAGTGTTTGTAATCTCCATAGAAGACGTGAGGGGCCTTCTTATCCTTGTCAGTCCCTCGAAGGGTGCGTGCTTTGTTGCTGAGGAAACTTCCCTCTATAAAAAACCATTCGCAACCACCCGGGGTACGGCTTACGTCACGAACTCTATGCAAATCTTCGCGCCTCAGGAAACAGATCCTCAGGAAACCCGTGCGGCCTTGGTTCCTGAAATGGTGGGCCGTCTGGTCAAACTCGGCGCCCAGGTCGTCGTGGAATCCGGTCTTGGTGAGAAGGCTTCATGGCCGGACAAGGTCTACACTGATGTCGGGGCGACCATTGAGAACGATCGCATGGCTGGTCTAGCAGAGGCTGATGTCGTCTTCCGGGTGGGAAAACCGCCGGTGCCTGAAGTTGATGCCCTCAAAAAAGGCACGATCCATCTCAGCTTCCTCGATCCGTTTAATGAGCGGCCCCTGATCGAGCGCTTTGCGGCCAAGGGTATCACTGCGGTGAGCCTGGAAATGATGCCTCGTAGCACCCTGGCCCAAAAGATGGACGCGTTGAGTTCGCAGGCTAGCCTCGCTGGCTATCAAGCGGTCGTTCTGGCTGCCGATCGTCTGCCAAAGATCTTTCCGATGATGATGACTCCTGCCGGGACACTTTCTCCGGCCCGTGTTTTTATTGTGGGGGTCGGCGTGGCCGGTCTTCAGGCCATCGCCACAGCAGGGAAACGCCTTGGCGCGCGGGTGGAAGCCTTCGACACACGTCCTATCGTCGAGACCGAGGTGAAGTCTCTCGGGGCTAAGTTCGTGAAGATCGACATCGGTGAAACCGGCCAGACTGCACAAGGCTACGCTAAGGAACTGACACCCGAGCAGATTGAGAAACAACGTCAAGGCATGGCGAAAGTCTGTTCCAGGTCGGACATTGTGATCACGACGGCAAAGCTCTTTGGTCGCAAGGCGCCTGTCATCATCACGAAAGAAATGGTCGCCGGCATGAGTCCTGGCAGCGTCATCGTGGACCTTGCTGCAGAAGGTGGCGGGAATGTAGATGGTACAGTGCTGGATGAAGAAGTCATCACCGACAATGGCGTCCGCATCATTGGTATTGGCCGTCTCGAATGTCGGGTGCCGCAACACGCGAGCCAAATGTTCTCAGCGAATTTGACCAGCTTCGTCGAGCACTTCTGGGATGAAGAAGCCAAAGCGCTGCCGCCAGTCGATTTGGAAGACGAGATTCTTAAGGGATCTGTTATCACCCACGGTGGCAGCATCGTGCATGAACGTTTTAAGAACAGCTAGTCTGTTTACCTATTTGTTAGCTAGTTAGTCAGTCAGTCATGGAAGCACTCATTCTCCTTCTCTTCATCTTCGTCCTCGCGGCCTTTCTTGGGTTCGAGCTCATCGCGAAAGTGCCCTCACAGTTACACACTCCGCTCATGTCGGGATCGAACGCCATTTCTGGCATTACCATTGTCGGCGCCTTGCTTGCCTCCGGCTCCATAGAGAGCGGCCCGTTTCCCCAATGGCTTGGCTTCGGTGCGTTGGTGCTTGCTTCCATCAATGTGGTCGGTGGCTACATGGTCACAGATCGTATGCTCGGCATGTTCAAAAAGAAGAAGGAAGACAACCAGCCTAACAAGTAACGCTTTCGCTGACCATGCAGGAATTCATCAACCTAGCTTACATTGCGGCGTCGATCCTCTTCATCTTTGGGATCAAGATGCTTGGCAACGCATCGACTGCGCGTCGGGGCAATTTTCTTTCTTCACTTGGAATGCTCTTGGCGGTCGTCGTCACGCTGCTGAATCGCGAGATCATTACAAGCTACAGTCTTATCGTAGGGGGGCTCGCGTTAGGAGCTAGCATCGGCTTCATCTGGGCCAAGAAGGTTCAAATGACGGGTATGCCTGAATTGGTGGCGCTGTTCAATGGCTTCGGCGGTCTTGCTAGTCTTCTGGTGGGCTGGGCCGAATACGCTCGGGGATCGACGCTTGAGTGGGTGGCGACATCCTATGAGAATCCCTCGTTTACCGTATTCGTCATCGTGCTCGCCATTCTTATCGGTGGTATCACGTTTACTGGCAGCATTGTAGCTTATCTCAAGCTCTCGGGAAAGATGGGTGGTTCTCCCACGAATTTCCCCGGCCAGAATGCGATCAATGCCAGCCTGTTTTTAGCGTTGTTGGGTGTCGGCGTCTTCTTGGCAGTAAACTACGCGAGTGGGTCTGCCACCATCGCTTTCTACACGGTGATGGGAATTGCGCTCTTGTTAGGTATTCTTGGCGTTATCCCTATTGGCGGAGGCGACATGCCGGTCGTGATCTCGTTCTTGAATAGTTGTTCAGGGCTGGCCGCAGCGGCGGCTGGATTCGTGATTCTGAATAACGTCCTCATTGTGGCTGGCTGTCTTGTTGGCGCCAGTGGCCTGATCCTTACCGTGATTATGTGTAAGGCGATGAATCGCACCTTGGGCAATGTCTTCTTCGCTGGCTTTGGTGGTGCTTCCTCGAGCGGAACTGCCGTGGAAGGTGAAATGAAAGCGATTACGATCGAGGATGCCTACTATGTGCTCGAAGCAGCGACTAGCGTGGTGGTCGTTCCTGGTTATGGCATGGCGGTGGCTCAAGCTCAGCATGCGGTAAAAGAGTTAGGTTCTATTCTCGAAGACAACGGATGTGAAGTGCGTTATGCCATTCACCCGGTGGCTGGTCGCATGCCTGGACACATGAACGTGCTTCTAGCAGAAGCCGATGTACCTTATGAGCAGCTCTGCGAGATGGATGCGGTGAATCCCATCATGCCGACCGTCGATGTTGCTATTGTGATCGGCGCGAATGACGTGGTGAATCCAGCGGCGAGGGAAGATGAGAGCAGTCCAATCTACGGCATGCCGATTATCAACGTGTTCGAAGCCAAGACGGTGTTCGCGCTCACGCGGGGTCAGGGCGCTGGTTTCTCTGGTCTCGTAAACACGCTCTTTTTCAGAGAGAACACGCGAATGCTCTACGGGGATGCCGAGGCGACGGTGTCAGCATTGGTTAGCCAGTTCGACGAATAGAGGTTCAGCGTTTCAGCGTGGGATGGGGCTTCGAGATGGCGAGAAGCCGGGTTTTGACGTCTTGAAAGCGCACGAGACATGTCGCCTCGGCTTTGTCACTGCAATCTAGTGGACCGTTTGTAGTGGCCGAAGAAAGAGCAGGCGACGAGAGTGGGTATTCACGAAATCGTAATACCCATCAACACATCCTATGAACCATCTATCTACATTTCTCATCTTCGGGCTCATCTCAGCAGCGTTCTCTCTGGTTAGCTGTGACAAAGCCAAAGACGCTGTAGACACGACTGCTGACGTAGCCAAAAACGGCATCGATGCCGCTGACAAAGCAGGTGAATCCATTACAGAAGGTGCCGGCAATCTCAAAGACGCAGCGGCTGATAAGGCTGCTAAGGCTGCTAACCCTAAAGATGTGTTGAGTGAAGCAGGTTCTGTTGTTGCCAACAAAGCGAAAGACGTTGCTGCGACTGCGAAAGAGGCGGTAGCAGAAACGGGCGCTATAGTAGCCGATAAGGCCAAGGACGCAGGCGCGGCAATTGCTGATAAAGCGAAGGATGTTGGTGCTGCTGTCGCTGATAAGACTGCTGCTGTGAAAGAGGTAGGTGCTGAGAAGCTCAAGGCCGCGAAAGAAAGTGCCAAGGGTGCTCTCGACGCGACCAAGAAGAAAGCTGGCGAAGCACTCGAGTCTGCTCGTGAATCGCTTCAAGACAAGGGCAGCCAGTAAATGCACTTGTCTTGAAAGTAGCGTTTATCAAGAGCCCACCGCGCTTCTACTCGCGCGGGCTCTTTGCCTTTCCAAGGGCATACGATAAGCGTAATTTCTTCTGACGCGATGCCTCCTGATCCTATCCAAGTCCGTTATGCTGGTGGTATTCACCTGCCAGGCATGGACTTGTGGCTCGACCCTCATCGAGCCAAATCGACCGCGTTCGTGTCCCACGCGCATGCCGATCACTTTGCCAAGCATGAGACGATCATCTGTTCTGAGCGAACGCATGCCCTCATTCGGAAGCGCTACGGCGCGCCCAAGTCTAAGGTGATTCCGCTAGCATATGGCGAGCGCTACGGTTTCAATGAAGACTATCATCTTTACTTATTGCCGGCCGGGCATATCTTTGGCTCGGCACAAATATATCTCACGCGTATCTCCGATGGAGCTACCCTCCTTTACACGGGCGATTTTAAGGTGCGGCAGAGTTACTCGGCAGAACTAATCGAAGCTGAGAAGGCAGATACGTTGATCATGGAGACGACCTTTGGTCTGCCGCACTTTCGCTTCCCACCGACAGAAGAGATTGTGGCCAGCATCGTGAAATTCTGCCGCGAAACTTTGGAAGAGAATGAAATTCCCATCCTCTTTGGCTATTCGCTAGGTAAAGCGCAAGAAATTCTGGCGGCTCTGACAGATGCCCGGCTCCCAGTCATGCTGCACAAGACGGTCTACGACATGACTACCGTTTACGAGCAGTTCCAAGAGACCTTGCCAGAATACACGAAACTGGATTTTAAAGCACCAGGTGGTCATGTTCTCATCATGCCGCCTTCGGTTGGGCGATCACAAGCGGTTCGGCGTTTGAGGAACACCCGGACGGCCATGCTTAGCGGTTGGGCATTGCAGTCCAGCGCTATCTATCGTTATCAGGTCGACGCGGTGTTTCCACTCTCGGACCATGCCGATTACCCAGGCCTGATGGAGTATGTGGCGCGAGTGCAGCCCAAGCTTGTCTATACCTTGCATGGATATGCGGCGGAATTTGCGCGAGACCTTCGTGAACAGGGAACGGAAGCTTGGTCGATCCTCACAGACAATCAATTGGATCTCGATCTTGCCGTCGATCGCGAGATTGGGGAGATCCGCCGAGACTCCCAAGAATCGAGAGTCGACTGTGAAGTGGCCGTGCTGTCTGATGTTAGTCAGGCGGTGGCTGAGACGACAGGCAAACGCAAGAAGACGGAGTTGCTGGCGAACTACTTTCGCACGCTCAGTCCTGCCAACCTGCAACGAGCCACCTTGTTTCTCAGCGGCAAGATCTTTATTGAACCTACTCAACGGCGAGCTCTAGGAACTGGTTGGGCCGTGGTCAGGAAAGCTCTCCTAAAAGTGTCAGGGATGAATCTGGCTCGTTACCGAGACATTTCACAGGCGCAATCGGATGCTGGGCGAACCACCTTTCTCGTTCTCAACGGCGTTACGAGGCCAACGGCTGTGTCGCTTACCGAACTGGAAGATGTCTTTGTTTCCTTGGCGAACGCTCAAGGACCTGTGGCAAAGAACGAGATCATTTGTGATGTGCTCGGCAGACTTCATCCCAGTGAGGGACGGCTGGTCGTCCAGATCCTGACCAATGATCTTCGTATCGGGCTGAAAGAAGGCCTTCTCGAAGAAGCCATCGCGCAAGCCTTTGAGCAGCCAGTGGCCACCGTGCGTGAGGCCCACATGCTGTTGGGAAACCTAGGTCAAACAGCGGCCGCTGCGCATGCAAAGACACTCAATACTCTCAGCCTACAACCGTTCACTCCGGTCAAATGCATGTTGGCGAGCCCTGAGCCGACGGCAGTAGCCATTTGGGATCGGTTAGGCTGTGAGAGCAACGAGGTCTGGTTGGAAGACAAGCTCGACGGCATCCGTGCTCAGTTCCATTGCGTTGATGGGCGTACTGAGCTCTTCTCGAGAGATCTTCGATCGCTTGAGGGCGAGTTTCCCGAGGTCATTCAGGCAGGCCAAGCCTTTCAAGACAATATGGTGCTCGACGGAGAACTCATTGCCTATGCCGAAGGCAAGAAACTAAGCTTCTTCGATCTCCAGAAGCGCCTTGGGCGGAAGCGGCTCAATGGAGATCTCTTCTTTGGCGAAGCCATACCCGTTCGTTTCGTGGCGTTTGACCTTCTATGGTGCAATGGTCATTCCCTTCTCAAGGAGCCGCTCGTGGAACGCCGACGCTTGTTAGATGAACTCGATCTTCCCGAGCACTTTGCCATCGTCCCGGTCGAGAAAGCTGCCAATGCAGACGCGATCGAAGACGCCTTCAAGCAAGCGCGCCTGCGCGACAACGAAGGCCTCATCGCCAAGGATCCGCAGAGCCCGTATGCACTTGGTCGACGGGGTAAGTCCTGGCTCAAATTGAAGAAGGCCATGGCGACCCTCGATGTCGTCGTCGTTTATGCCGAGCAAGGGCACGGTAAACGCAGTCATGTTCTCAGTGACTACACTTTTGCCGTACGTGATACCGAAACAGAGCAGCTGTTAGTAATCGGCAAAGCCTACAGCGGTCTTACCGATGTCGAGATCGAAGACCTGACCGAGCATTTCACCAAGCACACACTTGGCAAGTCTGGCAACAAACGCGAAGTCGAGCCCAACGTCATCCTCGAGATCGCTTTCGACTCCATCAATCCGAGCAAGCGCCACAATAGTGGCTATGCGCTCCGTTTCCCCAGAATCAAGGCCATCCGTCAAGACAAGACGATCGACGACATTGATACGCTAGCAAATGTGCGTAAACTTGCGGAAGGGTGATCTTTCTCATTTCAGAGTTTGTTTAGAAGAACGCCACCCTTTCACTGTAATCCAGATAATCCACATGGCCGTGAATACTAGGGCTAATCCATTAATTCAGATTTTCACCCAAGTGCTTATAGCCCAGAGGTTTAGAAACGATTCGAAGTGAGAAGCTTTACG
>JAACDM010000420.1 GCA_009936795.1 Verrucomicrobiaceae bacterium | reverse complement strand
GGCGTCGTCGGCATGTCAGGACTGCTCAACTCAGGAGCCATGACGAAAGACCTCCCCGCGCGAGCCAAGCGCGTCATCTTTCTCTTCATGAATGGCGGCCCCTCACACATCGACACCTTCGATCCCAAGCCCGCCCTCGCCCGTCATGCTGGCGAGCATCCCAATGGCAAGTTGTTCAAGCAGAGTTCCGGCAGCGGCTTCATGCCCTCGCCTTTCACTTTCAAAAAGGCAGGCCAGAGTGGCATCGATGTCAGTGAAAGCCTCCCCCACATGAGCCGCGTCATCGACGACTGCTGCGTCATCCGCTCGATGCACACAAACGTCCCCAATCACGAGCCCGCCTTGCTCATGATGCAATCCGGCCACCTCCAGCCCACGCGCCCCTCCATCGGCGCCTGGTCCGTCTACGGACTCGGCCAAGAGAATGAGAATCTACCAGGCTACGTCGTCCTCCGCCCTGGCAAACGCATCGTCGTCGGCCCCGCCCTCTGGAGCAGCGGCTTCCTCCCCGCCCAATATCAAGCCAGCACCGTCGCCACCACCGACATGCAAGTAGATCGGTTAGTCAAAAATATCAAGAACCCCCGCTACGGCTACCGCGAACAACGCGCCCATCTCGACTTGCTCGCCGAGATGAATCGCGAACACCTCAACGTCCGCGACCAAGATCAGCAACTCGAAGCCCAGATCCAATCCATGGAAACGGCCTATCGCATGCAGATGGAGGCCAGCGACGTCTTCGATGTCAGCAAAGAACCCGAGTCCATCCGCAAGATGTATGGCGACTCGTCCTACGCCAACTCCTGCCTACTCGCCCGCCGCCTCGTCGAAAACGGTGTCCGATTCGTCAGCGTCTACTACACCAAAGACAACAGCACCCAGCCCTGGGACACGCACAGCAATCACAACAAAGGGCACACCAACCTCTGCAACGACGCTGACCAACCCACTGCCGCCCTCATCGAAGACCTCAAGCTACGCGGACTGTTAGAAGACACCCTCGTCGTCTGGACCGGCGAATTCGGACGCACCCCGTACGCCC
Source organism: Verrucomicrobiaceae bacterium (assembly GCA_009936795.1). GTDB lineage: Bacteria > Verrucomicrobiota > Verrucomicrobiia > Verrucomicrobiales > DEV007 > JAACDM01. The sequence continues at coordinate 5,103 of JAACDM010000420.1, read as the reverse complement.
AAGGCAAAGACGCCAAAGCCGGTCGCGACCACCACCACACCGCCTTCACCACCCTCCTCGCCGGCGGCGGCATCCGCGGCGGCCACATCCACGGCGCCTCCGACGAATTCGGCATGAACGCCACCAAGGATCCCGTCCACGTCCATGATCTCCACGCCACCATGCTACAACTGCTAGGCCTAGATCACGAGAAGCTCACCTACCGCTACTCCGGCCGCGACTACCGCCTAACCGACGTCCACGGTAAAATCGTGCATAACATCATCGCCTAGCAGAATCTATAGCCGCCAAGAATTGCTATCAGTAACGCAATTCAGTCAATGTGGCACGGGCGTTCAGCCTCCCTAGATTCGCTAAGCTCTCCCGGATTCGTGTCCATTCGTGGTTGGTTTCCCCAGAATAAATACTACTCCAACCTAGGTCCTGTTAGCTGTTGTTCTTAAACCAAGGAGATTCTGGATACTGGTCCATCAATCGGGGTCGGGCCTTTCCAATGCCTGGTGTTCGGCTTCCGTGTATTCTGAGTCGCTTCCTGAGGCGGCAGATTCAAGCGTCTCATTCCATCCCAGCTTCCTTGTCCGAAAGAAATACTGCGGAGCGTCAGGCGTCAATTTACCGGGGCAGGGTATGACATCAGCCACTGGCCAAGTATCTGAAGTCCATCCCGCCACCAGCTGGTCGGTCGTGAAATGGCGACGAGGATAGGGACTTCTGATCAACGGAATCTTGCCGAGGGATTCCCAGTGGGCTGAGGTAAGATCGGAATACTGGATCTCAACACCGGGACAATCAGTATCAGCACTCACGATGATCGAGTGGAGTGGCGAGATCTGATCAAGGCAAATGTTATAATAAACCGTTCTGTCCTTTAGGCCGACAAAGATGAAGCGGGATGGCGTAGCAGCCTCTCGCTCAAAGTGATCCGCGATCTTCACGGTCACTGTAGGAAGACCTGCTGTTGGATTCTCCCACATCACTTCCCATGGTTCCATCCTCAAGGAACGTATTCTCTGTCGACGAGTCTATCTCGGCGAAGCCGATGCTGGCACCATCGACATAGACCTCGCCCCAATCAACGAGATCTCCATCGGGTTCGTAGATCTCAATCGAAACGGCCATCGGTTCTCCGGCCTCAATGGTGGTTTCGAAATAAAAGCTAACAAGCAGCTCACCCGGAGGCCATCCGTATCATTGTCGATGGCTAGGTAGTTGCCTTGGTTCTTGGTATCGATTTCGAATACCAAACGACGCGACTCTGGTTGGACAAAGACGCCTGAACGACGCGACTCCATTTCGGCCAGGGAACCGATCGGTAGATAACCCTCAAACTAACGGTTTCCTTAGGCGAGCATTTCCCTGCCGGACTGAAGCTCAATAGCGCTCGAGGAGCTATCTGGTCGTGGTCCATTCGGGCATAAACGTGTACCCGATCCTTCCAGCTGAATCCTTCAGATCCCGCCATCAAGGTGATTTTTAGGATTAACGACGCCTCGGAGTGAAGAAGCTGTCGATGAGAAGACATGCTATCGCTTTGAGAAGCTATTTGCCAATACAGAAAGCGCTGAAGATCTCCCCAAGGATCTCTTCCACATCAACCTTACCAACGACTTCTCCAACAGCTTCCAGGCCTTCTCTGAGATCCAAGGCGACAAACTCGGGAGCCGTGTCGTTCGCCAAGGCATCTCGCGCGGCTTCGCAGCGGGCAAGCGCACGTTGGAGACAAGCCTGGTGCCGTGCATTGATAGCGACCAGATGGGTCTGAGCGCTCTCCTCCTGCGAAAGCAAGGACGCCTTTAAAACAGCAATCAGCTCTTCGAGCCCCGTGCGTTTCTCACAGGAGAAGGCGATCCTCTTAGAATCCGCATGGTCATCATGCAGACCAAGATCGGCCTTGTTCAGTAGGCGAACCCAAGGCACTCCTCGGTTGTTGGTCGCTTCAAGGCTAGACGCTTGAGCGGGGGCATGACCATCGATCATCTCAATCACCACGTCTGCTTGATCAATGGCCTCTCGCGTGCGCTCCATGCCGAGCTTCTCAATGTCATCGCTCGACTCGTGCAGGCCGGCCGTATCAATGAGACGAAGGGGAATCCCCTCCAAACTGATGACCTCTTCAATGGTGTCCCGTGTTGTGCCCGCCGTGTCACTGACAATAGCTCGATCAAAACCTAACAACACATTAAGCAAACTCGATTTCCCGACGTTTGGTTCGCCACAGATAACGGCTCGGGCGCCTTCACGAAGAACGCGCCCACGATCGGCACTCGCTAACAACGCCTGAATCCTTGCAATAACACCTTCTATTCGCTGGCCGATGGCGCGGCCGGTGTCGGGATCGATGTCTTCTTCTGGAAAGTCAATGTAGGCCTCAATGTGAGCCATGATTCCAATGAGATCTTCGCGCAGGCCCTGGGTTTCCTTTCCAAGATCGCCGCGTAGCTGCTCATTGGCAGCACGCAAAGCAAGCGACGTTTGCGCTTGGATCAAGTCCATCACGGCCTCGGCCTGGGTCAGGTCCATCTTGCCATTCAAGAAAGCACGCTGAGTAAACTCACCAGGCTCCGCTGGGCGACAGCCTAACTGAAGCAGGCGCTCAAACAACGTGCGGGTGACGAGCACGCCACCATGACAACCAAGCTCGACCAGATCCTCTCCCGTGTAACTCGCAGGTCCCGCAAAGACCGTGGCCAAACCCGAGTCTAACACCGCGCCATCGGCTTCCACAAACTCGCCATAATTCGCGACCCGAGGCGTGGCCTCTACAAGATCCATTCCTCGAAAAAACTGAGCGCCAATCGCCCGCGCCTCGGGCCCAGAAACCCGCAGGACAGCAATAGCCCCTTCGCCAAGAGGCGTGGACACGGCCGCGATCGTGTCGTCGATCATCGCACTAGCTCACCGGATGATCAGCGAGCCACGTCTTCAGTTCAGAAACGAAACGCTCATTCTCAGCTGGTGTCCCCACAGACACACGCACCCATTCTGGTAACTTGTAACCGCGCATCGCTCGGATGATGACACCGCGCTTCATGAGATCGGCGAAGAGAGCATCGCCATCACCCACTCGGACCAAGACAAAGTTGGCATGACTGGGCACAAACTCAAGGCCGAGTTCCTTGAACGTTTCCTCAAAGTATTGGAGGCCCACATCATTGTTCGCACAGGTCTTGGCCTGGTGCTCGGTGTCTAGCACACTCGCCAGCGCTCCTACTTGAGCAATGGCGTTGGCGTTGAAGGGCTGCCGCGTCTTTTGCAGGACCTCGATCAATGAAGCGGGCCCTAATCCGTAGCCAATGCGCAAACTCGCAAGGCCCTGGATCTTGGAGAACGTGCGCATGATAATGACATTTCGTCCTTCACGCACATACTTCAGCGTGTTGGGAGGCTCTTTGAGAAACTCGTGATAGGCCTCATCGAAGATGACGATGACATGATCCGGAACACGCTCCATGAAACGATCAATGGAAGCTTCGTCAACGAGCGTTCCCGTTGGGTTGTTAGGATTTGCGATGAATAGTTGTTTCGTATCTGGGCGAATGGCGTCTGCCATAGCCTCAAGATCGTGCACGAAGTTTGGATCAGGCACTTCGATCGTTTCCGCTCCAAAGAGCGTGGCCATTAACTTGTAGACCACAAACGCATGTTCCGCCGCGATGATTGAGTCACCCGGCTTGAGGAACGCATGACCAATAAACTCAATGATTTCGTTAGAACCATTTCCAAGAACGACGTTCTCGCGTTCTAAACCGTTCTGCTCAGCGATGGCTTGGCGAAGTTTGTAGCCGCCACCATCTGGATAGAACTGCGCCATGGACAGCGCCTCAGTCATGGCGGCAACGGCTTTGGGTGACGGCCCCAATGGATTCTCGTTCGAAGCTAGTTTGACGATTTCGTCAGGATTTAATCCGAGATCACGCGCGACATCTTCGATCGGTTTGCCCGGCTCGTAGGCAACGAGATCTCGTAACTGTGGGTTGGCTTGGTCCCAAATGCTGCTCATGCCTTTCAGATAAGGGTTCGCAGGATAGAAATCAAACGAACGCTGAGAGATCAGACAATCTTCAGTACCTCGGAATCCTTGATTCCAAGACTAGCGTAAATCTCACGGGTCGCTGTCGATTGATTCAACGTGTAAAAGTGGATGCCATCGACTTCTTCATCGATGAGCTGAGCACATTGCTCCGTCGCGTAGTGAATTCCCACACGTCGCACAGCCTCCTCGTCATCACCGCAACGCTGGATGGCCTTGAGCAGTTTGGCAGGGTAACGCGCGCCCGCAGCCAGCTCGGCCATCCGTTGCATGCCCTTGGAACTGGTGATGGGCATCATGCCAGCGATGATCGGAATCTCGATCCCGGCCAGGACACACCGTTCCCGGAAGTCGAGAAAGTCGTGATTATCGAAGAAGAGCTGCGTACAAATATAGTCCGCCCCAGCATCGACTTTCTCTTTGAGGTAGTCCATTTCCAACACCCGATTCGGAGTGCCGGGATGTCCTTCTGGGAAGCCTGCTACGCCGATGCCAAAGCCGCGCTTAGCCGCGTGGGCCCCTGAGTCGTTGAACTTCTGGATGAATCGCACGAGATCGGCCGCCTGCTGAAAAGCGTCGTCTTCTTTGCGGTAATTCTGGTGATTTCGGGGCGGATCACCACCCAATGCTAAGATGTTAGAAATACCAGCTTCTGCGTAACGTTCTAGGATTTCCTGGATGTCTCCCTCTTGATGACACACGCACGTGAGGTGTGGAATGGGATCCAGGGACGTTTCATTCTTCAGTCGAACGACCAAATCATGCGTCAACTCACGAGTGGAGCCGCCAGCTCCGTATGTCACACTAACAAAGGACGGCTTGTAAGGCTCTAGCTCAGCAATCGATGCATAAAGAGCTTCCGAGGACTTCGCTGTCTTGGGAGGAAAGAACTCGAACGAGAAGGTCGTTCGGTAAGCTCCCAGAATGTCGCTGATGTGCATCAGCTCCCCTCCGGAGCAGCCTCTTCAGCCGCGGAGCTTGCTTCTTCTTCCGCCGGCAGAACCTCCACAGGCTCAATCACAGCAGGCTCAATCACGGCAGGCTCAACCACAGCAGGCTCAACCACAGCAGGC
>JAACDM010000419.1 GCA_009936795.1 Verrucomicrobiaceae bacterium | reverse complement strand
CCTCCACCTCCACCTCCACCTCAAAGCGAAACGTGTAGGATACCGGAGAATCGAACCAAGAAATGTTCACAGGCCTAAAGATCACCTTACCAGCGCCAATAAGCATCACCGCCATTAGAAAGATCGAAGGCCGAAAGATCGTGAACGGCGTCTCCTGTCGATTCCTGACGAGAAAGACCAAGATGACAACTTCTAGTACCATCCATTTCCAAAAAAAGATGCCAGACATGAGCACAACCCCCAGATGAAACAGGATCCATCCCGTCAGCAAAGCGACCATCGTCCATCGGCGCCACAAGAAGCCCAACGCTCCAACTCCGAAAGCCAAGACCATCACTCTCATCGGCCAGTCAAACTTCGCGGCCCAGGCACTGATTCCCGAGATTTGCTCGGCCGAAAGAGATCCAAGCCAACCGTTAGGATAGGTCGCGTGAAGCAGATGGTTCAGGTGCCCAAAGCTAATCCAATTCATTCGTAGCTTGCCCAATCCACAGGTCCAATAGGCTGTCGCAATAAGAACAAAGACCAGCAACAATACCGTTTCGCCCTTCCTCGCATCTGGCCACACGGCCTGCAGGCAAAAGCCTAACCAGCGCACCAGCAAGATCTGTATAAAGAGGAACTGCTCAGCCACAGAGTCTCCACCCAATGGGACATGAACTGATGAATCACCGCCACCACCACGAGGAGAAAGAGAGGCACAAACATGGGGCACCACCAAGACAGAATAGCCAACAGCACGAGCCCCAGACGAGCATCTAAATGCCGATGATTGAAATAGAGATTGAATAAGTACTGTAGGCCCAAGCCAAGATTCCCACACACACCGTGACGACGACTCGGATCAAACGTCCCTGGGGAAGTTCAGACCACCCTTTCCGAAAGGAGGGCACCCGCCAAGCGAGGACGGCCAGCACAAGTGTGAAGAGTGGAATCGCCCCACCAGAGTATTTCACCAATGCCGCTAGAATCAACGGTTCCCCATAGCTTTCGCCAGGCAACTGTGCCAGCCGTTTCAAGCCAAACTCCGCCAACAGGAAAGCGACCACCAAGAAACTGAGCCTTAACCCAAACGAAACATCACGAGGCGAAAGGTACTTCACCGTTCGTTGTTTGACCTGAGTAAGCATAGATCCCCACATCATCTGATCAAACGAGGCCAAGAACAAGGAGAATACGCTGATCTACTTCTACTATAGAGCTCGCTTGCCTCTCGCAAACAGGCAATGCCACAGTCTCTCATTCGCAATGAAGAGACTAGCCCAACGCTTTTCCAATACCAATGCTAGACTTCTTCACACCCCAAAGTCAACTTCCCAATGGTCTGCACCTCGTGGGGTAGACCATTGGGATCTTACCAGTGCTCGTTAATGCATCCGATAGTTCAATACATCAGACGCCGCCGCTCATTGTCGCTAAATGATGGGAGTTTCATTGCCTTTAGTTTCAGAACGGGAGCTCTACTCGCCCTCTTTATGATCCTTGATCGGATCTACGAGAAAGTCCTGAGACTTCCGGAAACTGTCTACACCAAGACGTCTATTCTCTTCGGCCAACCTGACAACGGAAACATCGCAATCGCTATAGGCATTCTCCTAATTGGAACAGTTCTCTGCTGGAAGTGCCCAGGAATGCGAGTCTCTTGGCGGAAGCTCGCTTCGGGAGACAAACTGCGCTGGTTCATTGGACTAATGATGGCAGCGCTCTTGTCGTCATTCGCAGCCCACCCAACAAACTACCATTTCGGTCAAGATCATTGGATCGATCGCGGCTGCCTCCTTGCCCTGGCGCTGCTAACGCTCTGGCGTCCCGTATTCTGCCTAGCGTTCGTACCAGCGATGTAGGCAGTCATTTCACAATTCCACTATCCCTTGACAAGCTTCCCAATTGTCATGGCCGAGTTTCGCCCACTCATGCAGATCCTGACCGTCTTCTCAGCGTTTCTTCTGCTTCAAGCCAAACCTGGGCTCGCCCGCGTCGAGCATTTCCTCTTCATCACTGGCTGTCTAGTCGCGGCCAACTTCTGGCAGCCGGGACTCCTCAAGCTTCGCATGGACTGGATTAGTCACAGCCACCTCTACGGGATGCATGTTGGCGCGTATGCACATGGATGGCTTGGCTGGCTCGCCCCAGAAAAGATTGCGAACTTTGCTCAATGGATGGCCAAGGCCGACTACCCACTGCAAATCGCGACACTCATCTTGGAACTCGGAGCCCTGCTCTTCTTCGTTCGTGGGAAAGCCGCTCGTGCCCTCCTCGTCCTTTGGACCATTCTGCTAGTAGGATTCTTAGCCTGCTTTGGCCACTTCTTCTGGAAATGGATGCTCGTGCAGTTGGCACTGCTATGGCTGCTTCGCCGTTGGGCTGAAGACAGGAATCAACAAGCACGCCTCTTTCACTGGAAAGCCTTCGCGCTCTCGATCCCGATCATTGCCGCGGCGTCAATCACCTTCCAATCAGCTGGCCTTGCTTGGTTTGATACACCCATCGCCCACGGCTACCGCTATGAAGCCGTGGGTGAAAGCGGCGACCGCTACACCATTCCCACGCGGCTCATGGCCCCTTATCACGAAGAGTTCACCATGACGCACTTCGGGTACGTCCTATTCGAAAAGTCAATCGTCTCGCCTTACGGTGCGACCATTGATCGAGAAATCGCCAATTAACTCTCAGAAGCACAAACACCAGCCGAAGCAGAAGAGATAATCGACACCCTCGGCCACGCTGGTTTCAGCAAGGAGCTCGGCCACCCCTTCTTCAAACTGCTAGAATCGTGGCTCGCCCATCAAAACGCTCGGTTCGATGCAGGCTCCAAATTCGAATGGCGACACTCTCTTCCCTTCCTCTGGAACTTCCGTGGCCCGACGGTCTACAAACACCAGGAACGCCTTATGAAAGTAGAAGTCCACTGCCAGACCCAGTTCTACGACGGCAAAGAAATCCACATTCTAGACAACGCGCCACTGGGAACTGTTGAGGCGACGCTGGAGTAAGGTACTTTCGCTCGATCACTGACTCACCCACCCCACTCGACGCAGGGTATCGAAGAGCGTGCCCTCTAACGTCGATTCCGTGGACACGGAAAGGAATCTTCCGGAACGGCTCTGACAGAGCGACGCAAGTTCCTCTTGATAGGCCAGGCGGTGGTCCTGGTAGAACTGCAAGAGATCACCAGAAACGGAGACATCGAGATTCTCATCCAGCTCCGCATCAACCAATCTGAAATCTGAGGTGACGTCTGGATCAATCTCGGTCGGCCCTAAGAGTTGCAGCGCGAGAATCTCGAGGCCACTGCTAAAAAGCGCGTTAAAGGAGCGCTTTAGGCTACCAAAGGTTAGGAAATCGGAGAGCAGAATGACGATGCCACGGCCGGAATGATGTTGGAGGGCTTTCTCGATAGCGATCTCGAATGGTACGGTATCGTCGGGTTCATCAAGACGTTCGAGAAAGGTAAAAACCTTGTTCATACTCGCGCGTCCCGTGCATGGCAGGAGCCGATGAGGCTTCTGGGTGAGGCACTGAATACTAAGGCGCTCCGTGTGACGCAACGCCATTAAACTGAATGCCGCAGCGAGTTCTTTCGCTCGCTGGAACTTGCCCTCGAACCGCATCGACTTCGATCCATCGATCAGAACGAGGAAATGGGTGATCTCTTCCTCGTGAAAAAGCTTAATGTACGGACGATGTAATCGTGAAAAACTGTTCCAGTCGACGAAACGCATGTCATCTCCAGGCGTGTAATCACGGAAATCAGCGAAGTCCGTACTCGTTCCCCCCTTGCGAGCTTGATGAGAACCCGTGAAGCGATTCGTAAAGTGACAGTTCGGCTTTACACGCAAACGCTCCAAGCGCGCAATGGTGTCATTTGGTAAGAGGTTGGTGAGTTGCGCTGGCATCGTCGCCGTTCAGCTAGACCGTTTCAGGGAGACTGGTAACGATACCGTCGACCAACTCGCCGATGTTCAGATTCTCGGCCTGACCGTCATAGTTGAGTAGCATGCGATGCCCGATTACTTCGCGGGCGTAATAGCGCACATCCTCAAAGGCAACGTGTTCCCTTCCACAAGCCAACGCGCGGACGCGCGCGGCACGAATGAGAGCCTGCGTTGCCCGAGGGCTGGCCCCCCAACGAACAAACTGCTTCACCTGATCACCTGACTCTTCAGCCTCTGGATGGGTCGCGAGAACGAGCCGCACGGCAAAGTCGCGCATGGGATCTGCAACGACCACGCGTTGCAAGATCTCCCGCATGGCAAGAATGCGAGGCCCATCTAACACTTTATTATCCTCGGGCCCCGTTGAAAGAATCGTTCGCTTGACCACCTCGTTCAATTCATCGCGATTGAGGAAAGGCACAGAGACCTTGAACATAAAGCGGTCTAGCTGAGCTTCAGGAAGCGGGTAGGTCCCCTCCTGCTCAATCGGATTCTGCGTGGCGAGGACGAAGAACGGTTGCGTGAGTTGGAACGTCTTCCCCGCAGCGGTAACCGAGCCTTCCTGCATGGTCTCCAACAAAGCAGCCTGAGTCTTTGGTGTCGCCCGGTTGATCTCGTCTGCGAGGAGGAGTTGAGTGAAGAGCGGTCCCTCCCGAAACTCAAATTGATACATCCCATCTGGTCCTTGGGTCATGATATTCGTCCCAATGATATCCGCCGGCATAAGATCGGGCGTGAACTGGATACGCTTGAAATCCAACTCCAAAACCCTCGCCAAGGCTTTGACCAGCTCGGTTTTCCCCAGCCCCGGGACGCTTTCTAAGAGGACATTGCCACCGCAAAGCACTGCCGTGACGACGCTCTCCACCACACGTTCCTGACCCACGATGACACGCCCAATCTGTTCGCGAACTTGCTCGAAGTCCTGTTGAAACTGTCGAGCCTCGCCTGTGAGTTGGTCCTTGTCGTCACCCATGAGATGGCATGAGTGTCAGCGAGCGCGCCATTGAAGGCAAGGGTGAAAGCCCACAAGGTGGCCGTGGTATCTTGCCTCTGACGGGGGCTAAAAGCTCTGGATACACTCAGACCATATTACTTCGCAGCAACCGTCTTCGGCTTCTCATCTTTGGCCGCACTCACAGAGGAATCCTTGGGCACGACTTTGACAAACTTGGCTTTCGCCGAAGCCCAGTCAGCCATGATAGCTTTGGCACGCTCAGAATCAGTCTTCTCGATGTGTTGGTAGATGTAACTCTGGAGGAATTTTTCGTCCTCTTCGCCATCTAGCGCTTTCGCCTCGACCATTTCAGGATTGTAGAGCTTCTCGAAGTCACCTTCCTCGTCGTAGATGTAAGCTAGGCCACCCGACATCCCAGCACCGAAATTCTTACCAGTGGGCCCAAGGATGAAGACGAGACCATTCGTCATATACTCACAACCGTGATCACCACAGCCCTCCACGATGGCGGTGCCACCTGAGTTTCGGACACACAACCGCTCGCCTGCGCGACCATTGGCGAAGAGATGACCTCCCGTTGAACCATACATCACGGTGTTCCCGATGATCGAATTCTCATGAGGCGTGAAACCACGGTTTGTTGGCGGTTTAATGATAATCTCGCCACCACACATGCCTTTACCGACGTAGTCGTTGGCCTCGCCTGTGAGGATGAGACTGACACCGCCACAAAGGAACGTCGCAAAACTCTGTCCGGCGCTTCCCCTCAGATTCACGTTGATCGTCCCGTCGGGTAATCCATGATTTCCATGATGATAGGCAATCTCGCCAGCGAGCTTGGTGCCCACATTTCGATTGGTATTCTTTACCTTGTAAGATAACTCGACTGGAGTCTTATCACGAATCGCCAGCCTCGCGTCTTGAAGGATCTTGTCATCCAATGGACGTGCGTGATTCCCGTCATTCCGGAGATTCCTACAATAACGCGGGTAGTTCTCTCCATCCTCAGCAGCCACATCCTTCAGCAGCTTGCTAAAGTCGAGCTTGTTCGCCTTGGGATGATCTTCGATCTCGCGCACTTTCAGCAACTCAGGGCGTCCTATCAGATCATTCAACTTGGATACACCAAGCTCTGCCATGATTTCGCGAGCCTCATTTGCCACCGCATTAAAGAAGTTGATCACGTGCTCGGGATCACCTTTGAACTTCGCACGCAGGTGCTCCTGCTGCGTCGCGATACCCACAGGGCAAGTATTCAAATGGCACTGTCTAACATAGACACATCCCATGGCAATCATCGCGATGGTTCCGAAGTTAAACTCCTCGGCTCCAAGAATTGCGGCCGTGATGATATCACGGCCATTGCGCATGCCACCGTCCGTCCGCAACGTCACACGGTCACGCAGGCCGTTCATCATCAGCACCTGCTGAGTCTCGGCCACACCAAGCTCCCAAGGCAACCCTGCGTGACGGATCGAGCTGAGCGGCGAGGCACCGGTGCCTCCGTCATGCCCTGAAACAAGGATAATGTCAGCATTGGCCTTTGCGACACCGGCAGCGATCGTGCCGACACCAGTCTCGGCCACAAGCTTCACACAAACGCGGGCCCTTGGATTGACCTCCTTCAGGTCGTGAATGAGCTGTGCAAGGTCCTCAATGGAATAAATGTCATGGTGCGGCGGAGGACTGATCAAGGTCACGCCTGGCTGCGTGTGACGTAGCTTCGCAATGATACCACTCACTTTGTGACCCGGCAACTGACCGCCTTCACCAGGCTTCGCTCCCTGCGCCATCTTGATCTCGATCTCGTCGGCGCTGGCAAGATATTCAGCGTGAACACCAAAGCGACCCGAAGCAACCTGCTTGATCTTGCTGTTGCGCTCTGAATTGAAGCGTTCGGCAGATTCACCACCCTCGCCGGAGTCTGACTTGCCACCGATACGATTCATGGCAATGGCCAGTGTCTCGTGGGCCTCGGGGCTGAGCGCACCAAGCGACATCGCTGCCGTCGTGAAGCGCACGCGAATGTCCTCAATCGGCTCCACATCCTCCACAGGAATTGCGTTTCCGGAAGGCACGAATTCCCACATGTCGTGGAGAGAAATAGGTCGATTCGCGAGCACATCCTCTAAATACTTTTCGTATTTGTCAGGATCATTCTCCCTCACAAAGGTGTGGAAGTTCTTGAGCATGGGATTGGCAATCGCATGAATCTCACCATTCCGACGCCAGCGGTAATTCCCGGGATCGCCAAGCTTAAGCTTGGAAACGTCTTCAGGAACAGCAGCACCATAGGCAGCCTGATGGCGAGCTAGCGTCTCCATGGCGACGTCTGCAAAGTCGATGCCGTCAATCTGCGAAGGCGTCCCGTCGAAGCATTCGCCAATAAAGTTCTCACTAAGCCCGATAGCCTCAAAGATTTGTGCCCCCTGGTAACTGTTCAGCACCGAGATGCCCATCTTGGACATGATCTTCAGCACACCCTTCTCCAAGGCCGAGCGATAGTTTTTCAATCCCTGAGTAATGTCAGTGACTGCCGATAACTTCGGCTTCCGTACGGTTTGATCTTTTTCAAAGATCTCACCGATCGTTTGGAAGGCTAAGTAGGGACAAATCGCCGTAACACCATAACCAAAGAGACAAGCCATCTGGTGGGTATCTCGAGGCTCAGCACTCTCCAGTATGAGGCTCACGTCCATGCGTTTCTCACTACGGATGAGATGCTGGTGCACCGCACCCGTCGCCACCAGCGATGGCATGGCCGCACGTGCATGACTTGCCGCTTTGTCTGTCAGAACGATCAATTTTACGCCATCGTCACAGGCCTTCTCCGCTGCAGCACGCAAGGCATCCACAGCTTTCTTGAGCCCGGCCGCTCCCTCGCTGACCGGCCAGGTGATATCGAGCTCTGCCGTGGTATATTCCGAGTTCAGCGTTTTGAGAGCAGCTAACTGATGCGGGAATAGGAACGGACTCTCCAAATGGATGACCCGAGCATGCCCTGGTGTCTCTGTCAGCAAATTGCCTTCCGGACCGAGATCCGCACTGATCGACATGACGAGACGCTCGCGGATTGGATCGATCGGCGGGGTCGTCACCTGCGCGAAGAGCTGCTTAAAGTAGGTGTATAGAAGTCGCGGCTGATACGAAAGCACGCTTAACGGCGTGTCATCGCCCATTGAGTAGGTGGCCTCCTGCCCGGCAGCAATCATCGGAGTGATCGACATGTTCAACTCCTCGTCCGTGTAGCCATTCGCCGTCTGACTCTGCCAACGGGAGAGCGGATCAATGCCATTGGCAGCGCCAGGCTCGGGATCAGCAGAAACTTCATCGTCTAGATTGATCCTATTCTTCAACCACTCTCCGTACGGCTGACTCTTTGCCAAGCCTTCTTTGATTTCATTGTTATACTGGACCTCACCAGTAACCGTATTGACAGAAACCATCTCGCCTGGAGCGAGACGTCCTTTGGCAATCACCTTGGCATCATCCAAATGAATCACTCCCACCTCGGAACCCACCGTGAAGATGCCATCACTCGTATGCTTGAATCGCATTGGGCGGAGACCATTTCGATCGAGCGAAGCCGCCACGGTAAGGCCATCAGAGAACGCCAGCGCCGCCGGCCCATCCCAGGGCTCACTGAAGCAACGGTGATATTGATAGAACGCTTTTTCCTCTTCTGAGGTGTAGGGGTCAATTCTCCAAGCAGGAGGCACGAGCATCGCCATGGAATGCTCCACAGAACGCCCACTCAGAACGAGCAACTCAAGAGCACCATCCAAACTAGCAGAATCGGAGGCATCGGGATCGAGCAGATCCTTAAACAATGGCACGTCTTTCTCCGTCCAACAATCTACCTCACTTGCAAAGTCGCTCGCCCGTGAATTGAACCAGTTCCGATTGCCTCGCAGGGTGTTGATCTCACCATTATGCGCCAGCATGCGGAAGGGCTGACCGAGCGACCAAGTCGGGAACGTGTTCGTGCTGAACCGCTGGTGATAGAGACAGATCGCTGACTCGAAGTCAGGGTTGCACAAGTCACCGTAGAAATTATCCAAAGCAGAGGCCACCATAAGCCCCTTGTAACTGAGCAAACGTGCCGAAAGAGAGGCGATGTAGAAGGGAGTGATGCCCTCTTGCTGTGCCTTGATTTCGATTTCACGACGAGCAAGAAACAACGTCCGCTCGAAAGCCTCGCTGCTCTCGCCGTCTGGTCGCCCAATCATCAATTGGAGGATATCCGGCCGAGAGGCCAGTGCCGTATCGCCAAGTTCCTTCGGATTCACTGGTACTTCGCGCCATCCATAGACAGCCACTCCACGATTCCTCAGCACGCCTTCGGCCAGGACCTTCGCCTTGAGTTGCTGAGCGCCGTCTTCACGCGGAAGAAAGAACATTCCGATTCCCAAAGCTGAGGGGTCTTCCAACGTGACGCCAAGCTTGTCCAGTTCCGGCTTGAACAGCTTGAAAGGAATCTGAGTCGACACCCCTGCACCATCGCCCGTCTTGCCATCCGCATCTACCGCCCCGCGGTGGGTGACATTGCACACGCTCTCCACGCCGTATTTCACAATCTGATGACTGGCAACGCCATCCACCTGAGCCACGAAGCCCACGCCACAAGCATCGTGTTCGTCCTCAAATCGGTGAAGGGTCCCGCTGGGAAGCTGAGTTTGGTAGTGTCTGTTCATCATTTCGAAAGTCAGGTCGTTGTTGAGAGGTGGAGGCAGGTCACCCTAGGTTACGTCAATGACGCAAGTCCCGTGCCGTCCCGCGAGTGCCGTTTAAAACCTCTCCAAGCGCTCAGATCGGTCCCGAGGGGGAACCTTCATCACAGTCAGGTGCTTGGTGGGTGTCAAGAATAGAGGCATTTGGCAAGTGCAGCCCAGATATAAGGCCACGCCGGAATCTGTACGTTCCCAACGGGATTTCAAATAAGGAAATGACGACAACTTTACCAAGCCTAGTTTCTGAAATTTCCGTAAATATTTGAAATTCCTCGATAGAAGATTCAGCGCCTCCGGCGGCCTAGTGTCGCTGAGAATGTCGTCACAACAACTCCCCGACGTGCCCGTGAACTCCGAGTAGGACGAGCAGCCGCAACCTGATGCACGGTCTGGAGTTGCTGAGCACCCCCGCCGCGCTTTGGTCGACCAAAGGTGTCAACCAGCCCCATCACAATACCTTGGGCCACCGCTAGCTGGTAGCGTGGATCCTGACAACGCCGACGCTCCCACGCATTCGAAATGAATCCACCCTCGACGAGAATGGCCGCCCGAGCAGGATTCTTTGCCAGCACTTTGAATCCGCGTTTCTTGAGTCCGCGATTTGGCGCACCGGTCATGTAGATGAGAGCACGTTGGACCTGGGCCCCTAAAGCCCGACCACTCGTCCCGTGGTAGAAGGTTTCGATACCACTTGCGGCTGTACTCTGGGCGGCATTGTAGTGGATGCTGACAAACACACTACCGGGATAGCGTGCCGCCAAGTCGCGGCGTGAGATCAATGAGCACGTCTCGTCGCTATAGCGCGTCATGACGTAGGGAACGCCCAGGCGGCGTAGTTCGGCAGCGAGCATGACGGAAGTCGAAAGTGTGAGCTGCTTCTCATAGGCCCCCGGACGCACCGCCCCTGGATCGGAACCGCCGTGGCCGGGGTCGATGATCACTGTGTAGGCCTCGAGAGAGGCAAGTAAACCTATCAAAGATATTACAACAATTGGCCAAGCACATACGAGGATCTTCATGATAGTTCAGAGCTGTTAGAGGGTGAAGTCGCACCAACTTCCGGCCGAGAAAGGCTTCTCGGTCTAACCGTTGTGCGACAAATTCCTGCTAGGCGAGCGCTCTACCAAGCGTGATAAAAGAGAGACGCCGCCTCTCTGAACTCTATTCAAGAAGTCATCAAGAATTCTCCGCTCCCCCGACACAAAGTCGCTACGCCCCGTCTCACTGGCCGCGTCGAATAGCATTGAATCCGCGGCAGAAGTCGCTAAACCATGAACACTCATGAACGGCACGTCTTCCTCCGATCCCTCCCCCACCCTGCTCGGCCATCCTCCCGGCCTCTTCACTCTCTTCTTCGCCGAGATGTGGGAACGCTTCTCCTATTATGGGATGCGGGCGTTGCTGGTCTTCTATATGATCAAAGGATTTCTCGGCTACAACGACGAGCAGGCGTACTCGGTCTATGGCGCCTACACTGGGCTTGTATATGCCACTCCATTCATTGGGGGCATGCTGGCAGATCGACTCCTCGGGCAGCTATTCGCTGTCGTCGTCGGCGGTCTGTTGATGTCGGCCGGCCACCTCGCCATGACGTTTGAGAATGAGATCATCTTCTTCATTGCCCTGGCCTTGCTAATCGTAGGAAATGGCTTCTTTAAACCTAACATCTCCACGATGGTAGGCAGCCTTTATCCTAAAGCTAGCCAGCGGAAAGATGCGGGATTCACGTTGTTCTACATGGGCATCAACCTCGGAGCGGCCATCTCTCCCATCGCTTGCGGTTATGTCGGCGAGACCTACGGATGGCACTACGGGTTTGGCTTGGCCACGATGGGCATGCTCATCGGCGTCGCCATCTTCATCGCCCCCACGAGACTCACACAAGCCTTGATCCTTGGAGGTGCTGTCGTCACCGCACTCTCGATGATCTTCCAGACGCAGCTAGAGCAGACAGCCGTTCAGATGATGGGAGTGGATACGCCTTTGGCAGATATCAGTAGCCTACAAGTCGGCGCTCGAATCTTCCTTGGACTGGCATTGCTGATTTCTGGCGTCATCGCCACCATCGCCCTGACAAAGGGTGGTATTCCAAAAGAGGTCGGTGGCCCACCCTCTATCGAGCGCCTCAAGCAACGCGCAGCTCCGATTCTGAGTAAGCATCTCCCGATCTATTACGGCGTAGTCGCCATCCTGGCACTCCTCTACGGCTGGTTCCATCGTGATTCGAGTTGGGAACTCTGGGCCCTTGGGATCATGGCGGCATCTGCAATCGCGCTGCCCTGGGTGACGGCCAAGCAAGCCATCTTCGTCGGCATCGCAGGCATTGTCCCTCTTCTTACAGTAATCATGCAGCAAGGCGGATTGGCTGGCATCGTTCTCTACTCTTTGGTCATCATCGCCTTTGGTTCGATTTTCATCTGTGCGGTCAATAGCAAGAAAGTAGAGCGCGAGCGTCTCTTCGTCGTTCTCATTCTAACCTTCTTCTCGGTTCTATTCTGGGCCTTCTTCGAACAAGCGGGAAGCTCGATCAACAACTTTACCGACCGAAACGTTGATAGGACCAGCGAAAGCCGGACCATCGGTCAGGAAGACATCGGAACTACCCTCACATTCCGCGTACCTATCAAAACGGATGATAGTGAGCTAGCTACATTGCCTCTGCTTTCCCAAGAACAACTCGGCTACGCCAACGGCGACGAGGACTTCACCATGACAACACTGACAGAGCTGCGAGAGGCTATGACAGCTGAAGATCCAGCCGAGGCTCCGGTTGATCGCGTCACGTGGAACCTGACTGACCAACACCTCGGCATGGGAATCGTTGAGGCCGGCAAAGGCTCGGAGATCCCAGCTTCAGAGTTCCAAGCGGCCAATCCGATCTTCATTCTTCTCTTCGGCTTGGTCTTCAGCACGCTCTGGACCTTCCTTGGTCAGCGTGGCAAGGAGCCCACGACGCCTATGAAATTCGCTTTCAGTTTCCTTCAGCTGGGCTTGGGCTTTGCGGCATTGTGGTACGGAGCTTTCATCGCGGACGACCGTGGTATGGTTGCCCTTCATTGGCTGCTGTTAGGCTATCTCCTGCACACGACCGGTGAACTCTGCCTCTCACCGGTTGGCCTTTCCATGGTGACGAAGCTCTCACCTACCAAGATCGTGAGTACTGTCATGGGAGCCTGGTTCATCGCCACCGCACTAGCGAACTTTGTCGGTGGTCAGATCGCGGGCCTAACCAACGTTTCGCATGGTGATTCCACATCGATTCCCATCCCAAAAGAGACCGTTTCTATCTACGGAAATGTCTACGGCTGGATCGGACTGGTCACTTTAGGCACGGCCGTCCTCTGCCTTGCCCTGACACCCCTTCTCAAGAAATGGATGCACATCGGCGTGGAAGACGAGACCGTCGCTTAGCCGAGCCACTACCGTAGCGGGGCACTTCGCCCAGCGGTGTTGGAAGCCTCGAGCAGCGCTTTCAAATGCCGCACTTTATCCGGGTGCTTGGTATAAAGATTCGTCGTTTCACCGGGATCATTCCGTAGATGGTAGAGTTGCCCAGGCGCTGATAAATCCGTCTCAGGTAAGGCAAACGACTTCATTCCCCAGGGCCCATCCTTTGTGTAATTGTTCCCACCGGAACCTTGGTGGTCCAAATACTTCCACGCACCTTGTCGAATCGACAAGGCAAGAGAGATCGTTTGCTGGAGAATGTAGGGACGAACAGCGACGCCCTCTGCAGCGCCCTTCAGAACCGGCAGTACGTCGTAGCTATCCTCCGCTGCTTCGTTCGGAACATCCGAGTCCACAATGGCGGCACAAGTCGCAAAGATATCCGTTAGGCTCAAGAGCTGATCACTGACCGTGCCAGGAGTCACCACCCCAGGCCAACGGACAAGGAATGGCGTACGATGCCCACCTTCCCATTGATCTCGCTTCACTCCCCGCCATGGCTTAGCACCATCGTGT